>DATLQX010000092.1:0-2271 GCA_035534995.1 Chloroflexota bacterium | reverse complement strand
GTATAGGAAGGGCCGACAAACGGCACGTAGAGCAGGTTGGCCGCGGTGACGATCGGCGACACCCCTTTACTGAAAGGTACGCTTTCGGGCACGGTCGCCCAAGGCAACGAGCGGATCGCCCACACCTGCTTGCCTTGCGGCGAGACAGCGAAGAGGGCAACGATCGGCCGAAACACCGATCGTGTGCCGGATGTCCCGGTCAAGTCCCCGCTTCCACACAACAGTCCATCGGAACCCAGGGCGGGCGGGCCGCCGAAGTCCTCCCGCGCGGGCACGGACCACCGCTGCTTCCCCCCGGCGGCGAGGGCCGTCAGGCTGTGCGCTGTCCAGCCATACACGGTGCCGTCCGGACCGACGATGACCGGCGACACCATGCCGCGATAGGTCCAGAGAAGGTGGGGACTGAGCGGACCGAGACCAGGGCTTCTGCTGGTTTGCTGGGGGTCATGGCCTACCATGGGCCACCCCGCTTCCCAGACTGGCCCTGCCGCGTTGGGAGCGCCGCGCACCCCCGCGAGGCCCAGGTCGCGCACCCCGATCGCGGGCCGTAAAGGGTGAACCTGGTGCCCGGCGAGCGTCCCCAGCCCGCTCACCAGCCCGCCCAGCGCCAGGATGATCGTCGCGGCGCTCAAGGGTAACCAGAACTTCCTCCCCCTCCCGGCGTCTGTCGGCGCGGATGGGGCGCGAGAGGTATGGATGACCTTCGTTTCCTGCCGTGGGAAAATGCGCTTACGGGTGGGATCCGCCCGCCACTGGAGTTCGTCCGGCGGGGAAACGCGATGCAGCAACTTGAGATCCGCCACCAGACCGGCGAATAATGGATCATCCTCGGGGAGGCGCTGGTGCCCAGGACGGTTAATCTTCATCGTGCCGCTCCCTTAACTGCCTGAGCAACCGGCTCATCTCCTTTTTGACCGCACCCTCGCGCTTCCCAATCACGCCCGCGATCTCCGCGTAGCTGAGATCGGCGCCGAAGCGAAGGGCCAGTAGCTCGCGCTTGGCCGGGGGCAAGGCCGCGACCAGGCCGGCAAGAGAGGCCAGAACCTCCCGACGAATCATCCTACTTTCGTCATTCTCACTGATGCGCGGATGGAACGCCTCTGGAAGCGTCTCCCACGGCACGCACTCCCGGCGCCGGCGGCTGAGATCGGTGGCGGCGTTCCGCGCGATGACAAAACCCTCTCACCCGGCGAAGGATAAGCCCCCACTGATCACGACGCGCCAAGCCGAAAAAAGGGTGACACCGCAGCCATACCTTTTCAGTCTGGGTACGCCGCGTCGCGTCCAGAGCGCGGGATTTACCCACCAGGTAGCGGGAAAACGCTGCCTCTATGGGGGCTTTTCCGTGGCCATAAGGGGAGTATAGTGGGCGTACCCTCCCGTGGACGTACGCGGACGTACGCGGCCTGCTTCGGCGGGTGGCATGTACTTGGGGCATTCGCCGTGGGATGCCAGAGAACGAAGGGAGGCAGTCCATGGTTCGACGATTGACCAGCCTGGTGCTGGTGGCCTTGCTCATCGGCGCGGCGGTAGCCGTGAGGGTGAGCGGCCCATTTGCCCACGCGGCCGGAAACGGCAACTCGGGTGACACCAAAATCAGTCAATTCCCGTATCCCGATCGCGGAAACCAGGGCAATGAGCCGCATGTACCGTGCGGCTTTTATATTCTGGGCTTCAATTTCGCGGCGGCGCAGGGCACGGTAACGGTGAATTCGTGGTCTCCCACCGGTGATGGCTCGGTGGTCCTGACCGATACCTTTACCGGCACGGTGGATGATTCGGGGAACTACCAGTTCGTTAACGGACCATACTTTCTCAATCCCGGTCACTATAAGAGCTACGTCACCGACAACAAGGGCAACGAGATCGCCAAGCAGAAGGTCTTTTGGGTGGACGGCCCCTGCAGCCCGCCGCCGCCCCCATGCACTGGGACCAGCTGCGGCGCGGTGACCACCTTCACGGTCTCGCATCGGGCGATGAACCTTGGCGGTGCGCGCTGGAGTCACGTCGCCACGGCCCGGCGGGGCTAGGCGCGCTTTCGCCATAGACCGTGCGAAATTTCGCGGCCCCACGCACGGCTCTCTGGCGCACGGGGACCATTGAGCGCCTGCTGCTCGTGCTCCTGCTGGGTCTTGGTTGGCTCTGGCAGGAGCGCCGGCAGGTGCGTATCGTGGATGTCTATCTCACCACCACGGCGGCTCAGCTTGGCGCCGCCACGCCCACGACGGTGTACCCGGCCCACGTGCGCTCCATCTGCGCCTATCTTGTCTA
>DATLQX010000091.1:0-2563 GCA_035534995.1 Chloroflexota bacterium | reverse complement strand
GGATCTCTGCATCGCCAGGGCGCGGGAGGCAGGCACCTGCATGGCCGTGGTGCGGAACAGCAACCACTATGGGATCGCGGGCTATTATCCGATGCTGGCCGCCGCGCAAGACATGATCGGCGTCTGCTGCACCACGGCGGGTCCCCTGGTGGTTGCCACCGGGGGCCGCACCTCGCTCCTCGGGACCAATCCGCTCGCCTTCGCGGCGCCGGCGGGACGGCATCAGCCCTTTATGCTGGATATGGCGACCAGCGTGGTGCCGATTGGCAAGGTAGAGGTGAAAGCGCGGCGCCAGACGCCGCTGCCTGCCGGCTGGGCAGTCGATGCCCAGGGGCGGACGGCGACCGATGCCGCCGAGGTGCTGGCCCGGACTTCCGGCGACCTGACCGGCGGCCTGGTCCCCCTTGGCGGCCTGGAGGCGGGGCACAAGGGGTACGGACTGGCCGTCATGGTCGATATCCTCTCCGGCGTCCTGGCCGGGGCGCGGGTTAGCCTGCACGTCCGTGAGGCGAAGGGGCGTGGGGAGAGTGCGGGAGTGGGGCACTTTGTCGCCGCAATTGACCTCGCCGCCTTTGGCGCCGTGGACGAGTTCAAGGCGGCCATGGACGCCTACATCGATGATTTGCACGCGGCGCCGCGCGCCCCAGGGGTGGATCGGCTTATGGTCGCCGGCGAGCCTGAGTTCGAAGCCAGGCAGCGCCACCTCCGGACGGGCCTTCCCTTGCATGGCGGGGTAGCGGCATCACTCCAGGAACTGGGACGGGAACTGAAGGTGCCGCTCTTCCGCCTGCTTGATTGAGCGGCGCCCGCTTGGCCCTATTCCCGCGCCTGGCGTGAAGTGACCCAGGCCGATCCGCGGCAGGTGACATTACCCGCTGGATGAGCGTACTATACATCGCGGCGAGAAATAGCGAAGAGGCAGGTGATCATGTCGGTCGCGGTCGAATCACTCAGCCTGGAAGAGAAGGTGGGTCAACTCTTCATGCTGGCCTTTGAGGGAGACTCCACGGCGGACGCCGAGGTTCTTCTCGGTACATACCTGGTGGGTGGCGTCTACCTGAGTCAGGACAACTTGCGCTCCATTGAGGGAGCGGTGGCCTTGATGGACGGTCTTCAAGATATCGCCCTCCATACCCCGCGCCAATTACCCATTTTTGCCGGTTGTGACCAGGAAGGCGCGTGGGCCGTGCTGACCCCGCACACGACCTCCGGACCGGGCAACCTCGCGTTGGGCGCGACCACCCCGGAGCAGGTTGAAGAGATGTACGCGGTGATCGGGCGGGAGTTGCGAGCCCTGGGGATTGGCGCCGCCCTGGCACCGGTAGCGGACGTCAACAGCGATCCGCGCAACCCCATCATCGGGAGCCGGTCGTTCGGCGCCGAGCCCGACCGCGTGGCGGCATGCGTGGCGGCCGCGGTCCGTGGCCTGCATCGAGGCGGCGTGCGCGCCTGCGCCAAGCACTTTCCCGGCCATGGCGATACCTCCCACGATAGCCATCGGGGCCTGGCTACCGTCAATCATGGTCGGGAACAGATGCACGCGGTCGATCTGGCGCCGTTCCGTGCCGCGATCGCGAACCAGGTAGATGTGATTATGACCGCGCATTTGCTCTATCCTGCCTATGATCCTCAGTGGCCCGCTACCCTCTCGCCCGCTCTGCTTACCGGCCTACTCCGGGAGGAGTTGGGGTTTGAGGGAGTGGTTCTCACCGACAGCTTCAGCATGGGCGCCATCCGCCGCGTGTATGGAGTAGCCGAGGCGGCCATACGCGCGATCAACGCCGGCGCCGATCTGGTGATGCTGGCGGAGGAACGTTACGGTGATGAGCCGAAAGGATATCTCGCGAACCAAATTGCCCTCGTCGAAGCGGTGCGGAGCGCGGTTCGGGACGGGACCATTCCCCAGGCACGCCTCGATCAGGCCGTGCGCCGAATCCTCAAGCTGAAGACTGACGCCGGTCTTTTCGAGAGCATACACCCGAGCCTGGACGAGGCGAGGCGGGTCGTGGGGGGCGCGGATCACCGAGCGATTGAGCTGGCGGCGGCACGCGGCGCGGTGACCATCATCCGCGATGAAGAGAGACGCCTCCCCCTTGCTCTTCCCTCCTCCGCGCCCCTGATCGTTCTGTCCCCGGTGCCGCAATCGGCGCGTGGCCTGGTAGCGGGGATGCGTGGCATCGGTCCGAATTTGAGCGAGCCTCCAGTCGAGACATTCTATCGCGAGGTGGTCCGACGACATCCAGGGGCAACCTTGCTCAGTCTGGCTGATCCAGGAGATCTGCCGGGCTACCTGCCCCGGCTTCTGACCGCCACGGTAATCGTGGTAACCGAAAACTATCCGTTACCCGGTTTTGACTTTCCTACTCAGGCGCAACACGCGGTTATTTTGGCTCTGGTACGGGAAGGAGTATCCCCCATTGTGGTGGGGCTGCGTGACCCATATGAACTCCCCGCTCTGGACGGTATCGGCACCTATATCTCAGCGCTGGGCTACGCGCCCGTGTGTGCTCGGGCAGCGGCGGAGGTGCTCTTCGGCGAGCGGCCCGCGCCCAGGACATGATTG
>DATLQX010000090.1:0-18870 GCA_035534995.1 Chloroflexota bacterium | reverse complement strand
CCGCTCAGGATGTGGACCTGGGCAATCGCGGTGACCAGGAGCGCGACCGGAAGCAGCCAACCGCGCCAGTTCGTCAGTGACCGATAGTGGAGGTAATCTTGCCAGAGGGTCACCAACCCTATGGCGGCCAGGGCCGCGATGGCGGGAGCCAAAGTGACCAGATAGTAGCTATGGAAGAAGCCGGCCACGCTGAAGAATCCCGCCATGGTGAGCAGCCAGACGCCCCACAGCACCAAACCCTGTTGCCGGCGGTCCAAGGGGAAGCGGAGGCGCCGGCTACCCGCCGCCAGCAAGGCGATGACGGCGAGGGGGAGGAGCCAGCCGGCCTGGCCACCCAATTCCGAGTCGATAAGGCGGAGCGGTCCCGCGGCGCCATTATTGAACAGACCGCCGCCCCCACCGCCGCCACCGCCATTGAACTGGCCGCGCGCGGTGCGAGACGCGGCGCTCGCCGCGGTCGTGGTGTTCGCTGTCGTCGTGGTCGAGTTCGAGCCAATCGTGCTCGCGATGCTCGTGGTCGTGGCCCCGACCGCGGCCCCGTTCGTCGCGCCGCCAGCCCGACCCGGCGTGCCGCTCTGCCCGAGGAGCCGCTGCAGGCCGTTGTAGCCAATGGCAAGGTCGATTTCGGAATTGGTCGTGGTGGAATCCACCCACGGGCGCTGGCTGGCCGGGGTGAGATCCACGGCCACCGCCCAGGACAGCGAAACAGTCAGCATCACGATGGCCGCCAGAAACAGGTGGAACAGGCGGGTGCGCCAACGGGCCTGTGCTCCCAGGAGATAGACCAGGCCGAAGGCCGGGACCACCAGGAATGCTTCCAGCATTTTAATGTTGAAGCCCAGACCCACAAGCACCGCGCACAGGAGCAGCCAGCGTAAGCCCGAAGCATGCGAACCACCGCTCCGGCGCCGTTCCACGGCTCGGGTCACCGCCCAGGCGCCGAGGAGCATAAAGAGCACCAGGATGCTGTCGATCGTGTTATTCCGGTTGTCCGCCACGGCCACCGGTGTAATCGCCATGAAGAGGGCCACGAGGAGACCCGCCGTCGTCCCATACACACGCTTGACCAGGTGATAGAGCAGAGCAACCGAGAGGATGCCGGCCAGACCCTCGGGTAACATCAGGCTGACCCCGCTGAAGCCGAAAAGTTTCACACTGGCTACCTGGAACCAGAAGCCGAGCGGCGGCTTATCGATGGTGACGAATCCGCTCGGGTCGAAGGCGGCGAAGAAGAAGTTATGCCAGTTTAAGGACATGCTCTTGACCGCCGCGGCGTAGTAGCTGTTGGCGTAGCCCTCGCGGCTGATCTGGTAGAAATTGAGGAACGCGGCCACCAACAAAATGACCCCCAGCGCCAGGCGGCCCCACGGAAGGGTGATCTTCCTTGCCTGGGTATCGGCAAGGTCGTTCGAGGCGGTGGTCACCCCAAATCCAGACATATCAATGGCACTCATCGCTGATCCTTCCCGGCGCAACCGCCGACTCTTCCTGGCAGCCCTACATGGCGTACTGTCCTAGCGTAAGAACGGCGGCTGAGTCTGGCGTGAGAAGCACCTAAGAGGAGAGGAAGGCCAGGCTGAGAGTTTGCTAAGAGCCGGGCGCGTCAAGAGGCGCGAATAGACGCGGACGGTTTTGCGGCGGAGGTCGCGGATCCCACGGTAGCTTTGCGTTAGGCCTGGGCGTCGCGCTCCGTGTCCCCGTGCCAGAACAGGGGATCGTGCGCGTCCAACACGCTGGCTGACCTGCCTCGGGGCCTCCAGGGCAATCGCTGGATCCGAGACACGTCACGGGAAAACCTGCGGCAATCAGGCGTCCCGTTGACGAGCGATTCAACCCAGAGGCGTTTGGCATCGGCATGGGGTTGCATGCCATCAATAAACCTACTCAGTGGAAGAGTGGGATGCCACACGGCACCGGTAGGGCCATGCATGGGCGCGTCGAGGCGACGATCCGGGAACCTCGGCAGTTCGGCGACCATCCAGGACTGGGCAAGCGGCTTTACCGACCACCCCGTTATAGGGTGGACCGACGGCTTTCCTTTGTCCCTGGCTTGAGATGAGGGCGTGGCCGGGGCGCCGCGAACCGGAGTCTTGAGTCGCGGGGTCGCGGTGGCGGAGCCAGGAAGATGACGAGTGGCCGGCAACCGCGATGTACTCCGGCTGGGCGTCGCGGTCGCGGTTGCCCCCACGGGCGTTCGCGCGGATCGGCCGATCCGCGGGCGAGCCGTTGCGGTACGGCGAGGGACGGCGGGAGACGGCGAGGAACGGCTGAGCGCGGCGATCAGGGTGGCACTGGCGGCCGGCGCGCCAGGGAGGGTTGGCGTGGGGGACCGCGGTCGCGTCGCCGCGTGATGAGATTGCTCCAGGGCGGCGAACTGGAGAAGCAAGAGCAGAACGGTGATCCCCGCCGAATGCGCCGGATGCCGGCGGAGCCAGCCCCAGACCGCGAGGCGGCGCCCGCCAAGCATCCGGGAGGCACGGGCCGGCGTGGGTTCGGGCGCTGGTTCCTCCTTGGGTACTCCGGCTACCGGATCTGGAAGCGGGGCCGGCCGCGAAGTGTAGCGCGCGCCGGATAGTTGGGCATCGTACGCCGCGCGCCGAACCGGGTCGCCGAGGACGGCGTATGCCTCCTCGATCAGGCGAAGCCGGCGGGCGGCAAGGGTATTCGACCCTTCGTTAGCGGTCCGGTACTGTTCGGCCAGTCCGTGGAACGCCGCGTGGATCTCATCATCACTGGCCCAGGGATCGAGACCAAGCGCGGTGTAATACACGGGCACAGCCATGATGAGCGCTTCCTTATCCTCTCGGTCACCGTGGCGGGCCAGTCAGGGCCGGTGAACGCGATGAGGCTAATTCTAGCAAAGGGTTTCCATCCCGGCCAGCGCCACGCGTGGTGGATCGGCCGGCTTAACAAATGCTCAGCAAGCTCTATCCCGTTTCTCACCGTCTCCACAAGAGCACCTTAGCCGCCGGTCCCACCATGAAGATAGGCCGCGAACGGGCATGGACCCGCCGAGCATACGGCCCAGCGAGAAAGGGATATATCAGAGAAACCAAAACCCCTACCTGGGCTTCCGCGGCAACGTCGATGGCGGCCAGTCGCTCGCTAATGGCCTTCAGGATTGTGGCATCTACGCGCCGCCGCTGCCGCGCGAGCTTCAGAGCTTCGGCTACCAGGCCGAGGCGATCTCGGGGACCACGGCGCCCGCGCTGCTTCGCCAGGCGATCGGCGTCCTGGGGCGACCAGTAGAGGTGTGGATCACGCACTACCTGGGCGATTATCCCGCGATAAATCGCATCGACGAGCGACCGGCATGCTGTATAGACATGCGCCGAGCTTCAGCCGGCAACACCCCGCCGATGTCGGTCCTGGGCGTTGTTGGTCCCGAGAGATCGGGGCGCATATATCGAATCCGGCCGCCGTCACAGGCCATGTCGCACCACTGCTTGGCCCCGCCGTAGCTGGCCGGTTCGGAGCACATGCATCAGGATGCGCAGTGGGAGCAGGCATGCCACGTCGGCACCGATGGCTCGTTGCGCGCGGTCGTCCCTACCCGGCAAGGGATCGGGGCGCCAGTATTGCAGCGGCCTGCCGCGGCAACGCGCAGCCATAGTCTGCGTGAGCGGACCGAAGCATAGGAACGGACCGCTCGGCGCTCCGCACTCAATCGCAGTCATCGACCCACAGGCAGAACTTTGGGTTGAGATAGCCAACCGTGCCGTGTGGGTCGGGTGATCACCGCGCTGGCAGGATGCTGTTTCCCCGCGCGTACCAGAGTGCGCACCGCCGCGTCGGCAGTGGCTCAGACCAGTGCTCCGTGCTCGGCGGCCTACGCATCCTGCGCCGATTTCGGTCCCAGGGCCAGCCGTCCGCCGACGTTTGAGCGCTGACCAAGGAGCAGTGGACGTCTTCAGCATGCGGACTCGGGATAGCGGCCCCAGCGAGCAGGGCCTCCTGCCCGATGCCTCGGGCTCGAGCCAACTGGTGAGCGTGTTTGGATGAGGATGCAACCACGGCGTCGCCTCGTATGCGGCCAGAGGCATCGTACTCTGCCAGGGCTTACTCGTACAGGCGTTCCCTTGCGTGTTGTGGTGCCGTGGTATAGAGTAGGTCTACAGGGTTAGTGCAGCGCATACTGTGCGTTCGCGGCCCGGCAAGAGGTGGTGCGTGGCCACAAGCGTAGAGACGATCCGGGCAAGTCTCACCGCCCCGTCCTTCGGCGGTACCGCCGCCGCGGCAAACCGGACGGCCCCGTGCGCACGTTCGGCGCCGTACGCTACGGCCCGTCTTGGCGCGCCGTCCGGGATGGGGGCAGCCCGTAGATCGGCCCGCTGGCGCGCCAGCTCCTGCCCTGTACTGGCTAGCGTGGTCTGTCGCGCGGTCCCCACATCATCTCGCGGGTCACCCGGTTGTGGCGCCTGGCATGCCGAGGCGCGTCGGCGGAGTTCCGGCAAGGGCACGTTGGGCCAGTCCACGGTGCGCGAGGGCGCCCGCGCCGCGGCCGTGCAGGAGCGGTGCTCCGCGCCGATGTTCTGGGAGGGACCATCATGAATCAGCAGTACCTGTTGACGCTCGTCCTTGGTATCGCGCTCGTGCTGTTCATCATCTACCGCCAACTCGTGAAGCGACCGGTTGAGAGTCGCCAGTTGGTCGTCCTGCCCCTCGTCCTCGCCGCGCTCGGCCTCATCAACCTGAACCATGAGCCTCCAGCGACGAGTGCCGCGGTGAGCACGCTGGTCGCCAGTCTCGCCAGTGCCGTCGTCTTCGGTCTGGCGCGGGGCGTCAGCGTGCGGGTCTGGCAGGAGGCAGGCACGGTCCTGCGCCAGGGGACAGCGATCACGTTGGCGCTCTGGGTCATCGCTATCGCGCTGCGGATCGGGATCGGCGCCATCGCGCACCGTGATGGCGTCGCACAGAGCGTCACGTTCGGCGAGCTACCGCTGTTCTTGGGCGTGACGCTTGCGGCGCAGAATGTCGTGATCTGGATGCGGGCTCAGGCGATACTACGGCCTCTCGCCGTGGGTTAGGAGCGCCAAACAACATTCCTTGACACCGCATGTTGATGCGGCTCGCGCCTGGCGCCAGCGCGCAACGTCAACCCTACACGAGTACTGCTCCGTCGGACTCAACGTGAGTGGCCGAAGCGCATGGATCCAACAGGGCGATGGCCAGGGTAAGCCCATTGACCAGGCTCGTGTTGGGAACCGAAACAATGGAGGCCATCGGCGGCAGCACTGAACGTGGCGTTGTCGACGAATGGGAGCTACGTCTCGTCGTCGCTCAGGACGTACCGGCGGTCTCTGGTGGTGCCTTCGGCCCGCACGAGACCGCGCGCGCAACTGGCACAGGTCAAGCAGCGCGGTATCGCCCGAGACGGCCAGCATACTGGCGTACGCCCGCGGAGTAAGTGGACCGGCTGCACGCGTGTGCGCTAACGCCCGCGCCTGCCGCTCCGTCCGCGCGGCGTCCGCCGCATGATGCAACGGCCGCACCCGTCTCCTCACCTCTGCCGCATCCGTTCAGGACCAGTGACAGCGATGAGGCTGGATAAGCTGTCGGCGCGAGCATCGCCCGGCAACCGCCTCTGATAGGCCACACATCAGGGTCTGCTTTGCAAGGTAACGGCGCATCGCTGGTCGTCATCGTCTTGTCGCCAGTGCATACCAATGCACAACCAGGTTAATAGCGTCGTCAGCCGACACGACATCGTGCGTGGCGTCTCCAAGCCACGGCATGGGGCACGCACGATGTCGTGCCGGCTTTGGGTAACCCCGTTATCCCAGGCCAAAAGCGCCGGCATAGGGTTGTCTTATCGAGGTGTTGAAAGTTAAGGTGGGGATCGATCCAGGACAACTGGGACGCGCAAGATGCATGTGTGGGCTTACCGCGCCCAGGCGAGCCCGTCCCCATCAAGACTGATGCGCTCAACAAGGGTCGCGCGCTCCGACCCGCGGTATCCTGAATCTCGCGACAGCTGTCCGGTTTGGCTGGGCTCCCGCGTTAGACTAGTGGGGTGGGAAATACGAGAGCCGCCGTTGGCCGGCCTGGCTGCTGGCACTCGGCCATACCAGCCCCGCCGTCGCCGGCGAGATCGACCGTCTGGCGCGCGAGGGGCCGATGCGCGCGTCGCGGCTGGTGGATATTCTCCGCGGCGAGCGCGCCTCGTGGGAGGCTCTGCTGGCCCGGATCGGCCCTGATCGGATGGATCTGCCCGGCGTGGAGGGGACCTGGTCCGTCAAGCAGATCGTGGCCCACCTCACCTGGGATGAAGGGGTCGTCGTGGAAGGAGCGCGGCAGCTCATGAGCACCGGGACGTTCGTCCGCGAGGGATTACGGGCCCTGAGCATGGACGAGCGCAACACCATTCTCGCCGCCCAGAGCCGCGCGCGACCGGTTCCAGATGTCCTCGCGGAGTCCGAGCAGATCTTCGGGCAGCTCCTGGCCGTCATCGCCGCTTGCCCGGACGATATCTTGAACGATCCGCGGCGGTAGGGCCTTCCGGACGACGTGGTGCCCTGGACCCTGGTGGCGAACAACTCGTACGCGTACTACCAGGAGCATGCGCGGGCCATCCTGGCCTGGCTCGATACACCCCGCGGATGAAAGGAGCCGGCGCGCGCCGTCCCACGAAGCGGGCTCAAGCGCGGAATCGGTACGGCGCCGCCCCCGGAAACCGTGCTTATCTCTCCTGCTGTTCCCGAGCGCGGAACGCGGTTGGGCTCACCCCCTCCTTGAGACGGAATACGCGCGAGAAGTAGTAGGGATCCGCGAATCCTACCGCGTCCGCCACCTCGGCCACGCTTATGCGCGTATGGGCTAGCAGATCCCTGGCCCGGTCCAGCCGGACGCGCAGCAGGTAGTCGGTGATCGTCTGCCCGGTCATCTGCTTGAAGCGGCGCCGCAGGGTCGAATACCCGATGCCGCATTCATCCGCCACCGCGTGGAGATCGAGCGGCCGTGGGGCGCCTTCCTGAATCAGCGCTATCGCCCGCGGCACGGCCAGGGCCCCCGGCGGATCGGGCTCGGTCGCGCCGCGCGAGCCATGGGCCACCACGGCAAGCCGGTGGATCAGAGCGGCGCCCAGCGCCCCGGCAAGCGGATTGCCGGCGGTAAAATCGGCGCGCAGCCGGCGAAACAGGGTCTCGACCTGGGCCGGGTCATTGGGGTGTACGACAGGGTGCGCGCGCGATAGCCAACCCAGAAGCTCGAAGGAATGGACCAGGGAGCCCGCGAAGGTCGCCCACTGCACCGACCAGCCGACGGACCCAGGCATGCACATGTGCGCCACGCCGGGAAACAGCCAGAACAGGTCACCCGCCTCAACCGCGATCGGGCTCTCCGTTGCCGCTGTCTCGATCCAGCCCGAGCCGGCATGGACGTACACGACGGCATAGCTCCCAATCGTGCGCCGCTCCCCGCGTTCAGGGCGGTTGGCAAGCGACCCGTAGCCGGTGCAGGCCAGGCCCACAAGCCGATGTCCCGCGGAGGGCAGCGCCTGATAGATTACGTCTGGGAGCGGGTAGTCGGGCATCGTGTGTTTTCCCTTGCCGGCTCCATGAAGCGGGACAACTATCTCTTGGTCACCAAGGCGCGGCATCGCGTCCTATCTCCTATTCTAGGCGTGGCCCTTGAGGACAGCCTGTGCCCTGGCTAAGGGATGGCAAAGAGTGTGGTAAGCGTTGGCTGAGAGCGGAGGAGATCCGAACCCAGGAGAGCAAGGAATCCAGGCAGGTGAGCGCGTGCTGCATGGCTCCCGGCGGGATGTCGGTGGTACGCTGTCGCGAACAAAGCCAGGCGGACGAGCTGAGCGCGGGCCCATTTCCCTGGGGATTCGAGGGTTCGTCCAGGCGGGAACGCGGCGATATGACCAGTAGCGAAGGGGCGAAGTATTGAAGCAACTGATGATCGCGCTCAGTCTCGCGGGTACCCTCGCCATCGCCTGCCGGCTCCCCGCCGGCCTTGCCCAGGCCGCCACCCTCCAATCAGCCGGCATCGCGGCCGCCACGCCCAGCGATATTGTCGCCACCGCGGAGGCGCACCTGGGCGATCGCTACGCCACGATCGGCAACTCGCCCGCCACCGGCTTCAGTTGCATCGGCTTCGTCAACTACGTGTTCGCCCAGAACGGCGTCTACGTACCCTTCGCTATCCCCCAAGCATGGAACAGCGCCCCGCGCGTGGCGATGAACGAATTACTGCCGGGCGATGTGCTCTTTTTCAGCAACACGGTTTTCGCCGGGCTCTCGCACGTCGCGATCTATATCGGCGGCGGTGAGATGATCGGGGCCGACAACTTTTCCGTTGGTGTCACCACCGACCGGCTGAGCGACAGCTACTGGACCGATCACTATACCGGCGCTACTCGGCCGCTGGCCCTCAGCGGCATCTCCCCAGCCCCTGGCGCCGCCCAGCCCACGGTCCTGGTCACCGCCACCGCGATGGCCACGCCCTCACCGGGGAGCGGCGACCCCGGCCAGACCGTTACCCCCACCCCTACGCCGGCGGCCGAGAGCGGCAACGCCGGACAGGTCGACGCCGCAACCGCCCCGCCGGCATCCGCGTCACACGCAGCCGCCACGGCGCCGAGCGGAACCTTGCTACGCCTCCTGGCGCCGGCGGTGGGGTTGTATAGCGGCCCCGGGTATCAATACACGCCCGTGGCGAACGTGAACGCGGGCAACCTGCTCACCGTGCTGCTGGCCCAGGGCGACTGGTATAGTGTGCGCCAGGGCGAGACCTACGGCTGGGTGAGCGCGCGCCAGGTCGCTCCCGTCGCGGGCAGCGGCGCCCAGGCAACAGCCACCGCGACTCAGGCCGTGCCGGAGGCGACCCCGACGCAGGTATTCTCCAGGGCGGCCTTAACCACCAGCGTCTCGGGCACCACTGACCTCTACGTGATCGATGGACCGCTATGGGTACGGAGCGGACCCGGCAAGAGTTTCCCGCAAGTCGGCTCCCTGGGGGTGGGAACGCCGCTCCAGGTCAAGGCAACCCATCCGCACTGGGCCCTGGTGACGGCGCCCGGCAACCTCTCGGGCTGGGTGGCCCGGCAATATCTGGGTCAGACCGCGCCCATTCGGGAGAGCCGGCCGGCCAATACAGTGGGGCCGACGACTCAGGTTGCCGCTACGTCCTTCGTCCGCGTGACCACGGCGGTGCTCAATGTGCGCGCGCAACCGAGCAGCCAGGCGCGGGCCATTACCATGCTGTTCGCCGGCCAGACCGTGCGGGTGCTGGCCCGTCGCGCCGGTTGGGACCAGGTGATGCTCCGCCATGGCGCCGTCGGATGGGCGGACGCCGCCTGGCTGACGGACCAAGCTGCCTATGGCGGCCGCGGGACGGACGGGAACCGGTAGCATGATACGGGATAGACCCAGCCCTCCATGGTTGACCATGTCAGCGTACGCGGAATCTCGCGACGTGAGAAGATAACTCAACGGGGCGGTAACCTCTCTCGATGGACTATCGGGCCAGGATGCCGGCGGTAAACCCAGGCGCACCAGACAGGGCGAACCCTTGAAGACACCGGCGACCAGAGTAGTACGAACAAGCCGCGGAGAACCGGCGATTCGGGTGGTTCGGGATGCGTACGGGCAGCCGGCGACTCGGGTGATTCGGGTTCCCCAGCATGCCTCGAAGCGGCGACGCACGGGCCGGGGCCGGTCTCGCTGGATTTGGCGCTTCCTGGTTTTGCTCGCCATGGCGGCTGGCGGCTGGTGGGCCTACGGGCAGGTGAACCGCCTGGGTGCGGCCACGGCAACCGATCTGGCGCGACTGATGGGCAGTGGGATACGCACCAATCAGGCGGCGGCCACCGCCGGCGCGACCTCTCGGGCGCGCGCCGGCGCCCCTGGCGGTGCTCCTCTCCCGGCAACCGCCACGAGCGCGGTTCAGGCGGCCTCGGTCACCGCGGCGAAGCCCAGGGTCGCGCTATCGGCCGTAAAGATGCTCACGCCCGTGGTCGGATCACCGCTCCCGCCGCTCCCCTCCTCGGCGCTGTTGCAAAATGATTATCAAGTGTATGAAACCTGGAACGATTGCGGCCCCGCCTCTTTATCCATGGCCCTCTCGTACTTTGGCATCAATGAAAGTCAGGCGGCCCTGGCCGCCGTGCTGCGGCCTTATCAGAACGATCAGGGCAACAATGACGATAAGGACGTCACCATGGATGAGCTCGCGGCCGAGGCGAGGACGTTCGGCTTACTTGCGTACCACAGGCCAAGCGGCACCATGCGGATGATGAAGCGGTTTATCGCGGCCGGCATGCCGGTAATCGCCGAAACCGTCCTGACCAAGAACGACGACATTGGGCACTTTCGCGTGGTCAAGGGCTACGATGACACGACGCTCAGCGTCAGCCAGGACGACTCCATGCAAGGGCACAACGTCCAGTTCTCCTACAGTGATTTCGACGCCATGTGGAAGAAATACAACTATGAATACCTGGTGCTGGTTCCCAAAAGCAAGCAGCGGATAGCCGAGGCGATCCTGGGCAGCGATCTCAATCCGAAGGTCGCGTGGGCACGAACCGTGCGGTTGGACCGAGCCAGCCTGCGGCAAAACCCATCCGACATCGACAGCCGGTTCAATCTCTCCGTGGCTCTCTACTACGTGGGCGACTACGCGGGATCGGTGCGCGAGTTCGAGAAGGTGCAAAACAGCCTTCCCTTCCGAACCCTATGGTATCAAATCGAGCCAATCGAAGCGTACTACCAGTTGGGCGACTACCAGAAAGTGTTCGCCCTTACCGACTCGATCCTGAACAACGGGAATCGCGCCTTCTCGCAGCTCTATATTCTCCGAGGCATGATCGACAAAAAGCAGGGCAACCTGCAAGCCGCCAGGGCGGAGTTCGAGAACGCGGTGTTCTATAACGTGCACCTGAAGGCCGCGCAAGACGCGCTTCGTTCCGTGACCTCCTGATTGATCTGACCGCGTCCAGGAATATCGACTGAGTCGCGCTGGGGGCGCCTCCCATTCGTGGCTGAGGGTGCTTTTTAAATGCCGCCGACGCCTTCAACGAAGGGGTAAGCCTCGACTCGCTGCTCACGATCATTGGCCTGGGCCCGCTGCTTGTCCATGTCGTGGCGCCGTGGGGGTGCGGACGGGATAGCATCGCCGCGCCCATGGCCCGGTGCCAGCGCGTTGGAACGGCCTGATGCAACATCAGGCCGCTACGTTACACGCCCCCGACCGTGGTCGGCCCGACGCTACCACGCTCATACCATGTATTACTACGGCCGCTGGGTTATCCGCGGCATGGCTGGCGTGATGCAAGGAGCTTTGGCGAGCATGCATTGAGAGGAGAGAGGGCAACGCTCGCCGGCGGTTCGCGTAAGCGTTCGACATGCTAAGCATATGAGCAGAGAAGGCTAAGAGCTTGAGGCGTGGGTCACCGCCGCTGGCCTGGCTACGCGCCTGGTGTACACTGAATAGGAGGGTCCACGCTCCCGAGGCAAGCGCGGCGCGAACGTAGCCGCGGCCCTTACTGGCGCCTCCGGGCGCAAGGAGGAAAGGATGAAAACCGATACGCCGATCGATAACGCGGGTACACCGCAAGTCAACTCGCTTTTCGCCGTCTTTCCCGACAGTGACGCCTATTTTCGAGCCGAGCCGGAATTGGCGGCGCTGGGCCTGCGGCCTGAGCAGTTGCGGCGGCACGACGCACCAGTGCTCGACCATCCTGACGCCGATGCCGGCCTACTGGGAACGATTGGTCGGTTCGTCAAGGGAATCGGCGGCGAAACCAATATGGCGAAGAACTATGTTCAGCATCTACGGGAAGGCCGGGTGGTGCTGGCCTGCCACGTCGATGATCCGCAAACGGCGGAGAAGGCGACACGGAGTATTACCAGCCATGGCGGCTATGAAGTGACCTATTTCCGTCCGCTGGGGATCCAGTATATGAGCCCCACCGAAAACGCGGAGAAAGGCGTCTCCACGCACAGCCTCACCAACACCGATACCTAGTATACGGAATCCAGCCAGGCATTCGAGGGCTGCTCCATGGCCGAGTGAGATCGCTTGCGGGGAGGCGGGATCGCCCCTACGCCTCGCGCAGCACGTAGCCGACCCCGCGGACTGTCTGAATCAGTCGCGGCTCGCCGACCGCCTCGGTCTTGGCCCGCAAGTAGCCGATATAAACGTCGAGCACATTGTCCTCGCCGCCGAAGTCGTAGCCCCATACCGCCTCAAGGATACTCTCGCGCGGAAGCACCTGGCGCGGGTGAGCCAGGATATGGGCGAGTAAGTCAAATTCCTTGGGGCTCAAGCTGAAGTCGCGTTCACCACGGCGGGTCTCGCGGGTCGTGGGATCCAGTGAAAGATCCGCGTAGCGAAGCAGCTTCGGGCCATCCGCCAGCGCCCGCCGCAGCATGGATCGGATGCGTGCCAGCAGCTCGGCGGGCGCGAAAGGCTTGACCAGGTAATCATCGGCCCCGCTATCCAACCCCTCTACACGGTCGTCAATGGTGTCTCGTGCCGTGAGCATCAAGACTTTCACATCGTCGGCCGCGCGCAATCGCCGTGCTACCTCAACGCCGCTGATCCGCGGCATCATCCAGTCGAGCACCACCAGGTCGGGCCGATGCGCCTGCGCCTTGTCCAGGGCCTCTTGTCCGTCCGCCGCCGTCAAAACCGTATAACCTTCATAGGTCAGGGTCCGCCGCAACATCTCGGTGATTTTCTGGTCATCGTCCGCGATTAATATCGTCGGCATGGCGCTCCCCCTTCCCTGGCCGCTTCCACTTCAGTGTACGCGGCCCCATGATGTGGCGTATAGACACTCCAGCCAAGAGACAATCACGGCACATCTCCCGCGCGCCCGCTAAATTAGCAAATAGCCAATTTCTCGGGCCACGGCGGCCAAAGGGGCCAGCAGCCCTGGAGCGGAGAGCGCTGTGTTGAGAAAAGGCAATGCCTCTAGCGCATCGCCTGCCCGCTCGTAGAGCATGACCGCTGGTTCATTCTTATACATGGACGATGGATACCAGATACCCTCCAGGTCCGGGTACGCGGCATACATGGCAGCGGACCAGCGTTGGGCGCGCGGGCGGGGACCGGAGTTCAACCCCATCGAGGCGCCGGCTCTGGTAGGCCAGCTCCCACCCACGTCCAGCAGCGGGACCGGCCGGCGGAGCCGGAAGCCCACCAGCCAGGGATCGCGCAACTGCCGATCAAGAGTCCGCGTGGCCTGAAAGACTTCGGCCACGCAGATAGGGATCGAGGTGGCCGCGTAGAGCACGCCCCGTGTCTGATTCCGAGGCGGCGGCTCGTGATGGTCGAAGCGCGCGGTTCGCACCGGACCGAAGGTGCGGAATCCCCGCCAATGTCCGGGATAGGGGCCGCCGCGAAAATAAATACGCCAGAGCTCGGTTCCAACCGATAGTACCAGCGTCTCCGGACCAGTACGGGCCGCCAGGGTAGCGGGGTCTGGAGGCTCGGGTACCTTGGCCACTACCACTCCTCGGCGAGATCGGCGGCGATCGCCGCCACCACGCCCGGATCACGGCCTCCCGCCAACCAGGCTTGGGGGCTCAGGGACTGGGCGCCCACGGCTAAATCGGGGTCCGGAGCGGTGAACCAGCGAGCCACGGCCGGCGGGGCAATTTCTGGATCTAGCGCGGGGATCACCACCTCCAGCCCTGGGAGTAGCCCGTGTTCGGTGAACTGGAAGCGGGGAAGCAGCCACCGGCCCTCCCATTTGATCCCATAGAGAGTGCGCGCCCCGAGCCGCTGGCGCAGGCGGCTCTCACTCACTCCCAGCCGCTGAGCAGCCGATCCCAGGTCAAGGCTCTCAAGGAGCAGGCTGCTATACGCCGCGATGCTCGTGGCCAGGGCGTTTTCGGGATCATCCAGATCCAAAGGGGTCAGAGAGAGGCCGCCTCGTTCAAGCGCCGCCGCCTGCTCAGGACTCCACTCGATGCGAGGGTCATGCAGCGGCGCCGTGCCGAATAGCCGCGCGGTAACCTGCCGCACCAGGTGTTCCCGGCTATCGGCGAAGGAGTCCGCTTCGATGCCACGCGGTATGTCATGGATCAGCATGGCGATCCCCCCTATTCTAACGATACCTAACGGTATATTCACTCGTTAGTATGGTACCGCGTGTGATACGACTCCGCAAGCCTGCCACGCCCGTGTGCCTCCAACTCCGATCCGTCCGATCCGTCCGATCCGTCCGATCGGAACCCTCGGTTGGGCGCGCTGGAGAGATCCCGGATCAGGAATCCAGGGGAGCGCCGAGGCGCGGCCAACCGTCCTGCGTCCAGGACATCGTTCTCACCTGGACCTTGGCATTCCCATTGTCGCGCCCGTCGTAGTAATGGTAGACCAGCAGATAAGCGGCGCCGTCCCGGGTCACGGATTGGCCGCCCGGCCCGCGCTCATAGCCGTTGCTCGCCAGTAGCTGCGTACCGCCTCCCTGGTCCATGCGCCGGCCCACACGATCCAGGTAGGGGCCGGTGATCCGGCCTGCCCTCCCGACCATGATCCGGTAGGTGCTGGCTACCCCTTCGCAGCAGTGGTCAAAGGAAACGAAGAGATAGTAATACGGCTGGTGATAGACGATGAAGGGGGCTTCGACGGCGTTCGATCCGGGCCGATAGGCCAGCGCGTGTACGTCAGGGCGCGTAGCGGCGGGCTTGCCGGTGGCGGGATCGAGGGCGATCAGCTTGACCCCGCTCCAGAACGAGCCAAAGGCCAGCCAGGGAGTACCATGAGCATCCAGGGCCAGACTGGGGTCGATGGCATTCCAATCGTCGTTCGTGGTGGAGCGGATGACCAGCCCACGGTCCACCCAATGGTAGGCTGGACTGCCCGGATCCAGCGTCTGGTTGGTGGCGAGCCCGATCACCGAATTGGAGGTGCCGAAGGTCGAGCCGGCGTAATAGAGGTGATAGAGCCCATGATAGTAGGAGATATCCGGCGCCCACAGGTTCGGGATCTCACCCACCGCGTCGATGACCCAACCGGGAATGGTCTGAAACACCGTACCCCGATACCGCCAATGCCGCGGGTCCGTGGAGGTCCGGATCTGCACGCTGCCATTCCCGATCACGCCGGCCGGATCTCCGGTGGAGTAGAGATAGTAGGTATGCCCTTCCTTGATCATGCTTGGGTCATGCACGAAGGTGTAGGTGCTCATATCATCGGCATGGACATCGGGAACGGTTCCTATGCCGCCAAGCAGCACCAGTACAGCGACCCAGACGCGAATCGCTCTCTTGAGCACGGATCATTCCTCCAAGGTGCTCACACCGCCTCGACCGCCCGTCACCGCGTTCGGTCCGTCCGCGCAGTGAGCGAGAAACTGGCCCAGGAAGGCGCTGCCACGGCCCGTGGTGGCGGGGCCGCCAACCGCGGCCTCGGGGAGTACGCTCGTGACCGCCGCGACGGTTACATCATAGAGCCGGCAATACTCGTCAATCGAGCCCTGCCAATAGCTGATGTCGGGTTCGTTCCATAGCTCCCAGTACCATGTACGCACGACCCTGGCGCCATAGCGCTCCTTGAAATGTTCGACCGTGGCGGCGACGTGGTACACATTGCCGCTGCTCCAATGCGGCAGCCCGCGTCCAGACCCGCTCGTGAAGATGTTGTGAGCCCGCACTGTATAGGGGATGTCTCCTATGGCGTGCAGAGCGGCAAGATTCTCCTTGCCGCGGGGGGTCGCGGTCCAGTTCAGCTCATCGTAGCCAAAACTGGTCCAGAGGCGCGGGAGCGGGCCGAGCGGTCGTCGGCAATCCACCATCACCCTCGCCGGCTGGTCAAGAGCCGCCATGCCGTACTCCTTCAAGAGCGCTCGATTACCACAACCGGCCTCAGCCGGAGGCCGGATGGCCTGCGGCGCTACCCCGCCACCGTTGCGCGCACCACCGCCAGACCGGGGGCCGGCACTCGCACCCGGAGCCGGTTCTCCTCGGTGAGCGCGGCGGATCCCTGCACCGGCACCACTCGATGAGGGTCTTCCCAGCTATTCGCCGCCTTCACGTCACCGCCGCCCAGGAGATCCACGGTACCCGCGCCGGCGAACCGACGATCGGCAAGATCGATTTCGACCGTCAACTCCTCCCCTTGCGACCGGTTAATCAGGAAGATCGCGGTCTGTCCCGTCTCCTCGTCGTAGCTGGCCGCCGCGTCCAGCACCGGCGCCTCACCCCGATCTCCAGCCTGATAGGTGGGGCCGTGAATCACCGGGGTCAGCGAGCGTCCATGGGCATAGCGTGAGAGGAGCGCGAACGGATAATAAATAGACTGGCGGAGGAGTCCTTCCGGGCGGGTGAGAATGGGCGCGATCACGTTGACGATCTGGGCCATGCAGGCAATCTTGAGCACGTCGGCGCGGCGTAGGAAACTGGTGAGATACTGGGCGCAGACCAGCGCGTCCTCCAGGTTATAGACCTCTTCCAATAGGTGGGGCGCCGTTTGCCAGTGCCCATCCCCATCGCGGGCCCGGTACCAGACATTCCACTCGTCGAAGGAGAGATAGACCCGCTTGCCGCTCTTTTTCACGCCCCGGACATAGTTCAGCAGCCCGGCATAGTCCTCCAGGGTGCGGTCGATCTCCAGCCCTTCGGCCAGATACCAGGCGCTGTCATCCCGCCGATTCTCACTGTAGCGGTGGGCGGAGATGTAATCGACGTGATCCCAGCAGTATTCGAGTACCTCGCGATCCCACTCCAGATAGGTGCGCATGTTCCGGTGGGAGGAGCCACAGGCCACCGTTTCGATAGTGGGATCCAGGCCCTTCATCATCTGGCCGGCTTGCCAGGCGCGTTGCGCGTACACCGCGGCGGGCACATGGCCTGCCTGCCACGGGCCGTCCATCTCGTTCCCCAGGCACCACAGCTTGGCTCCATAGGGTTCCGCGTTGCCGTGCCGCGTCCGCTGATCGGCCCAGTAGGTGCCGCCCGGCAGGTTGCAATACTCCAGCAGGGCCGCCGCGTCGGCGGTGTTCCCGGTTCCCAGGTTCACCGCCATCATGGGCTCGGTGTCGAGTTGCCGGCTCCAGGCCATGAACTGATCGGTGCCGAACTGATTGCTTTCGATCGTTCTCCAGGCATAGTCGGGCCGGGCCGCCCTTGACTCCAGGGGGCCAATGCCGTCCTTCCAGTCATAGTTTGATGAACTGGAGGCCGAGTGGGCCGACGGGGGGCTTGACTCCAGGGGGCCAATGCCGTCCTTCCAGTCATAGCAACTGACGAAGTTGCCGCCGGGATAGCGGACGGTGGCCATTCCCAGGGGGCGGAGCGCCTCCAGCACGTCCTGACGGAAGCCCTGCTCGTCGCTCCGCGGGTTTCCCGGATCGTAGACGCCCTCGTAGACCGCGCGGCCCAGATGCTCGAGGAAGCCGCTAAAGACACGGCGGTCGATCGGTCCCACGTGGTGCTGCGTGTCTAGATGGACGGTTGCCTTCATGTGCCTCTCCTCCAGAGGGAGCGCGACGTTCCGCTCAGCGCTCGGTTTTTCCTTCCGTGCCCCGCGCTAGATAAGGTTGGCGTATTCGCCAACCGCATTTATCCTCCACACGAGGCGCGAACGACCAGCCGGGTATAGAGCACGGTTTTGGTGGGTCGCGGCGCTTCCTGCCTGAGCAGGGCCAGGAGCCGGCGCACCGCCTCCGCTCCCATTTCGGCCCGCGGCACGTTGACGGTGGTGAGCGGCGGCAAGGTGTGAGCGCTCTCCGCCACGTCGTCGATACTGACCAGCGCCATGTCTTGTGGGATCCGCAGACCGCGCTCCTTGAGCGCTTCCAGGGCCCCGAACGCGGTCTTGTCGCTGATCGCGACTACCGCGGTGGGCGGCTGAGGCAAGTCAAGGAGATGCAGCATTTGCCGGTATCCTTTTTGGCCACCCGCGTGATCGGTGGGCGGAGACATCAGAGCCTGTTCCACGGGGATTCCATACTCGGTCAGCGCGTCGAGATAACCCTCCTGGCGATCCACCAGGCTCCGATATTTCCGCGGACCCGCCAGGAGGCCGACCCTGGCGTGGCCAAGCTGGAGGAGGTGGCGGGTGGCCAGGTAGCCGGCCGTCACATTGTCCGCCACCACGCAATGCAGCGGCTGATCCACGACATAATTGTCCACCAGGACCGCCGGAATGTGGCTTTCCAGGAGCTTACGGATCAGGTCGTCGGTCAGATCCCCGCCGTTGGCCAGGATCATCCCGTCGATTTCCCCACGGATCGGGTCGAGCAATTGCTCGACCCCCGACTCGCCGCCCTCCAGCAAGTGCATCATCACTCGGTGACCGTTGCGCTGCGCCTCCGTGATGATCCCGTGCCAGATCTCGGCGTAGAAGATATCGGTTTCAATCGGCTGCATCAGCCGTTCGCTGATAATGGCGAGGGTGAAGCGCGGCTCCTCTGGCCGGGGCTTGGGCCGCTGGGAGTAGCCCAGATCTTTCATGATCGCCAGGGTACGGGCGCGCGTGTCATCCCCCACCCCTGGCTTTCCCGCCGCCACGAGCTGGACCGCCGTCAGGGAGACACCGGCGGCGCGGGCGACATCCCGCATACTGACCCGGCGCGGCGCCACCGCCGTCGCGGCCTGGCCCTGCTCCTCTACATCTGCCCGCATCCAGCGGCCCCCCAACTGAAGGTTGTAACGAGTGGTCCCGTACGCAGAATACCACGCGCCCTTTTGGCGGTCTTGCCCGCATCTGACTAACATGGCGCCGATCGGCAACGAAAGTCACTGGCCCCGCATGGATACCCGAGGCATTCATCGGTTCGGAGACGGTGGCTGGCGAACCAGCGGTTACCGGCCCAGTGGCTCTTCCGTCTAGCCTTTTTCTCCCCTTATGTGCTACCCGCGACCATCGTCTACCAGATCTGGAACTGGCTGTACTCAAGCAGTTACGGCCTGTTCA
>DATLQX010000089.1:0-47944 GCA_035534995.1 Chloroflexota bacterium | reverse complement strand
CAAGGAAGAGGGCGGGCGGCACACCCCCTTCTTCAAGGGCTATCGGCCGCAGTTCTACATTCGGACCACGGACGTGACCGGCTCCATCGCCTTGCCCGAGGGGCAGGAGATG
This sequence comes from Chloroflexota bacterium, assembly GCA_035534995.1. Classification (GTDB taxonomy): domain Bacteria; phylum Chloroflexota; class UBA5177; order JANWHV01; family JANWHV01; genus JANWHV01. The sequence goes on along the minus strand of DATLQX010000089.1, from coordinate 47,832 downwards.
GTGATGCCGGGGGACAACGTGGAGATGGGAGTGGAGTTGATCGTCCCGGTGGCCCTGGAGGTGGGCTTGCGCTTCGCCATCCGCGAGGGCGGCCGCACGGTCGGCGCCGGTGCCGTCACCAAGATCGAGAAGTAGGGGCACACATATGAAGGCCGCCGGCACCGTTGGTGCCGACGGCCTTCAGCCTGAGGGGTAAGAGGAGCAGTATGGCCAAGCAACGCATTCGTATCCGGCTCAAGGCCTACGACCATAAAGTCCTAGACCAGTCCGCCCGGCAGATCGTGGAAACGGCTCAGCGCACGGGCGCGGAGGTGTCCGGACCAGTGCCGTTGCCCACCGACATCCAGCGGTTTACCGTCATCCGGGGAGCGTTCATCGACAAGGATTCCCGTGAGCAATTCGAGATTCGCACGCACAAGCGGCTGATAGACGTGCTGGATCCCAACCCCCGTACTCTCGAGTCGCTGGCCAAGCTCTCGCTGCCCGCCGGCGTCGATATCGAGATGAAGCTGTAGGACCGGAGAACGGAAGATGGATCATATTCTGGGCCGGAAACTCGGCATGACCCGCCTGTTCCTCGACAACGGGAGCGTGGTAGGAGTCACCGTGGTTCAGGCTGGGCCGTGCGTGGTGACCGCGCTGCGCACCTCCACCAAGGATGGGTACGAAGCGGTACAGGTAGGGTTCGAGGGGGCGGTCGCCTACAAGAAACCCGAGGCAAGCAAACGTGACCGGAAGCGGCCGGGGGCTATGCTCAGTTCACCGCGTTCCGGCTATTTCAAGAAGCGTGACCTTCCGGCCCAGCGCTACCTGCGGGAGTTCCGCGAACCGGTCGCGGAGACGGAAGTGGGACAGACCGTCACCGTCTCGATCTTCGCGAAGAATGAATATGTGGATGTGACGGGGATCACCAAAGGGAAGGGGTTCCAGGGCGGCGTGCGCCGCCACGGATTCGCGGGCGGTCCGAAGACGCACGGGCAGTCCGACCGCCATCGAGCGCCCGGTTCGATAGGCTCCGGCACTACGCCTGGGCGCGTCTTCAAGGGCACCCGGATGGCGGGCCACATGGGCCAGGAACGGCAAACTACCCTCAACCTGCAGGTTGTGGCGGTGGACGAGGAGCGGAATCTGTTGATGATTAAGGGCGCTGTTCCGGGAGCGGATCAGGGCCTTGTTACCGTGCGTAGGGCGATCAAGAAGCGCGCCGCGCGGTAACCCGTCAACCGGGAGCCGGGCGCGTTCATCGTGGGCGTGCCGGCTTGACGCTGATAGGATGAAGGACAACAAGTAGATGGCTGAAGTCAAGGTTTACAACACGGAGGGGACCGCGGTTTCCACCCTTGAGGTGAATGACCGAGTCTTTGACGCGAGCGAGAACACGGCGCTGGTCCACCAGGCGGTGGTCATGTATCTGGCCAACCAACGGCAGGGCACCGTGCATACCCTTACCCGCGGCGAGGTGTCCGGGGGCGGCAAGAAGCCGTTTCGGCAAAAGGGCACCGGCCGGGCCCGCCAGGGCAGCACGCGAGCCCCGCAATGGACGGGGGGCGGTACGGTGTTTGGCCCCAAGCAACGCGAGTGGCGGCAGCGGATGCCGCAAAAGATGCGCCAGGGCGCCCTCCGTTGCGTGCTTTCGGATAAGCTGCGCCAGGATAGGATTCGCGTCCTAGACGCGCTGGCCCTGGATGAGCCTCGCACGCGCGCCATGGTGGACTTGTTTAATGCGCTCTCATTGGAACGCAAGGTGCTGGTCGTGCTGGACGAGCGGAATGACGCGGTCTTGCAATCACTACGCAACATTCCCCAAGTGCATCTTGTGCCCGCCGCTATTTTGAATACCTATGATGTACTGCACGCGGATTGGTTGTTGACCACCGCCGCGGCCGTGCGCACCATCGAGGGGAGGTTGAGCTGATGGAACTCTCCAAGGTGCTGGAGCTTCCGGTGATCACCGAGAAGAGCACGGCGCAGGCCAATCCCACTCCCTCCCGCCGTCGTGGCACGACCCCCAGCCCCAAGTATGTTTTCCGGGTGGCGCGGGAGGCGAACAAGATTGAGATTCGCCAGGCGGTACAAGAGCGGTTCAAAGTGATCGTCACCGATGTGAACACAATGACCGTCCGGTCGCGCACGCGAGGGATGGGGAAAAGGCGGGGACCGATTCCCGGCTGGAAGAAGGCCGTGGTCACATTGGCCTATGGACAAAGCATTGATGATTTCTTCGGCAGCGTGTGAGGAACGAGTGCAATGCCAGTAAAGAAGTACAAACCGACATCGCCCGGCCGGCGCGGGATGTCGGTCTCCAGCTTCGAGGAGATCACTCGGTCGCGACCCGAGCGTTCTCTCACCGAGCCGCTCAAGCGCCACGCCGGACGGAATAATCAGGGACGGATCACGGTTCGCCACCGGGGCGGCGGCCATAAGCGCCGCTACCGCATTATCGATTTCAAGCGGAACAAGGATGGGGTGCCGGGCACGGTGGTCTCCATCGAATACGATCCGAATCGTACCTCACGGATCGCCCTGGTCAACTATGTCGATGGCGAGAAGCGGTACATCCTGGCTCCGGTCGGCCTTCAGGTGGGGCAAACGATCATGTCGGGCGCCGAGGCCGAGATTCGGGTGGGGAACTGCCTCCCCTTACGGAATATGCCGCTCGGTAGCACGATCCACAATATTGAACTGGAGCCCGGGCGAGGCGGCCAATTGGTACGCAGCGCCGGCACGGCGGCCCAGTTGATGGCGAAGGAAGGGAAATACGCCCAACTTCGCATGCCTTCCGGCGAGGTTCGCTTGGTGCCGGTGGTGGCGCGGGCCACCCTGGGTCAGGTCGGCAATATCGAGCACGAGAACGAGAGTATCGGTAAGGCGGGCCGGTCGCGGTGGATGGGCCGGCGGCCCACGGTCCGCGGCTCGGTCATGAACCCGGTCGATCACCCTCATGGCGGCGGGGAAGGCCGGGCGCCGATTGGCGGCCAGCCGCAGACGCCGTGGGGCAAGCCGGCGATGGGATACCGGACCCGTCGAAATAAGAAGACCCAGTCCATGATCGTGCGGCGGCGGAAGAAGTAAGGGAAGCAGGGAACGCAATGTCAAGATCGACGAAGAAAGGCTGGTTCGTTGACCCCAATCTGATGAAAAAGATTGAGGCGATGAACAAGACACGGGAGCGGAAGATCGTGAAGACGTGGTCTCGGGCTTCCACCATCTTCCCCGATTTCGTGAATCATACGATCGCCATTCACGACGGGCGGCGGCACGTGCCGATTTTTATCAGTGAGAACATGGTCGGGCATCGCCTCGGTGAGTTCGCTCCCACGCGCCACTTTCGTGGCCATGGCGGCAAGACCGAGCGTTCCACGGCGTTGAAGTAGGCGGGGGCACGCACATGGCACAAGCGCGCGCGATCGCCCGTGACGTCAAGGGCTCGCCTCGGAAGGTTCGTTTGGTAGTGAACGCCATTCGGGGGCGGAAGGCTACCGAGGCTCTGACCATCTTGCAGTTCATGCCGCAGCACGCGGCGAAGGATGTGTACAAGGTACTCAAGTCAGCGGTGGCGAACGCTGAGAACAACTATCAGATGGAGCCGTCCGATCTGTATATCCACACGGTGATGGCCAACGAGGGACGCACGTTCAAGCGATCTTGGCGAGTGTCCAAGGGCAGGGCGATGCCCAAACTGCGCCGCCATACCCATATCACCGTCGTCGTTGAGGATAGGGAGTAGAGTATGGGCCAGAAGGTACATCCGGTCGGGTTCAGGCTCGGGGTCAACCGCACCTGGCAGGCGCGCTGGTATGCCGGTCGCGAGTACAAGACGCTGCTGCACGAGGACTTGATGCTCAGGGAGTACATCTTTACCCGGCATCGGAACGCGGGCATCGCCATGATCGAGATCGAGCGAGCGGTCAATCGGGTCACGGTGATGATCCATACCGCGAAGCCCGGAATCGTGATTGGGAAGAGCGGCGCCAACGTGGAGGAACTGCGGAAGGTCCTCGAACAAAAGACCGGCAAGCGCGTGGCGGTCAACATTCTGGAGATTCGCCAACCGGATCTCAACGCGGTTCTGGTGGCTCGGAACGTGGCCGAGCAGCTCGAGAAGCGGGTGGCCTTCAAGCGGGCGATGAAGCTGACCGTGCAGCGGGCCATGCAGTCGGGCGCCAAGGGGATTCGGATCAACGTGGCCGGTCGCCTCGGCGGGGCCGAAATGGCCCGCCGCGAGTGGGAGCGCCGCGGTCGGGTGCCACTCCATACCCTTCGGGCCGATATTGATTTTGGTACCGCGATCGCCCGCACGACCTATGGGGTCATCGGGGTCAAGGTGTGGATCTACCGTGGCGACGTGCTGCCTGGCCAGTTGCGCCAGACTGATGCCGTACCCTCCGGCGAACGCCCGGCGGAGCGACGCCGTCCGCGGGCGCCCCGCGGTGGGTCCGGCGGCGGTGGCGACCGGCCCAGTGCCCAGGCATAGGAGGGAGATTCATCATGTTGATGCCAAAGAGAGTCAAGCACCGCAAGGTGCACCGCGGGCGCCGGAAGGGCGAGGCCCATCGGGGCACCGAGATTGCCTTCGGGCAATTCGCACTTCAGGCGCAGGGTACCTGCTGGATGGAGAGCCGGCAGATTGAGGCGGCCCGGCGGGTGATCACCCGCTATACCCGTCGCGGCGGCAAGATCTGGATCCGCGTTTTCCCCGCCAAGCCGGTGACGGCCAAGCCGGCCGAGACACGGATGGGAAGCGGGAAGGGCGCACCCGATCACTGGGTCGCGGTGATCAAGCCGGGGCGCATTTTGTTTGAAATCGCGGGCGTGCGGGAAGAGGCGGCGCGTGAGGCGATGCGCCTCGCGGCCTACAAACTGCCGATTCCGACTCGGTTCGTGGCCAGGCGCATCGATGCCGACAGCGTCCCCTATGATGACGGCTCATCATACGTCGGCCCGACGACCGCGTCGGAGGACGAGTCCGTGGAGGAGTCCGTGGACGAGAAGGAGACGGCGGATGAGTAAGCACGGTACCGCCCTCCGGGCCAAGACACCAAGCGAATTGTTGCAACTGTTGCGTGAGACGCAAGACGAGTTGGCCATCTTGCGCTTCCAACTGGCGAATCGCCAGGCGACCAATCAGGCGCGCGCGGTAACGTTGAAGCGTGAAATTGCTCGGGTCAAGACGTTACTACGCGAGGATCAGTTGCGGAGGATGGGCTAAAGGGATGATTGAACAGGCAACAGCAGCCCCCGCCGTTGCACAGGGGCGGCGGAAGCAAAAGGTTGGCCGGGTGGTCAGCGACAAGATGGATAAGACCGTGGTCGTAGCCGTGGAGTCGTTGCGGAAGCATCGGCTGTATAAGCACACGGTTCGGGTGACCAAGCGGTTTAAGGTGCATGACGAGCCCAATGCCTGCCGAGCCGGCGACACGGTGCGGATCGAGGAGACTCGCCCGATGAGCAAGGAAAAGCGCTGGCGGGTGGTGGAGATTATCGCTCATGATATTCGCGCCACCGAGGGTGTTCTTCCGGCCACGGTAACGGCGGAACAGGGCTAGAACCCGGCAAATAGACGGCAAGTAGAGCCGGAAAGGAGGGATAACTCAATGATTCAGGTTCAGACGCGCATGCGCGTGGCCGATAACTCTGGCGCCAAGGAAATCATGTGCATCAGAGTATTGGGCGGCCATGCGCGTAGGTACGCCCGAGTGGGCGACATTATTATCGCCGCCGTCAAGGTAGCGACCCCAGGGGCGACGGTGAAGAAGAGCGAGGTCGTGCGCGCGGTCATCGTACGGACCGCCAAGGAATATGGGCGGGCGGACGGGTCGTATATCCGCTTCGACGACAACGCGGCGGTGATCATTAACGTTCAGAATAATCCGCGGGGCACCCGTATTTTTGGGCCCGTGGCGCGCGAACTGCGGGAGCGAGGATTCACCAAGATCCTTTCGCAGGCGCCGGAGGTACTCTAGATTATGGATCGTTACGCGCCCAAGCCCAACATTAAGAAGGGCGATGAGGTTCTCGTGCTTGCCGGGAAAGATCGGGGGAAGCAGGGCACCATCAATCGCATGGTGATCAAGGGAGAGTCCATCCGGGCGGTGGTCGCGGGAGTGAACATCGCCAAAAAGCATACCAAAGGGCGCCCCGGCGTGCGGCAGGCTGGGATTATCGAGATGGAGGCGCCCCTTCATATCTCCAATTTGATGCTGATCTGCACCGAATGTGGGAAGCCGACACGGGTTGGGCACACGCAACAACCGAACGGCAAGCGGGTGCGCGTGTGTAAAAAGTGCAACCAAGTAATCGATCGGAGCTAGGGATGGGAGCGCGCCTCAAGGAGCGGTTCGAGGAAGAGGTCGGGCCGGCGCTACTCAAGGAATTCGGCTACACCAATCGGATGCAAGTGCCGACTGTCCATAAGATCGTGGTCAACATTGGTCTGGGCGAGGCAATTCAGAACGCCAAGGCAGTGGACTCGGCGGTCAACGACCTCAAGATCATCGTCGGTCAGAAACCGGTAGTGACCAAGGCCAAGAAGTCCATCGCGCAGTTCAAGCTGCGGGCCGGGATGGAAATCGGCGCCATGGTGACGTTGCGCGGCCAGCGAATGTGGGAGTTTCTCGATCGGCTGACCAGCGTCGCCCTACCGCGGATTCGCGACTTTCAGGGTATTTCTCCCCGGTCGTTCGATGGCCGCGGCAATTACACCCTGGGTCTGCGGGAACAGCTTGTTTTTCCCGAAATAGATTACGATAAGGTGGATCGCCTCCGCGGCATGGAGATCACCATCGTGACCACCGCCCGCAGCGACGAGGAGGGCAGGCGCCTGCTCGCGCTCCTGGGGATGCCGTTTCGCGCCGCATAATGTTCGGACCACATTTGGTAAGGACGCACTAACCATCCCGGAAGGACGGGACAGGAGGGTCCATGGCGAAGAAATCGATGATTGTGAAGTCGCAAAGGAAGCCCAAGTACGCGGTTCAGCAGCATAATCGCTGCCTGCGCTGCGGGCGCCCGCGCGGCTATATTCGCAAGTTCGCGCTCTGCCGCATTTGCTTCCGGGAACTGGCTCTTCTGGGCGAGTTGCCGGGTGTAACCAAGGCCAGTTGGTAGGAGAGCGAGATGCAGCTAAGCGACCCCATTGGCGATATGTTAACTCGGTTGCGCAACGGTTTGCTTGCGCGCCACGTGACCGTGGATATGCCCCATTCCAATATGAAGGAACGCATTGCCGGCATCCTCAAGGATGAGGGCTTTGTTCGTGATTATGAGGTAGTACGGGACGGCCCGAAGGCCACCTTGCGCGTTGCCTTGAAGTATACGCCCGCTCGGCGCCCGGTGATGACCCATCTGCGGCGCGTGAGCAAGCCCGGCCTGCGCATCTACGCCGGGAAGGATCGGATTCCCCGCGTCCTGGGCGGGATGGGCGTGGTGATCATTTCCACCTCGCGCGGCATTATTACCGGCCAGCAGGCCCGCCGCCTCGGGGTGGGTGGCGAGCTGGTCTGCGAGATCTGGTAGGGGGTGGAGAGAGACTATGTCACGGATTGGAAGGCGCCCCATTTCAGTGCCCGCCGGGGTAACCATCGGCGTCGACGGGAGTACTGTCAAGGTCAAGGGGCCCAAGGGTGAGTTGCAGTATGTGATGCCGCTCGGCATGAGCGTGGATCGGGTTGACGGCACTCTGGTGGTCCAGCGGCCCTCGGAATCCAACTCGCACCGCGCCCTGCATGGACTCACCCGCACCCTGATTGACAACATGGTGATTGGCGTGACCCAGGGCTTCAGCAAGGTTCTGGAAATCAACGGGGTTGGCTACAGGGCGCAACTCAGCGGGAAGACGCTCAATCTGGCCCTGGGCTTCTCTCATCCCGTGGTGGTCGAGCCGCCGGCGGGTATCTCCTTCGCCGTGCAAGAGGGCCGGGCGACCGAACCTTCGCGGATTACGGTGACGGGAATCGACAAGCAGTTGGTGGGCGAGACCGCCGCTCGGATCCGCAAGTGGCGGGAACCCGAGCCATATCTGGGCAAGGGCATTCGTTACGCCGGTGAAGTGGTCCGGCGCAAGGCCGGCAAGGCCGGCAAAGTCGGCGGCAAGAAAAAGTAGGTGCTTGAATGATAGGCAAGAAGAGTGCGCGCGTAGGGCGGGAACGGCGGCGCAAGCGCGTACGGGGCAAGATTCACGGCACCCCTGAACGGCTTCGTCTCTGCGTATTCCGCAGCAGCGCCCATATTTACGCGCAAATTATCGACGATGATCGTGGGCACACCCTGGTGGCTGCCTCGACCCTTGATAAGGATCTGGCGACCATTGGCGCCGAGGAAAGCGAGAACGCCAAGATTGCCAAGGCAACGCGAGTAGGAAAACTGCTCGCCGAACGTGCCTCCAAGCAGGGCCTGAGCAGAGTGGTGTTTGATCGGGCGGGCTACCTGTACCATGGTCGGGTCAAGGCTCTGGCGGAAGGCGCTCGCGCCGGAGGACTCGATTTTTAGCCGGCAACCCATCCGCTAGGGTGCCGGAGGTGGGAGATCACTTCCCAACTTAGACGCCTGGCACGCCGAGAGTGGGAAGTGATCCGTAGGGAAGGTGTATAAATGGCGAGAATAGATCCGGCGACCCTGGGCAACCTGGAGGAACGGGTAGTTCAGATAAATCGGGTGGCCAAGGTGGTCAAGGGTGGCCGGCGTTTCAGCTTCAGCGCCGTGGTGGTGGTTGGGGATGGAAACGGCGTCGTGGGCTATGGCCTGGGGAAGGCCGGCGAGGTACCCGAGGCCATCCGCAAGGGGGTTGAAGCGGCGAAGAAGAACCTCATCCGCATTCCCCTGGTCAAGGGGACCATTCCTCATCCGATCGAAGTACGATATAACGCGGCTCGGGTGCTTTTGCGTCCGGCGGCGCCGGGAACCGGGGTGATCGCCGGTGAGTCGGTTCGGCCGGTCGTGGAATCAGCCGGGATCCACGATATTCTCACCAAGTCGCTTGGGAGTAATAATAAGATCAATGTCGTGACGGCCACTATCAAGGCGTTACAGTCGTTGCGCCGGGTGGAGGACGAGGCTCGCAATCGCGGGCTCACGGTCAGCCGCATGCTTCACGGCCCGGAGGTCTAGGCACATGGCACGCTTACGCATTCGCTATAGCAAGAGTATGATTGGCTATAACCAGCGGCAACGCGATACCATTCGGTCGCTTGGCTTGGTAAAACTGCATCGGGTGGTAGAGCACGAGGATTCTCCCACGGTTCGGGGAATGGTCCACGCCGTGCGCCATCTGGTCCAGGTAGAGGAAATCGCGGACGATCAGCCTGCTGGAGGTCAAGGGTGAGACTGGATGATTTGCATCCGAATCCCGGCACGCACCGACAGAAGCGTCGGGTAGGCCGGGGTCACGGATCGGGCCGCGGGAAGACCGCCGGCCGGGGCACCAAGGGCCAGTTGGCCCGCACGGGAGGCGGCTGGAACCCTCGTTTCGAGGGCGGCCAAACCCCAATCCATCTGCGCTTGCCGCACCGGCGCGGGTTCAAAAATCCGTTTCGGATCGACTACGCGGAGATCAAGCTCTCCGATCTCGAACAATTCGAGGCGGGCGCGACGGTTGGCCGTGCCGATCTGGTGGCGGCCCGATTAGTGCGTTCCAGCGAGGAACGCCCGCTTAAGTTGCTGGCCAATGGAGAAATCGGCAAGGCGCTGCATCTCCAGGATGTGCATTGGACGAAAGCGGCGCGGTCCAAGGTAGAGGCAGCCGGGGGCAGCATTGCCGGGGCCGCTGAACAGGATCAGGCGTCACCCGACGAGTCGCAAGCCGACTGAGGAGAAGACCCATGCTGCAGGCGGCGCTCAATGCATTTAGACTTCCCGACCTTCGACGCAAATTGTTGTTTACCCTGGGCGTGCTGGTCATCTACCGGTTCGCGGCCTCCATTCCCGTCCCCGGTATCGATCAGGCTGCCTTCAACAACTTGTTGAAGACCTATAAAATCTTTCAACTCCTGAGCCTCTTTTCCGGCGGCTCGGGCGGCTTTTCCATTGTGTCGCTCGGCGTGTATCCCTACATCACGGCGCAGATCGCGATCCAGATTCTGCTCCCCGTGATTCCCCGGCTTGAAGAATTGAGCCGCGAAGGTGAGGCGGGACGCACGAAGCTCAATCAGATCACCAGGTTGGCGACCATTCCCCTGGCCATGCTGCAGGCATACGGTCAGGGCGTCTTGATTTCCAACAGCACCACCCTTCTGCAGAACTTCGGCTTCTTCAGTGGAAATGCCTGGACGACCCTGGGTTTCATGCTGGTGATGACCACGGGCACGTTGTTCCTCATTTGGCTCGGCGAACTGATCACCGAGAGCGGGGTGGGGAACGGAGTGTCCCTGATCATTTTCGCCGGGATCATCGCCCGCCTGCCCAGCCTGGTATCGGAACAGCTGCAGGCGAACAATCTGACCCTCCTGGTGGGGATCGCTATCGTGGCCGTCCTGGTGATCGCGGCGATCGTCTTCGTGCAAGAGGCGCAGCGGCGCATCCCGGTACAGTACGCCAGGCGCGTGGTACGGGGACGGATGACCCAGGCGCAAAGCACCCATATTCCCCTGCGGGTGAACTCGGCGGGCATGATTCCCTTGATCTTTGCCTTCTCGATTGTCACCACCCCGGCGATCATCGCCAGCTACTTCGAGCCATCGCATAACACCATCGTGAGAAATGCCGCCACCTGGATCGTCAATACCTTCAACCAGGACAACTGGATCTACTGGGTATTCACCTTCATCTTGGTATTCGGCTTTACCTACTTCTACACGACCGTGCAGTGGCAGCAGCAACGCCTGGCGGAGAACTTGCAGAAGAATGGCGGCTTCATTCCCGGCTACCGTCCCGGCAAGCATACCGAGGATTATCTGAACCGCGTCCTCAACCGGATTACCCTGGCAGGGGCCCTGTTCCTGGCAGTGATCGCGACCATGCCGTTTCTTGCTCGGCCCTTCACCTCCGCCAATACCTTCACCCTGAGCAGCACGGCGCTGCTGATCGTGGTCGCGGTGGTGCTGGATACGATGAAGCAGCTTGAAGCCCAGTTGATGATGCGGAACTATCAGAGCTTCATCCGTTGACGTATGAAGCCGAAGGGCAAGCACGATGTCCCTGGTCGAATTGGAATTGCCCGAGACCTCACTCACGTTCTCGGCAAGCAAGGACGCTCCGGAGCATCCGAGGTCACCTATGAATGTCGTCGTCGTCGGTCCGCCTGGTGCCGGGAAGGGTACGCAGGCGGACCAACTGAGCCGCTGGCTTGGCGTGCCGCACGTAGCGTCCGGGGACTTCTTCCGGGCGGAACTCCGGGCGGGAACCCCACTCGGTTTGCGGGCGCAAACCTTTCTGGACCAAGGAATGTTGGTTCCCGACGAACTGACAACCAGCATGATTCTCGAACGGATCCGGCGGCCTGATTGCGCGGCCGGCGTGGTGCTGGACGGCTACCCGCGGACCCTCCCTCAAGCACGGGCCCTGGACGAGGCATTCACGACCAGGGGACTTGGGCGCAAGATCGATCTGGTGCTTATGTTGATGGTCAGCGAGGACACGGTACTTCATCGAATGATGGACAGGATTAGTTGCGCGAACTGCGGGAAGGTCTATAACTTGCGGTACGCGCCGCCTATCGTACCGGGCGTCTGCGACCGCTGCGGGCAAGCGCTCTACGTCCGTTCGGACGACAAGATTGCCACGCTGCAGGAGCGCCTGAGTATTTACCGCCAGGAAACCAAGCCGATGATCGAATACTACCAGGGACGCGGTTTGGTAGACCTCGTGGATGGGGAGCAGGACATGGATTCCGTGTTCGCGGCCTTGCGGGAGCGTGTCGTTGCTCACCAATGAGATTCGCCTCAAATCGGCGCGTGAGCTCGACCTCATGCAGGCAGCGGGCCGCGTCGTTGCCGACACGCTGGTGCTGCTGAAGGAGCACGCAAGGGAGGGAGTCACCACCGCGGCCTTGAACGCCCTGGCCGAGGAGTCGCTCCAGGCTGGGGGCGCGGTGACGAGCTACCGCCAGGTCGGCTTTGATTTCGGGGTGGTATGTGTATCGATCAATGAGCAGATCGTGCATGGGATCCCTGGGAACCGGGTTCTCAAGCAAGGAGACGTGGTGAGCCTGGATATTGCCGCCATTCGTCAAGGTTACCACGCGGACGCGGCGATCACGGTGGGGATTGGCACCCTGACCACCCAGGCTCGGCACCTGCTTGAAACCACCGAGCAGGCTCTGGCACTGGGGATCAGTCTTGCGACCGTGGGCAGGCATCTCCACGACATTTCGGCGGCCATCCAGGAATTCGTGGAGCGCCGTCATCTGAACGTCATGCGTAATCTGGTCGGGCACGGGATTGGGCGGCAGATGTGGGAGGCGCCACAGGTGCCGAACTTCCGCCAGAACAATCGGGGTCCGGTTCTGCGGGCGGGTACCGTATTCACTATCGAGCCCATGGTAAGTATAGGTCGGCCGGACAACAAAACTCTCCCCGACAAGTGGACGATCGTGACACGAGACCGGAAAGCCGCGGCGCACTTCGAGCATACCGTCGCCGTTACGGCGGACGGACCCCGGATCCTCACCCTTCCCGGTAACCCGGCGAGCGTCTGGGCCGGCAATCCTCCGCTTACCCGGCAGATGGAGACAGCGATACGACATGTATGATATACTCAACAGTCGCGTCTTGAAACAGGGAGCAATACCATGAAGGTTCGCCCTTCGGTGAAGAAACGGTGTCCAAAGTGCAAGGTCATTCGTCGCCACGGCGTGGTGATGGTGATCTGCTCGGATGTGAAGCACAAGCAACGGCAGGGCTAGCCGCGCGTGACGTGGCAACGGCCCCTTGTTGGTAGGAGGAGGAGGAAGTAGTTGGCTCGTCTCGCCGGCGTTGATATCCCGCGCGACAAGCGCGTCGTGATATCGCTCACATACATCTTCGGCATTGGCCTTACCACCAGCCAAAAGGTACTGGCTGGGGCAGGGGTCAATCCCAATACCCGCGTCAAGGATCTCACCGAGGAAGAGGTGAACCGACTACGCGAGTATATCGACCGCAATTTCCGGGTCGAGGGGGATCTCCGCCGCGAGATTGCCCTGAACATTAAGCGTTTACAGGAGATCGGCAGTTATCGGGGCGTTCGCCATCGGCGGAAGTTGCCGCTCCGGGGACAGCGCACCCGAACCAACGCTCGCACACTGCGTGGAGCGAAGAAGACGGTTGGCGCGCGCCGGAAGGCCAAAAAGTAGTTTCACTCCCCCAAGCGGGGGATGAACCGTAGGGGTGTAGGGGCGCTCATAGGGCGCGCGGACGGAGTGCGGCGGGGAGCCGTACGCCAGGAGGGAACACCATGGCGGATGCCAAGACCACCGGAGGGAAGCGGAAGGCGCCGGCGCGTGGGCGGCGTCGTGAGCGGAAGAATGTGCCGCTCGGCCAGGCCCACATCCACTCCACGTTCAATAACACCATCGTGACCATTACCGACCCAACGGGAGCGGTCGTGTGCTGGGGCAGCGCCGGCGCGGCCGGGTTTACCGGCAGCCGGAAGAGTACTCCCTACGCGGCGCAGATGAGCGCCGATGTCGCCGCTCGCAAGGCGCTGGAGCATGGCATGCGGCAGGTCGATGTCTATGTCAAGGGACCAGGTTCTGGTCGTGAGTCCGCCATTCGGGCCTTGCAGCAAGCGGGCCTGAGCGTGAACTCCATTACCGACGTGACGCCAATCCCGCACAATGGTTGCCGACCGCCCAAGCGGCGCCGCGTGTAGGCCAGAGAGAGGAAGTATGGCACGATATACAGGCCCTGATTGCAAATTGTGTCGCCGGGAGGGAATGAAGCTTTTCCTCAAGGGCGAGCGTTGTATGACCAAGAAGTGCGCTTTCGAGCGGCGCCCCACGCCGCCAGGACCGCATCAGCAGCGTCGTCGAAAACCGTCTGAGTACGGCTTGCAATTGCGTGAGAAGCAAAAAGCACGCCGCATTTACGGTGTGCTGGAGCGGCAATTCCGCAAGACGTTCGGCGAGGCAAGCAGGCGAACCGGGATGACCGGCGAGACCTTGCTGCGCTTCCTCGAGTTGCGGCTTGATAACGTGGTGTTCCGACTTGGCTTGGCGGTCAATCGTGAGCAGGCACGCCAACTGGTGACGCACGGGCATTTCGACGTGAATGGGGTAAAGACCAATATCGCCTCGTATCGGGTGCGGGTAGGCGACACGATCAAGGTACGCGACCGCAGCCGCCCCATAACCTATTTCAAAGATCTGGCCGCGACGCAGCGCCAGAGGCCCGTCCCTCAGTGGCTTAGCCTCCAGGGCGACGGCATGTCGGGCGCCGTACTGACGGTCCCAGAACGCCAGGACTGCGAGCAGGCGGTGCGGGAGCAGTTGATTGTTGAGTATTACTCGCGCCGTGTCTAAGGGTGGGCTCTGTCATTGATTCTTCATGGAAATTGGGCCGATACGGCCCCCAGTGATCCAGGGAGGGCAGCCCCCTTGTTGGATGGATATTCAGCCCCTTCACCGTTCCGTATTGAGGCAACCAAGGTCTCGGCGACCCATGGCCGTTACGAGATCGAGCCGCTTGAGGAAGGCTATGGCGTGACGTTGGGCGTTGCCCTCCGCCGTATCCTGCTGTCTTCCTTGCCCGGCGCCGCGATCACCTCGGTTAAAATTGACGGCATTCGGCACGAGTTCTCTGACATTCCGCACGTGCGCGAGGATGTTACCGAGCTGGTGTTGAATCTGAAAAAGATTCGCCTGAAGTCGTATAACGAGCAGCCAGAGACCATCCGCCTGGAGGTACAGGGCACTCGCGAGGTCTTCGCCGGCGATCTGCAAGTCCCAAGCAGTATCGAAGTCGTGAATCCAGAGCAATATCTGGCCACCCTCGATGCCGATGCCGCTAATCTGACCATGGAGATGATCGTCGAGCGTGGTAAGCACTACCTGCCCGTCGATCAGCATGAAAATCTCGATATCGGGACCATTCCCATCGATGCGGTTTTCAGCCCGATTCGGCGGGTGAACTACGTGATCGAGCGGAAGCGCGTGGGTCCCATGACCAACTTCGAGCGCCTGGTGCTCGAAATTTGGACCGATGGCACGATGTCTCCCACGGATGCCCTGACCCAGAGTGCCGAGATCCTGCGGCAACATTTCCAGCAGGTAGCCGAATTTGGTAAGGCGGTGTTCGCCGAGGACGGCAAGGTGGCGGCGGGTACATCCGTTCCGGCGCACATTGCCGAAATGCCGATTGAGAAGCTGGAACTGACCCCAAGGGCCTACAACTCGCTCAAGCGGGCGAATATTGCTCGGGTCGGCGAAGTTCTGGATATGTCCGAGGATGAGTTGCTGGCGGTGCGAAACTTCGGTAAGAAGTCGCTCGACGAGCTGCGGGATCGCCTGACCGTTACTGGTCTGGATGTCGAGGCGGCTAACAGCGCCTTGCTGCGCTCCTTTGGCACCAGCGGCCCGCTTGAAGACACGGACGAGGATGACGAGGGATGAGACACGAACGTTCTGGGAAGAAGTTTGGCCGCCCGACCAACCAGCGGGTGGCCCTCTATCGAGGGATTGCCGGCGCGATCTTTCTTCACGACCGTATCACTACTACCGAGGCCAAGGCCAAGGCGGTCCGCGGCTACGTGGAAAAGCTCATTACCCTGGCGCGGCAGCCCACGGTCCACCACCGCCGCCTTGCCATGCAAGACCTCCCCAATAAGGAGGCCGTGGATCGCCTCTTCAAGGAGATTGGGCCCCGGATGGCCGGCCGCCCCGGTGGGTACACTCGGATTGTCAAACTGGGGCCTCGCTTCGGCGACGCGGCGCCCATGGCTGTGTTTGAATTAGTGGAATGACTACCAAGTTCCGCTGCGTCGCGCAATATGATGGGACCGCCTTCGCCGGCTGGCAGCGCCAGCCTGGTCGGATGACCGTGCAGGGCGCGGTGGAGTCCGCGCTTGCCCGCGTGACGGGGAAGGCTATCAGTGTGGTCGCGGCGGGACGGACCGACACCGGGGTGCATGCGTTAGGCCAGGTCATCCACTTTACCTGTGACACGTCGCTTTCCGCCGCGACACTCCAGCGGGCGGTAAACGCCCTCCTGCCGGTGGAGGTGTCGGTATCTGGACTGGTGGAAGCGGCCGATGATTTCCATGCCCGCTATAGCGCGATTAGCCGTGAGTACCGGTATGTGGTGGACAACGGAGAGGTCTCGTCTCCCTTGCTTGCCAAGAGGGTGCATCATGTCCCACAACCGCTGGCGGTGGATGGGATGGCGGCGGCGGCGGCCGATCTTCACGGCCATCATGATTTTGCCGCTTTTGGTTCGCCGATGGAGCATACGGCGCCAGATCCAAACGGCAATCCGGTAAGCCGGCGGGGCGGCACGGAGCGGACACTGCTGCTGGCCGCGTGCCGCCGGGTGCGCCGGTTTGTTTTGTTTTACTTTGTGGCTGATGCATTCTTGCGCCATATGGTGAGGATGCTGGTTGGCACCTTATTGCGGGTCGGCAGTGGGTCATTGCCGATTCCCGCGATAGCCGCGTTGCTGCGCGGCGATCGGTCGTTCGCGGCCGGCCCGGCGGCTCCGGCGCATGGCCTGTATCTTGTACGGGTGCGCTATTAGTTCAAGCCGGCCGGGGCGCCCGGATCCGAGTGAGTGGTTGAGGAGTCGAGCATGTCCACCCCAGCGGTGAAAGTATCTGAAATCGACCGAAAGTGGTACACCATTGATGTCGCCGGCAAGGTTCTGGGCCGGGCGGCATCGGACATCGCCTACATCTTGCGGGGCAAGCACAAGGCGAACTTTACCCCCTATCTCGATAATGGCGACCATGTGATCGTGCTGAACGCCGACAAGATTGCCGTAACCGGCAAACGGCTGAGCACGAAAAGGTATTATCGGCACTCAGGCTACCCCGGCGGCCTGCGTGAAACCACTATGCAGCGCATGATGGAGACTCATCCCGAGCGAGTTATCGAGGCGGCGGTGCGCGGGATGCTGCCGCGGACCAAACTTGGGGACGCCATGCTGAAGAAGATGCGTATCTATACTGGGGACACTCATCCCCATGAGGGCCAGACACCGGTGGACATCGTCCAGGTACTTGACGCGGGCCGCGGCACGCGGCGGGTGAGAGAGTAGGAGAGAAGTACTGAATGGCTGACGCGACGTATTTCTACGGGCTCGGTCGCCGCAAGTGCGCGGTGGCGCGGGTACGGCTGTTGCAGGGTGACGGTCGAGTGACGGTGAATGGGAAGCCAGTAGCCGAGTACTTTGGCCGGGGTACTCTGGAGGCGATGGTGCGCCAGCCCCTGGTGGAAGCCGCCCTGTCCACCCCGTTCACGGTGATCGTGAAGGTAGTCGGCGGTGGTCACGCCGGCCAGGCTGGGGCGATTCGCCACGGAATCGCCCGCGCGCTCGTGCGGATGGACGAGGGAATGCGCCCCGCCATGCGCCGGAAAGGGTTCCTGACCCGCGATCCCCGGGTCAAGGAGCGGAAAAAGTACGGACTCAAGCGAGCCCGTAAGGCGCCGCAATACACGAAGCGCTAAGCACATTTTTCCCTGAGAGCAAAGACGAGAGCCCCGACCATAACAAGCTCGGGGCTCTCGTCTTTGCTCGGTGTGACACCGCGAGGGAGAATCAGGCAATTTGGAAGGGCGCCCCCCAAAACTGCAGCAGCTGACTTTCGATACCGCTCGTAATGGGGAAAATCACGTTGCTGAAAAAGTGAATCTGCGGTTCAAAGAACAGCAGAACCAGAATGATCATCGGACCATACTGCACGACCTGACGCAAGTCGTAGCGGGCCTTGGGAGTCAAGAACTCGGCTACCAGCTTCCAGCCATCAAGGGGCGGGAACGGCACCAGATTGAAGACGAACAGGAATGTATTGATCGTGAACAGCCTCAGCGCGAAGTCGAATAGGCTCGTATTACCGCCAATCGCCGGGGCTCCGGAACCATCGCTCGCCACTCCCGTGGCTTTGGCCAGGGCGAGCGCAACTAGAGCGGCCAGGATGAGGTTCATTAACGGCCCGGCTATGGTGACAATGGCCGGCCCGAACTTGGTGCGCCGGCGTAAGACATCCTCATTGATCGGCGTAAAGCCGTAGGTAAAGGCAGTGCCGCCAATCGAGGTGATGAACAGCATGATGATCCCAAACTGATCCATATGCCGGAACGGATTCAGGGAAATATGTCCCGAAAGCCGCGGCGTATCGTCACCGAGCCGATCCGCTGTCAACGCGTGTCCCAGTTCGTGGACATCAATGGCAATCAGGATAGCCAGGATCGTATTGATGATGTCGCTGAGCGACTGATTGCCGATCCCTATCCCGGCCAGGAGTAACGGAGCACCGGTGATCAGGTTTACCATAGGAACCATCGTCCGAACCTCTCCTTGCGCGCCTGTCGCATCTGCCAAAGTATAGCACCCACGCCGTTTCCGCGCGCGCCAACCGGGGCTTAAAAGACTCTCCTTCTGGAAACCTACGCGAGAATCAAGGGAAGCGTCCGCGTATTGATCGTCTGGGCCAGCACCGGCTACGTACGCTCCTGCGTGTCCCCGCATAACCTTATGTGGCGATTACGCCGCTGTTCCCTCGCCCTCGCCTCAAGCGGTGGCTGCCCCACGCACAGCACGCCTCCCCGAGGATGCGGGAGCGCGCAAGAACCGGGTCGGCGATTCCGGCAACCACCAATCGCAGTGCTCGAACAGCGAGACGAGGGCGGGGCCGAACAGGAGGCAGCGTAGCGACGCATGCGACGCCGCACGGCTCCCCGACGATACCGTGGTGTAGACGAGGCCAGTACGCCGGTGGTGATCAAGCCCTCTACCCCGGGCTGTTTCAGGAGAGTGGTCGCGGGCCGGATGCCGCCATCCGCATGGGCCACCAAACGGCACCCTTGAGCAGCAAAGTAGCCCCCGGCACCAGCAGCGCCCGTACCAGGAAGGTATCCAGCAGCACTCCCAGCGCCACGCCGATCCCTAGCTCGGCCGTATCCCGGATCGGCAGCACCGCCAGCACCGCGAAGGTACCGGCCAGAATCACCCCCGCGCTCGTGATGACGCCGCCGGTTGCCGCTACCGCGCGCCGGATCGCCTCGGCCATGGGCAGCGCGCGGGCTTCCTCCCGTACCCGACTGAGGAGAAAGATGTTATAGTCAGCCCCCAGGGCGCTGAGGAACACGAACAGGTCGAGCGCGAATTGCGAGCCGATTGTAGGACTCCCCAGGAGCGTGCGATTGATCAGGACCGTCAGGCCAAAGGCCGCCCCGTAGCTGAGCGCGTTAATCGGCAACAAGTACAGCGGGGCCAGGGCCGACCGCAGGAGCAGTCCAAGCACTAGGGCGATGATCACCAGGACGGCGATCACCACCACTCGGGTGTCGCGGTCGGAGAGCGTGCGCGCGTCGAAGGCGGTCGCGGTCGCGCCTCCGACCAACACCTGTCCCCCACCGGCGGTGGCCAGGGCTGTCCGTGCCTGAGTACGGAGACTGGGGATACGGTCGATCGTGGGGCCGGCATAGGGATCGCCCGCGAACGTCAGGGTGAGCAGGGCCGTCCGCCCATCCGGTGAAACACCGGCGGGCACCATCGCCGCCACCCCTGGTCCGGCGGCCAGAGTCCGCCGCACCGCCTGCGCCGCCACCTGGGTGCCCACGCCTGGCGCCGGGATGACCACGACTTGGGTTGGGGCCAGCGCCCCGGCGCCGAAGGCGGCCTGGATCAGATCATACCCCTGAGCCGAGGGCGTGGGTTTGAGGAAACCCTGAAGGAAGTCGAAGCGCTCCTGGTAGCCGGTAATGCCGATCGCCAACCCACCGAGCACCACCATCGGGGCGACGACCGCGACCACGGGACGGCGGGAGACGAACGCCCCCACGGTCTCCCAGAGACGTATGTGGCGTGGCTCTTGGTCTCCGACATGGGGAATGAGCGGCCAGAAGGCGGCCCGGCCGAGGAGCGCCAGCAAGGAGGGAATCAAGGTCAGACCGGCCACCAGAATCACCGCGATACTGGTGGAGAGCGCCACCCCGAAGTCATGGTAGGTGCCGTAGTGGGCCAACAGCAGGCTCAGGGTTGCCAGCAGCACCACGCCGCCGCTCGCCAGGATTACTTCGGCGATCCCGTGCAGCGCGGCGCGCATGGCGGCGTAGGGGTCGGCATGGCGAGTAAGTTCCGCCCGGTAGCGCGAAATGATGAACAGCGTATAATCGGTGCCGGCTCCGAAGAGTAAGACGGTCACCAGCCCGACGGCCTCCCCGTTCAGCGCGATGCCGGCCAGATGCTCACCGATGGTCAGGAGCGACCGCGCGATGCCATAGGCCCAACCGACCGCGATGACTGGGGTGATCGCTAGCAGGGGCGAGCGATAGACGATCCCCAGTAACGCCAGCACGATCAGGACGGTCAGCAGCTCAAGATTCACATTGCCCTTGGTGAAAATCGCGCCCGCGTCAGTGGCGATCCCGGCGGGTCCAGTGAGGCGAATCTGGAGGCCGCCGGCGCCGGTGCCGGTTCGGTGCCGGATCGCATCCACGGCGGTGCTTGGATCGTCGGCGCCGATCGTCGCGCTCACCATCGCCACCGAACCGTCACGCGAGAGCAGGCCCCTTGCCGCTGGGCCGCCCGCGAAGGGATCCACGACGGCGGCGATGGCTTTGGGGGCGGCAGGCGAGTGAAGCCAGGTCACCAAGGCACGTACCTTCGCGCGATCCGCGGCGGTGAGGCCACCGCGCCGGGCGAAGACCACCAAGGCAGTTGAGCCATGCACGCCGAAAGCATGCCGGACCGCGGCGTCCGCTCGGCTGGCCTCCGTCGAGGCCGGGAGGCTCGGATTGGTGGTCGTGGGTGCCGGCAGGCGGGTCGCCGTCACAGTGACCGCGATCGCCGCCAACAGCCAGAGCGCCAGGGCAATCGCGGTCCCGCGCTTGGTGATCAGCCGGTCGGTGAAGCGCTCAAGCAGACGAAATCCTCCCGGCGTGCCTTGTGGGTGCTCTTCCATGTCCGCGCTCCTCTTCTCAATGTATCTAACTATCCGGATAGGTTATCCCTGAAGATCCGCGACTGGCGGGCTCATTCACCGTGCAGCTATCCCATTTCCGGGTTAGTTGCCGATCCGGCCCCGCGGAGAAACAGATCCACCACCGCATCGACCGAGGCTTGTCGGCCCTGAAAGCCGGGATCGACTCCCGCCCGCCCGGCGAACGCCGCCAGGAGGTGATCTTCCTCTCTATCCTCGGCTCGCTCATGGTGCCGCTCACCGCGCTGGCTCTGCCGCTCTTCCTGATTATGAGCGACATCAACCTGGGATTCGCGCACGTCAGCCTCAGCAAAACCTACTGGGCGGTGATCCTGCCCAGCCTGGTCAGCCCATTCGGCGTCTATCTGATGCGCATCTACACGGCGGGATCGGTTTCCGATGCTATGCTGCATGCTGCCCGGATCGATGGCGCGAACGAAGTGAGCATCTTCTTCCGCATCGTGCTCCGCATGACCACTCCAGGCCTGATCACGGTGTTGTTGTTCGCCTTCGTCGGCACCTGGAATAACTACTTCCCGCCCTATGTGGTGCTGACCGATACCAACTACTTCCCGCTCTTCGTGGAGCTGGCCTTTTGCAATGGCCTGACCACGCAGCCTGGCGCCAACACCGTGACCTACGTGCAGGTGATCACCGGCGCGTTGATCTCGGTGGTGCCGCTGGTCATCGCCTTCCTTACCTTGCCGCGCTACTGGAACAACAGCCTGACGCTCAACACCTCCGCCGGCTGAGGAGGACCGGTCCCTTTCCTTGATGCCGGGCCGGACTCGATGTGCATAAGTAGACGGTGGGGGCGTGCGTGCTGACCAGTACGGACACGGGCACAACCAGAGGAGCCGCGGACGCTCGGGACGGTGACCCGTGCGTTGGAGGCGCCGCGCACTGACGCGCTATCGGGCCACTCAGGTGCGGGCCCGCGCCAAAGAGGTGAATCACCGGCTCAAGAAAGGTCTTTTGCACGAAGGGCATTTCTACTTTACAATATAGATGTTGGGCTGGGCCGTGTGTCCCCTAGCAAGCCTTATGTCTCTGGAGGTTTACATGCCGTTATACGAGTACGCCTGTGCCACGTGCGCGCATCGTTTCGAGATTCGCCAGGGAATCCGCGATGCGTCGCTCACGACATGCCCCGAGTGCGGAGGAGCAATCCGCCGCGTGCTCTTCCCGGTGGGCATTGTGTTCAAGGGGTCAGGCTTTTACAAGACGGATTCTCGCAGCACGCCGCAGGGCAGCGTTCCCGCCGGTGAACGGAAGGCCGAGGGGAATGGTTCGAGTGGAGAGCCAAAGCCCGCCGCCAACGGATCCGGCGGCGAAGCGACTGCCGCCAAGAGCAAGGCGGATGGGTCGGCATCGACTCCCACGGCCACCCCTGCCGCCCCCGCTTCAGCCGCGTCCACGCCGGCGGCAGGCGGGTCCAAATAGTACCGGGACAGCAAGGGCCGCACGATGCGGCCCTTCACGCGCCGCCCAGGCTTTACGGCCGTTGCTTGTCTTTCTGCTTCTTGTAGAAGGCGCGGGTATGCTGGGGGCGCGTATCACGATCCGCGGTGGCATCAGGTACGTCTTCGTCGCGCCGCTGTGGCCGTCGTTCGTCGAGATCGCCGGCCAGCGCAAGGACATCCATGCGCACGGACTCATTATTGAGCACGTCCCGTTGGCGCAATAGATGGCGCACCATCATGGACTGGGTAATCGAGAGTGGATTGTCCCGTTCCGGTTCCGCTTGATCGATGATCCGATCGATCACCGTGATCGTCTCCGCTTTAGCGCCGAGCCGCTCTAGTTCATCGCGGATCTCGTGCAACTGGTCATACACGTTCACCGGCGTCACTCCTTCAGCAACGGGCCTCCGCCCAGGTCGCCTGGGCCGCGAACCAAAACCCCTCGCACTCCGACTCCATTGTACTTGGCCACGAAAGTCCGGCGCAAACGCTTCAGCTACAGGAGCCGGGGATATGCTTCGATTGGGCCGCCGATCAGTGGTAGGGCGTAGTCCTGGAACCGAGGGCTAATCGAGAACGGACCGCTGTCAAGAAAATCAGCCGGGAGGATCCGCTGTTGGTTCGCGACCAGCCCCAGATCCACCGCCGTCATCTCGCAGTGATAAGGACCGCCGACGGCTCTGGTAAAGGCAACCATGCAGCCGCTCCGCCCTTCCACGGCGTAGAGAACCGCCCGCCCGCCGGCGCTATACGCCTCGTCCAGATCGACCGGCGAGGCGAGGGCCATGGACATGCGTTGCAGAGTGCCTGGCTTATCGAATCGGGCCCGAATCCCCAGCCGGCGTCCAATGAGCGCTGTCAGAGTGGCCGCGCCTCCGGCCAGGTTGAGATGGCCAAAGGCATCGGCGGCAAGCACCTCATTCGCGGTGCCCAGGGGCCGGCCCTCGCGGTCGCGGATGGTTTCCGCGACCACCGCGACCGCGAAGCCGTAACGGCGGTAGGTCGATTCGACCGCGCCGAGAAAGGCGTCAATGTCGAGCGGGCGCTCCGGCACGCAAATCAGATGGGGAGCGTGCGCCTCGTCCAGCTTTCCCAGAGTGGCCGCCGCGACCAGCCAACCCGCGTCGCGGCCCATCACCTCGATCAGCTTGATCGGATCGGAGAGCCGCATGGCCTCGGTGTCGAGACCGGCGTCCTGGGTGCTTTGGGCAATGAACCGGGCGGCACTGCCATAGCCGGGACAATGGTCCGTGCCAGGAAGGTCATTGTCGATGGTTTTTGGGATAGAGACCACGCGGAGGTCATACCCGGCTGCCCTGGCCGTCCGATCGAGGGCCATTGCGGTGTCGGCCGAATCGTTGCCCCCTATGTAGAGGAAATAGCGCACTTGCAACTCGATCAAGGTGTCCAGGACGGATTGGCGGTCCTCGGCGCTCAACTTGCGCCGGCAGGAGCCAAGGGCGGCCGAAGGCGTGCGACGGAGGCGGGACCATACGGCAGTCGGCTGCGCCTTGAGGTCAATCAGGTCGCGTTGGAGCACGCCCTGAATACCGTAGCGGGCGCCCAGCACCCGCGGGATACCGGACAGATTCGCTTGTTCTACCACTCCGGCCAGGCTGGCATTCATGACCGGCGTGGGCCCGCCGGATTGGGCGACCAAGAGAGCGGGTTGAGCCGTCGCCATATACTTCTCATTTCTACGGACGGAGATGTACCCATGCGGGTTAACGGGAAAGCGTATAGTATAACAGTGATGAATGTACGCCCTGCTCGCCTTTCCGACTTTCCCACTGTACGTACGCTTTCGCGGATTGGGCCGGCCACCGTGCTGGCTCCGCCCGTTGCCTCAAACGTGCCCTCGGCGCTCACCCTCACGGCGATTTCGCACTGGCGGGGAATCGGCGCGCGTTCCCATACCCTCCTTCTGGGCGGGGCTAATCGGACCCGCGGCTTTATCCAGGCAAGGGCCAGACCGGGCCGTGAGTCGTGGGATATCGTGCGCCTGTCCTGCCGATCTCAAGATCCCGAACACCGGGGACAGGGCTGTGCCGACTTGGTGGAACGCATCTGTACCGATATGGCGGAGCGCGGCGCCTTGAGAACCTTCGCGCGCTTGCCGGAGGATAGCGACAGTCTCGCCCTCATGGCGGAACATTCGTTCCGCCCATTCTCGACCGAAATAACCCTCCGCGGTCTGCCCTGTACGGCGATCGACTCGGCGCCGCACCCCCGACCAGACGTAAGGGTTCGCGATCCCCGGGATGCCTGGGATATCTTTTCCCTCTACTGCGCCACCACCCCGGCCCTGGTCCGACATTCGGAGAGCCGGAGTCTCAAGGAGTGGTCTCCAGTGGATCGTATCCCAACCCGTCTTGTCCGACGTTGGCGGCCGGTCCACGAGGTGGTGGTGGGGGAGATGGGGAATCTGCAAGCCTGGCTGCGATGGCGGCCCGCGTATGACTCACGAGCCCAATTGCTTGAGGTGTTAGCTGGTTCCGAAGCGGCGACCCGCGTGCCGGAGATGTTGCGTTTCGCGGCGGAACATCTTGGGCTGGACGTAAATTGCGCGACGATATGCAGAGTTCGTGAGTACGATGGCCGTATCTCGGCTACACTGGAGGAGGCTGGATTCGAGCCAATTCTGCGGGAGATATTGCTTGTGCGCCACACTGTGGCATGGGTAACCGAGCGCCAGTTGCTGGTTGCCGCCCTGCGTGCTCAGGGGCTAGGGCTAGAACTTTCGCAGTATCGGCGCGGTGGGGTGAAGGAAGTACACCAACGAATGGCGTCGAGTAGGGAAGCACAGCACCACTATGATCGAGATGACGGAGCGAGTAATTACGGATGATCTACAAGCACTGATGCGGTGCTTACCGGCGGGGATCGCGCAAGCGGTAGACGCCATGGAGGATCAAGGAGACCTGCTGGAGATTGTTATGGACCTGGGGCGTGAACCCTCGGTTCGCTTCCGCGGGGGAGAACGCCGGCTCACCGGGTTGAGCGTGTCGTCGGAAGACATTGAGTATGTGGTGGGGCGCATTGGCGATTTCGGTGATGATAATCGGGCCGGGATCGGGCGGACGCTGCATCGGATCTCCGCCATCCGGAATCGCAAGGGCCGGGTAGTCGGCCTCACCTGTCGAGTTGGCCGCGCCGTCTATGGGACGATCGCGATCATCCGTGACATCGTGGAGTCCGGACAAAGCATGCTCCTCCTTGGCCGCCCCGGAGTGGGAAAGACCACGATGCTGCGCGAGGTGGCGCGCGTGCTCGCTGACGAATTTCACAAGCGCGTAGTGATCGTCGACACATCGAATGAGATCGCCGGAGATGGTGATATTCCCCATCCAGGGATCGGCTTCTCCCGGCGTATGCAGGTGGCTACCCCGGCCAGCCAGCACGCGGTTATGATCGAGGCAGTGGAAAACCACATGCCCGAAGTGATCGTGATCGACGAGATCGGGACCGAATTGGAGGCCCAGGCGGCCCGCACCATCGCCGAACGGGGGGTGCAGCTCGTGGGCACCGCGCACGGAAACACCCTCGAAAACCTGATGCAGAACCCCACCCTGAGCGACCTAGTCGGCGGCATTCAGACTGTCACCCTGGGAGACGAGGAGGCCCGTCGTCGCGGTACCCAGAAGTCGGTGTTGGAGCGCAAAGCCCCACCTACCTTCGACGTAGTGGTGGAGATCCAGGACTGGTATCACGTCACGGTGCATAATGACGTGGCGGGGGTGGTGGATGCAATGCTCCTTGGTCGGCCGGTCAGCGCCCAGGTACGGACCAGAGCCGACGATGGAACGATCGCCATGCGCGACCATATGCCGCGCCAGGGTGAACCCGAGAGATTGCCCCGCGGTAAGGGATTGGTCGCACTCGCTCCGAATACCTCGGGACTGCCGGTTCGCGTTACGGACGCGAACGGGGTGCAGCCTTTGCGGATCTATCCCTTCGGGGTCAGCCGGCCTAAGCTGGAACAGGCCGCCAAGGAGCTGCGGCTGCCAGTCAGCCTGGTCAGGGAACCGGTTGATGCCAACTTGGTGGTCACGCTCAAGCCGTATTTCCGCCGGAAGCCGCAGATTCTCCGTGACGCGGAGGCAGCCGGCACCCCCATCTATGTCTTAAAGAACAATACCGGCTCGCAGATGCTGACCGCCCTGGCGGGGATGTATAACATGGAGCCGCCAAGCGGGACGCCGCATGGGATGGATAATCAGGCGCAGGCCCTGCAAGAAGCCGAGGATGCGATTAACCAGGTGATGGAAGGGAGTGCGGCTATCGATCTCAATCCGCAAAACCCCTATATCCGCCGGATGCAGCATCGGTTAGCCGAGCGATATAATCTTGGCTCCCGCAGTTCGGGGCGGGAGCCACTGCGTCGAGTCCGCATCCTACCGCCAGGAATGGAGTCGGTGTAGCGGTGCGCTACCCGCGGTCCTCGGGGTCCGCCCTTGGGAGGAACGGGCCGTGTTTATAACCGTCGAGGGCCCAGAAGGGGGAGGAAAGTCCGAGAGCGCGCGGTGGCTGGGCGAATGGCTGACCGCTCGCGGCCACTTGGTGACGGTGACTCGCGAGCCAGGAGGCACGGCGCTCGGGGAGCGGGTGCGGGCCCTGGTGTTGGCGGAGGACACGCCATCTCCCCTGGCCGCTCTCCTGCTTTTCTCCGCCTCGCGGGTGGAGTTGGTCCGAGAGGTGATACGTCCGGCCCTGGCAGCGGGACAGCTCGTCATATGCGATCGCCATACGGATTCCACCCTGGCCTATCAAGGCTGTGGCGAAGGTCTGCCGTTGGATGAGGTACGCGCGGTGAATCGCTTGGCCACGGGAGGGCTGACCCCGGACCTCACGTTCTTGCTGGATGTGCCGGCGGAGGTCGGGC
The DNA here is from genome assembly GCA_035534995.1 of Chloroflexota bacterium. Classification (GTDB taxonomy): domain Bacteria; phylum Chloroflexota; class UBA5177; order JANWHV01; family JANWHV01; genus JANWHV01. The sequence goes on along the minus strand of DATLQX010000089.1, from coordinate 20,442 downwards.
TGCGCCGCCGGGCGGCGGACGGGGCCTGGAATGGGATGGACGCTCGCCGTCTGGATTTCCATCAGCGAGTGCGTGAGGGATTTCTGTGCCTTGCCCGCGATGATCCGCGCCGCTGGCGCGTGATTGATGCTAGTATGACTCGTGATCGCGTGCGAGACGCGCTGGTAGCGGGCCTTCCGGCCGAGATCGCCGGGATCCGCGAGAGTGAGTAGGGCGCGGAGCGGCTACGCGAGGAGAGGTCGCCTGAGATGAAAATGCTGTTTTGCATCGTGCAGAACGAGGATGCCGGTGGTTTGGTCACCGCGCTGACCAAGGAAGGTTATCGCAGCACCCGATACCAGTCCCATGGCGGCTTCCTCCGCCAGGGAAACGCGACCATTTTGGTGGGAGCGCCGGACGAGAAAGTGGGCGACGTGATCGCGGTGGTTCGCCGCAGTTGCCGAACCCGCACCCAATATATCAATCCGCTGCCGCCGATGATGGAGCCGGGCGAGTTCTACATGCCGAATCCCGTGGATGTCCAGTTAGGCGGGGCCACGATATTCGTCCTGGATGTGGCCCATTTCGAGCAAGTCTAACCGGCGGTCAGGGTTTGGTGGTCTTGGTCGGATCCGGTGCCTGCACCGCGAACCGCGTGTAGGCTTGCAGTTTTTGCGAGTAAGAAACGCCGATGGTGATTGGGGCTCGGTGGCTGGCCCCAAGGTTGTAGGTGATCAGAAAGGAATGCTTGGAGTATCCAGTGCTGTCGGTCAACACCTTTACCGCGTCCGTGGAACCATCCGGATAGCCAATCCTGTAGGTCAGCAACACATGGGCTAGTCCTCGTAAGCGCACGGAGAAGGTTTCGTAATGGCCGGCAATTACGGTTCGAGGAAAGTTCTGGACGGTCAGAATGGGCGGCCCATTGTACGTGGTGGGGTCTGGGGCGGCGGTCGCCGGTGCTCCCATCCCGGGCGTGGCGGTACCACCGGAGATCGAGTTGGCACTCGCCGTGTGGTTGCCCAGGTACAGGCCGACGGCGCCAGCGCCTTCCAGGGCCACCAAGATCACCAATACCACGACCAGTGCGCCGCGCGACAACCCACCGAAGGGCTTGGACAACATTGGACCCTCCTTAACCGCGCCGTGGGAGAATGGCCAGAATCCCTGCAAGCACTGTATGCGGAGCGCGTCCGCTCGTCAATAGGAGAGCCGGTGGGCGGAGAGACCGGAGGAGGGCGCCTTGCGCGCGGGTACGGGGCAATGCGACAATGAAGCGGGCAGTCCGCCGGCGTGGCTGAGAAAGGGGCGATATCGATGGGGCTCAACGTGCAAGGGGACGGTCTAACCTTTGATGACGTGCTGCTGGTACCCGCCGCCTCCGAGGTGCTGCCGCGCGATGTGGATGTCAGGACGCGCTTCACGCGCTCCCTGAGCCTGAACGTGCCTTTGGTGAGCGCCGCCATGGATACCGTGACCGAGGGGGAATTGGCCATCGCCATGGCTCGTCAGGGCGGCATTGGGATCATTCATAGAAATATGGAAATCGCCGCCCAGGCAGCCGAGGTGGATCTGGTGAAGCGGAGTGAAAACGGGATGATCTCGCGTCCCATCACCCTTACTCCTGACCGCTCCCTGGCGGATGCTTCCGAGATGATGGCTCGTTATCACATCTCCGGGATCCCGATAACCGATCCCCACGGGAGATTGGTCGGTATCATTACCAATCGCGACCTGTTGTTTGAAACCGATTTTCACCGTCCAATCGCCGAAGTCATGACCGCGGAGCGCCTGATTACCGCCTCCATTGGGACCACTCTCGATCAGGCGGAGCGGGTGTTGCATCGACATAAGATCGAGAAGCTGCCCATTGTGGATGAGGCAGGATATCTCCGCGGGCTGATCACGGTGAAGGACATCTCAAAGCGCCGGCAGTTCCCCAACTCGGCCAAGGACGGCCAGGGGCGACTGCTAGTCGGGGCCGCGCTCGGCACCCAGGACACATTCGCGCGGGCGGCGGCGCTGGTAAGCGCGGGAGTGGACGTGCTGGTGCTGGACACCGCGCACGGGCACTCGGTAGAGGTCGTTCGCGCCACCTCGGGTCTGAGGGAGCGATTCCCCGATGTTCAGCTCGTGGCGGGCAACGTAGTCACCGCCGCCGCGACCAGAGCCTTGATCCAGGCAGGGGTGGACGCGATCAAGGTAGGGGTGGGCGCCGGCTCCATTTGCACCACCCGAGTGATCTCGGGTGTCGGCATGCCCCAGATCACCGCCATCGCCGAATGCGCCGACGCGGCGGCGGCTCACGATGTTCCAGTGATCGCCGATGGAGGGATAAAGTTCTCCGGCGACGTGGTCAAGGCCCTGGCTGCTGGGGCATCCACCGTGATGTTGGGGAGCATGCTCGCCGGGACCGAGGAGAGTCCCGGCGAGGTCATCCTCTATAATGGTGAGCGCTTCAAGGAGTACAGAGGGATGGGGTCGATTGGCGCCATGCGGGCCCGCTTGGCCGCCGACCGCTATCATCAAGAGGACGTGGATCAGGTGGGCAAGTTGGTCCCGGAGGGGATAGAAGGGCGGGTGGCCTTCAAGGGCTCCCTCCAGGCGGTCCTCTATCAGGTACTTGGCGGCTTGCGAAGCGGAATGGGCTATACTGGAGCGGCGACAATCCGCGAGCTGCAGAGCAAATCTTTTGTGCGTATTACCAACGCCGGCCTCCGTGAGAGTCACCCACACGGAGTAGTGATCACCAAGGAAGCTCCCAATTATGCGGGGTTCAATCGCTAATCGCCTCCCATGAACGATCCATTCACTCGCGGCCAACAGGCACTCACCGACGCACTGTTGCAGATTGATCGGAACATCGCGCTGGCTGAATCCAGCGTGGCGGCCGCACTTCAACTTGGTCTCCCCGAGGCGCCCACCATGGCCGCCCGCTTGCCGGCCCTGGTCTTGCATGCCCGGCAGTTTCTCGCCACCGTGCCTGATATGGGGCAACCCCAGCGATGGGGCGAGGGGCGCCGGCTGCTGGATCAGGCGCGTTCCTACGATACGCTCTTCGCCCCGTACCTGATTCTGGGGCAACGAGTGGCCGCCGCGAAGCAGGCGAGCGCCGACCACCTGCAACGTACGCGCGCGGCCGAGGAAGCAGCCAGGCGGAGCCGGCGCGAGGCTGAGACTGGGGCCAAGCTTCAGGAAGCACGGAGACGATTTTCTCTTGGTCGCCAGATGCTGGCCGATATGGGATTGCGGCGTGGCCCCGGCTACGATGATCCGGCCTGGCACGAGGCAGTGCGTACCCTATCGAGCATTCTGGCGGCGCAGGATGTGCGGTTAGGGGGGGCGGCGGCGAGCATCCGGGATGGAGACTTTGACCAAGCTGAGAGCCAACTCGATCAGACCCTGGGCGAATTGCAAGGGGGAACCGATATGGCCCAGCGGGCCTGGGCGGTGGCGGCCGCCCACGCAACCCAGCCCCAACAGGCCGTTCAGGGAATTACGGTCCCGATGCCGCACCTCAACCGGGATGAGTCGTTGACCGGGGCCGGATCGCCCGCTCCGCTGCCGCCTACCCCGCGGCCCGCGCCGCTCACCCGGCAGGTGCCCCGCGCGGTCTCGCTGATTGAGACGCGGACAGGCACTTTGTTTCGCTGCGAGGTAGATTTAGCGACGATCGGTCGTGGGCTTGATTCGCCACGAGTGGCGGACGACAAAAGCGCGTATCTCGACCTGTCTCGTGCCTGCGACTCAGGCGAGGCGGAATATCTCGGCGTTTCCCGGCGCCACGCGGAGATTCGTCGCGAGGCCTCCAACTGGGTCATTATCGACCTGGAAAGCACGAACGGCACTCGGGTGCGCCATAAAGGTCAAACGACCTGGACTGAGTTGGTGCCCCGCCAACCCTCTTCGCTTGTCGAGGGCGACGCGCTCCAGTTTGGCCTCCTGGAGGTGATGGTGGCTTTTTCCTGAGCGGCTGAGCCGGTCGGTCTCATGACGGGATACGCGCGCCGATGGTCGCGAGATAGCGGTCGAAATGGGCAGGATCGTAGTGAGGGTTAGGGATTCCAGGTTCCTCACCAGCTAACAGCTGATCCATCACCACCCGTACCGCGTCCTCGTCATTACTTACCGTGAGGCGGCGGGCGAATGGCAAGACATCCGCCGGAGCGTTGCTGACCGCGATCCCGCAGCCGGCGCGGGCCAGCATTTCGACGTCGTTCCAATTGTCACCAATGCAGACGGTCTCCTCCAGGCCAAAACCCAGAAGATTCGCCACATGCAGGGCGGCCGATGCCTTGTCGCACAGTTGGTGAAAAACCTCCATGAAATGGGCATCCAGGGCCGCGCTCTCGGAAATAATCACCCGGCAGCCAGGAGAGGCAAGACGGGCGGCAGCTTGACGCAGCGGTTCGCGGGGTCCAATAACCGCCAGTTGTAACGGGTCGTCCGTCAAAACCCAGCTCTCGTAGGGCCTCCGCTCGACCGTATGGAGGTGCCGGGAGAGGTATTGGGCGGTGGCTGCGTTGTCGAAGCTATCCGGCCCGGTGAACAGCCGTTGCTCGTGAACCCTGTCGTCGTACACGATGGGCTGCAAGCCCATATCGATCAGAATGCGGGCGGCGAGCATCGCCTGATCGCGGGCCAGCGGGTTTCGGTAGAACACGGTGGTACCGTCGGTGCTTGCCACCACCGCGCCGCCCTGGAGGACGATCGGCGGCAGGCGGACGCTGACCGGGAGGGGACAATGGGGATCCGCGCCGGTTTCTCCCGGCAGGAGACCGAGATTGGTCAGGATGTCCACGGTTGTGGCGAATCGGCGCCCAGTGGCCAGAGTGACCACGATTCCCGCCGCGCGCGCGCGCTGGGTTGCCGCGATGGTCGTGGCACGGAGGGCGCCGGACGAATCGAGAAGGGTGCCATCGATATCGCTGATTAGCAACCGGTAGGGGCTTGGGGCGCATTCGGATGGCGGCGGCTGGCCGGGTGTCGGGACCGGCACGGTGTGGGATTCTGTTGTCACGTCTTGTCCAATCTACTGGGAAGTGTAGCATCTTACCGGTGTCGCGCGGTGGTTTGGCGGGCTGCGACGGCTATGAGGGAAGTGAGGCAGAGATTCCGGGCCCCCGGCTGAGGCCGGAGGTTCGGTACCCGCAGTCCCTCTTTGTCGAACTACATGCAACCTACGCTCCTAGAATACATGCTCACAAGCGGCACTTATGACGACGGTGATCGTGGTACAGCCTGGATCACGGGACGACGGTTCGCCCGCGGATTACGCCACCCATCCACCGCTCAAGAACACGATGGTGTTGAGAACCAGGAGGGTGGAAAAACAGACAGCGGCGATGAAAGTCCGGCGAGGGGTGGCCGCCAGAAAAATGAACAGCGGGAACGCGGCAAGCAGGTACCGCGGCAAGCTGATCAGGGGATCAGGGTAATGCCCAAGTACCGCCGGGGTGCTGAGGGCGACCAGCCAGACTCCCCAGAGGACGAGCGCGTGGGCGCGGGTCAGGAGGACGGTAGCCGGGAGACTGAGGACCAGGAATACCAGAAAAAACAGCGAATCCTGGCTGCCCACCAGCCCGGCGAGGCCCACGGCGGGCGGATGGGCAGCCAGCGCCGCGGCAGCAAGCCACACCGTGCGCCAGGGAGCGGTAATCGCGCGGCGCCATGCCGTTTCGCCAGTGCTGAAGAGCAAGGGGTGGCCGAATCGCAGTCCGAGATAGAGCGCATAGCCGCCGATCCCCGCTGGAATCAATAGGACCGCGCTCAGGGCCCGAACCGCCGCCGCCGTGCTCCGCGGCTCATTCGGTAGCTCGTCGCGGCGGGAAGCCTCGAGCCTCGGAGCCATGGCATGCCGGAGTGATGCTCCATAGATCTCGTACCACGAAACGGCGAAGGGCAGCAGAGCCACGATGCCCACTGAGCGGGTAGCAGTCGCGAGGCCGCCGGCCAGCCCGGCCCACCACCAACGATGGAGCCGTGCGAGATAGCAGCACAGCAAAAAGAGCAGGAGAAACAAACTCTCGCTATAGCCGGCAAACAGGAACAGGCTGGTGGGAAAGAGAGCCAGCAACCACACGCTTCGCGCGGCATGCCGTGGTCCGTAGTCCAACTCCACCACACGGTAGAGTGCGAGGAAGACGCCAAGACAGCAGAGGTTGGTCAGAATGACTGCCGCCAGAGCGCGTGACCACGGCCAGAACAGCAGCAGAACGTGAAGTAGGCTAGGGTAGAGGGGAAAGAAGACCACGCCTTGCGAGAAGGGGTAGGGCGGTTGCTGGTAGCCGTCAGTGGCGATCCGCAGATACCAGACCGCGTCCCAGCGGTACCAGTAGTCCCCCGGTGCTCCGGCGTAGCGTGTAGCCAACCCTTGCAGGTGCAAAGGCCCCCAAAGATGCAGCGCGAGCGGGGTAAGCACGAGGAATAGTACGCGGCTGACCAAGAAAGGCAGTACAACCGCGGGGATGGCGCGATGAGATTCCCGGTGCGTGGCCGCCGATGACACCGTGCGCTCACATGCCTCGACGACGGAGAACCGCCCGTTCCAGCCCGGCTACCACCAGGAAGATGATCACCCCGGTAACCGATGTGGCAAGGGTAATCGCCATGACCTTGGCCGTATCCAGGGATTGCTTGGCGGTGATCAGATCGTAGCCCAGGCCCTGGCCGCCGCCCGCCACGTATTCACCGACGATGGCGCCAATCAGGCTGAGCGTACTGGTAATGCGTAAGGTAGCGAACAGGGCTGGAATCGCGCCCGGCCAGCGCAGCTTCCGGTAGACCTGCCAGCGGGTAGCGTTGAGGAGGCGGAAGAGTTCCAGATGCAATGGATCAACTTCGCGGAGGCCGCGGGTCATATTGACCAGGGCGGGGAAGAAGGTGATGAGAAAGGAGACCCCGATCTGCGGGTAGAGACTATCGGTGGGGAATACGATCACCAGAATCGGCGACCACACAATAATGGGGATAGTCTGGACGATCACGGCGACCGGGAAAAAGGTGCGTTCGGCGAAGCGCGAATGGACGAAAATACTGGCGCCGAGAATGGCGGCGAGATTGCCGATCAGAAAACCCCAGGCCGCCTCTTGCAGGGTGGTCAGCAGGCTTGACCATATGTCGCCAAAGTTATCGGCGAGGCTATGAAGCGTATCGTCCAGGCGGGGAAAGAGAAAGGTCGGCACGTGCTCCACCACCACGTAGGCCTGCCAGAATGCGAATATGGCGAGAAGGGCCAGGGCCGGCAGGAGCATGTCGAGGGCGGGTCCCCTCCAGCGGTTGCCGCGGCGAGGGCGTCCCGCCGGCGCGGTCCCGTTGATTGGCGGAATCACGTCATCGGCCATGGTAGGCGCTCACGAAGCTTACACGGGTCGAGACCAGAATCATGCGTGGCGGGCCAGGGATTCCTGGCGATCTTCCGACTGACCCTCGAGAGCCGCGAGCACGCGATTCTCCAAGTGGAAGAAGGCGGGGTCACGGCGAATCGCGTGGAGTCGCGGGCGCGGCAGGGGGATGTCGATGATCGAGCGCAGGGTGCCGGGGCGCGGGGTGAAGACCGCGACCCGGTCGCTCAAATAGACTGCCTCGGCGATACTGTGGGTGACAAAGAGGACCGTGATCCTCGTGTCCTCCCACACCCGAAGAAGCGCCTCGTTCATTTCGTCTCGGGTGATTTGATCGAGCGCCCCGAACGGCTCATCCATCAAGAGTACCTCGGGCTCCTGAATCAGCGCTCGGGCGATCGCTACCCGCTGGCGTTGCCCGCCCGACATCTGCGCCGGCAAGCGATCCGACATATCGCCCAGTCCGACCCGTGCCAAAAGCTCGCGCGCCCTGTGTTGGGCCGCCGCGTCCCGCTTCGCCGCCAACTCCAGCGGAAGCTCCACGTTCCGGGCCGCCCGGCGCCAGCCGAGCAACGCGGGCTCCTGGAATACCATGGCGATCCGGCGCGCGGTGCGACTAACCCGCGGAGGCTTCCCCGCGATGGCCACATCGCCCGAGTCGGGCGGCAGCAAGTCCGCCACCACCCGCAGGAGAGTAGACTTGCCGCAGCCCGAGGGACCGATCAAGGAGACGAACTCTCCCGAGGCAACCGCCAATTCGATAGCTCGCAGGGCCTGAACCCCATTCGGGTAGCTGAAGCTGAGATCGCGGCAGGCTATCGCGGCCATGGGGACTACTACTTGGGCAGGAACTGATTGGTGAACACGTCGGACGCCGGGAACGGCTTCTTAATCTGCCCGTATTTCACCAGTAGATTGATCCCGGTTTCCCAGCGGCCGGCGGTCATGGTGCCGGTAGGGGCGCCGGGAGCGGAGGCGAGCTGACGAAGCGCGGTCATTTCCGCCTCTTGCTGGCTTACGCTGTCGTTCTTATCGAGCGCGGGCACGACCCATTTGGCGAGCTGGCTCGGGTGGGCCAGGGCGTATTTCCAGCCGCGATCCATCACCGAGACCACCTTGGCCACCAGGCCCGGATTGGATTTGATCAGGCCGTTGGTGGTAAAGAGGACATCACTGTAAAAGTTGTAGCCGTAGTCACTGGCGCGGATAATGTTGACGTTGACGTGGTATTTCTGGGCCATCTCGATCGGCTCATTGGTGAGATAGGCCAGGTAAGCATCCACCCTGCCGGCCAGCAGTACCGTGGGATCAAACTCCACCACCACCGGCTTCACGTCACTTAGGCTCATCCCCACCTGATTGAGCATGGACTTGAGCACATAGAGTTCGTGCGCCTGATAGCCGATCCGCTTTCCCTTGAAATCCTTCACCGAGGTAATGCCGCTTTTCGGCAGAGTGATGAAGGCGAAGGGCGACTTCTGTCCCGAGGCCCAGACGGCCTGCAGGGGAATATGGCCATTGGCGCGCGCGATTACCAGGGAAGCGCCGTCCTGAAAGCCGAACTGATACTTGCCGGCTCCTACCAGAACAATCGGATCATTGCTGAAATCGTAGCCGCGGACCGTGACGCTCAGCCCGGCCTGGGTCCACCATCCCTCGTGTTGGGCTGCCCAGATGCCGGCAAACTCAACGTTTGTGATCCAGTTCAAGGCGAAAGAGACCGGAGTCAGGCTGGCCGCCCGCACGGGAACGCGGGGGATGGGCGAGGAGACCAGGGCGAAGAGTACGAGGAGCGATACCACCGATCTACGAAGCACGACGACCTCCACTTTCCAAACTGCGTGGGGAAGTTCCCCTGTTGTCGTGATCGCGACTCCGCGACCCAGGGCCCGGCTCACCAGGCCACTACCATTGACCGCGCCAACTTCGGCGCCCGCGAAGACAAGCCGATTATACACGGAATCTGGTAGGCTGGGCGTGGATTCGGGGAATGCCTGCTCCCAGTGGCCAGAGACGGCGCCGCGCCGCTATCCTGCATCGAGACGCCAATGCCCGCGGGCTGATCCCCCGACCGCGGTCGGGTGGTAGCGCCGGGCCGACCGCGGTCGGAGGTGGCGTCGTTAAAAACAAAGTCAATGGGAAAAGCCCTTATATTCGCGGGCTTGAAGGAGGGAGGTTTGCCGTGTACGCGCTGATCCGGAAGACCCGGGACGGAGGTGAGCTGACCCGCGAAGAACTGTTTTCGCTCACCAGTCAATACGTTGCCGGGAAGATCCCCGACTATCAGATGGCGGCCTGGCTGATGGCCGTGTACTTTCGCGGGCTGAGCGAGCGCGAAACCGCCGACCTCACCCAGGCCATGGTCGCCTCCGGCGATACAGTGGATCTCAGCCAACTCCCAGGAGTAACGGTTGACAAGCACTCGACCGGTGGAGTGGGCGACAAGACTACCCTGGTCCTCGGACCCCTGCTCGCGGCGGCGGGGTTGACCGTGGCCAAGATGTCCGGTCGTGGCCTGGGGCACACTGGCGGCACGCTAGACAAGCTGGAGGCGATCCCCGGTTTCCGCACGGGCTTGAGTCCAGAGGAAATGGTAGCGCAGGTGCGGCGGATCGGCCTGACGGTCGTCGCGCAGACCGGCCGGTTGGTCCCGGCGGATGGTCTGTTGTATGCCTTACGCGACGTGACCGCGACCGTGGACAGTCTTCCCTTGATCGCCAGCAGCATCATGAGCAAAAAGCTGGCCGCTGGGGCTCAGGTCATAATGCTGGACGTGAAGACAGGATCCGGCGCCTTTATGTCCCGCCCTGACGATGCATTCGCCCTGGCTCGCGCCATGGTGGCGATCGGTACGGCGGCAGGACGATCGGTCCAGGCGCTGGTGACCGGAATGGCGCAGCCGCTTGGGCTGGCGGTGGGCAACGCACTGGAGGTGAAGGAGGCCATCGCGACCCTGCGAGGCGAAGGCCCGGAGGATCTACGCGAACTCTGCCTGGCGCTGGGAAGCCGGCTCCAGGTTGCCGCGACTGGCGGTTCCCTTGAGGGGGCGGACGCTACGCTCCGTCGCCTATTGACCACGGGCGCCGCGTTGGAACGATTCCGCGCCTTCGTGAGCGCCCAAGGCGGGGATCCTTCGGTCGTGGACGACCCGGACGGGGTGCTGCCCCAGCCCAGGGCCCAAGAAACTCTTTTGGCGCCCCAATCCGGATTTGTACAGGCGATTGATGCCCTGAAAGTGGGCGACGCAGCCCGCGCCCTGGGTGCCGGGCGGCTCAGCAAGAGCGACAAGCTTGACTTCGCGGCCGGCGTCCTACTCACCGTGAAAGTAGGCGGGCTAGTCCGCGCGGGAGAGCCGTGGGCGCGGGTTTTCGCCGCCGACGATCGCCGGTTGGCCGCAGGGACTGCCTTACTGGAAACCGCGCTCAGCATTGGGGAAAGCCCATGCCGGCCGGAGCCACTGATTCACGGCAGTGTGGATCCTACCGGCGCGGAAACCCGGTTCGAGGTATGACCACCAGCGGCCAGACCGACTTTGACCCACGGCCCACCTTGCGGGCCGTGGTGCTGGACCTGGATGGGCTGCTGATCGATAGTGAAACCTGGAGTTGGCAAGCACATAATCGCGCGCTGGCCTCGTTTGGGCACCCCGCGCTCTTGCTAGAAGAGGTCAGACGTCTTGTAGGGCTGGATGCGGAGGACGAATGGGCAACGGTCCAGGATATGCGTCCGATGGACATTACGGCCCCAGCCTATTCCGCCGTCTATCATGAAGCGTTTATTGCACTCCGAGAAGCAAACCTTGGCCCCATGCCGGGACTGGGAGATCTTCTGGAGGTGGTGCATGCGCGGGGCTGGCGTTTGGGCCTTGCCTCCAATTCCGGGCGGAGCAGCATCATCGCCGCCCTGACCGGGCTTGGCATTCGCGAACGGTTCGCGGCCATTACCTCGGCCGAAGACGTGCCAAGCGGAAAACCGGACCCAGCGGTGTATCAATTGGCGATGGAACGCCTGGGCGCCGTTCCCGAGCGTTCGCTGGCGATGGAGGATTCGGCGACCGGTCTGCGGGCCGCCCAGGCCGCCGGTCTGTACTGCGTGGCCGTGCCGAATGTCTTAACCCTTTCGCAGACCTTGAGTCCGGCGCACCGCGTATTTCCCTCACTCCGCGAGGCGGCGGTATGGCTGGATGGGAGGAAGTAAGGTCTTTTAGGGTCGTGCATAGCGAGCCAAGTTGAGGTAGTATGGAGACATGGCCCGTACTATCAGAAGGGGAACGGCTATGGAAGGCATCAGCGCAGCGCGAAACTGGGCGTGGCGACATCTCGCGGGTTGGATGGGTAAAGGCAGCGGCAGCGCCTGGATCATGGCGGGGACGCTCGCCTTCGCGGGCGGAAGTGCCGCCTTACTCAGTCCTATCCCAGTGCACAGCACTGCCGTGGTAACGAAGGCCGGTATTCCCGCGACCACCTCGCTCAGGTTGGATTACACTCTGTCGCGTCATCATTGCGACGGCGCCGAGGATGGAGGCTACTAAGCCACGGCCAGGGTGAGATCGCGGCTTTAGGGGCGCGGGTCGCCTATAGCCTCCCGCGCCGCGGCCGAGGGCTCCCTGGCAGCCGTGCCTTAGAGCCCATAGGCAGTGATCGTGCCGGATTCGTCGGGCATGTAGACCCGACCGTTCACTACGGTTGGGCTCTCCCAATGGACGCCCTGAATATTGCCGCCGGCACTGGCCAGATTGCTGCTCCACAATTGGACACCGGTGCCGGGATTGAAGGCTCGGAGCGCCCCGCTCTCGGCGGCATACAGGACGCCGTTTGCCAGGAGGGGCGAACTATAGGTATCGTAATGGACCCACGCCAGATGAAGGGTTGGTCGTCCATGTGCCATGGTGAGGCGGAGGGCGCCAACCCCTTTGTCGGTGGTGTAGAAGATCCAGGTTTGCCCCGAGGAGTCGGCCCAGGCGATCCCGGCGGTCGGCATCTGTCCGCCCTGAGGAATGGCGAGCGCGGACAACTCCCCGCTGGTATGACCTAACCCGCCGCGACCACTGAGGTCGGCCCGATTAAGCACCCTGAGGTAGTTGTCCTTCCCTCCCTGTATGGCCAGCCAGGGGTGCGGGCCGGGCTGGCGTGGGACGAGGATCGGGGTGGTGCTGCCGAGGTCGAGATCTTGAGAGTCGAGCATGGCGAAGACGTTTGGCGTATAAGCGTCCTTCAGCGTCAGGGCAGTACCGGCCAGGGTGAGGCGGAGCACGCTGTCACCCCAGTTGTTGACTCCGTCGTATGCTCCATTTCCCGTGGCCGTGAAGATATCACCCTGGGTAGGGCTGCCGGTCATCGTATCGACTACGGTCCCGGCGCGGGCCCATATTCCTGACTGCACATGACCGCAGGAAGGCGACCCTCCAGGCTCGGGAATCAGGCGCGTGATTGTATCGCAGAGCGAATTGAAGACTCCCATGCGGCGGCTCTGGGTATCGATGGCCACGATGTGACCGTCATAATTGCCGGCATCCCCGATGTAGCCGCTCGTGGTGACCAGCAGCGTATTCCCTACCAGATTGAGGGCGGAGGCGATCTTCTCGTCCTGGGGGTGCAAGGTGACGGAAACCGGCCATCCGTAAGCCTCGACGCCCGTCTCGGCCGAAAGCTTGTGAATGTGGCCATCTGGGCTGGCGCTGTACACCCACGCCTTACTGGGATCGGCGACCGGGGTAGCCGTGGTAATTCGGGCATCGGCCAGTCCCTGATCATGCGGGTCAAAGGTCCAGACTTTGGCGCCGGTCACGGCATCGATGGCATAGGTGACGCCGCGCCGGGTAGTCGTGTAGAGGAGGTTGAGGCGCTTGCCTGGACCGACTCCAGTGAGCTCGATCACCGACTCATCCGCCACCCCATCTAGTTGCACCGACCACAGACGTTTCAGGCGGCCTACCGTACTGGGAGTGAGGATGCGCTCGGCGGGATTGATCCCTGTCCGCATGGCATTAAAGTTGAACATGGGATAATCGGTGACCGGAGGCGCGGCATGAGCGCGCGGGGCGGAGGCGGGAAGGCAGAGCGCCCCGAGCAGAACAAGGAGGAGAGCCGACCTCATGAAGTTGCTTCCTTTCATGTTGCAACCTTCATGATACCCCTCAGTGAAGGGCGGCCGCCAGGAGAGGACGATAGGTCATGCTTAGCTCGTGGTCTGGGCCCAGAATAGTGAAAATGGCCAGCATGGCCTTCCGAGCCCCATCATCTTGATCCTGGCGATTTCGCTCAAGGAGATCAAGGAAGCGGCTCAGGGCTTCCGCATACTCTCCGGTTCCTGCCGCGCGGACGGCAAGGGCCCAGATGGCGGAAATGTCATCTGGATTACTAGCTAGGGCAGCGAGGGCGTCCTGGCGGCTGGGCAGGCCGATGGAGTCGGAAATAAACTGGAGGCGCTTGAGAAGGGCGGCGGCCCGCCGTCCCTCGTCGGTTTTGGGCGGTAGGCTCTCCAGCAGAGGCCGCGCGGCCTCCTCCTGGCCCTGTTCCAGAAGCATCTCGGCCAGGGCCAGGGTGGCGCCCGCGTGGTTATTCTCCTGTTCAAGCGCTTCACGGAGCAGCGACTCGGCGCGCGGGCGGTCGCCCTCGGAGATGCGTTCCCTTGCCTCGGCGGTAAGCTGATCCGCTCGCGAGGGGATGATTCGCGCCAGAAAAGATCGGATCGACCGCTCGGGGAGTACTCCGACGAACTCGCTGACCACCTTGCCGTCCCGGAAGGCTTTGACCGCTGGAATGCCCTGGATGCCGAACCGAAGCGCGAGCTCCCGTTCGTAGTCGGTGTTGATCTTGGCCAGCTCCCAGGCCCCGTCGGCTTGTTCGGCCAGGCGTTCCAGCACCGGGCCAAGCATCAGGCATGGCTGGCACCAGGGAGCCCAAAAGTCCACCACCACCGGGACAGTCCTTGATCGGTCGATAACCTCACGCTCAAAGGTGGCCAGCGTGATCTCGCGCTCGCTTGTCTTCTCCATGGCAACCGCTCCTCGTCCAGCAGGAGGTTCGGGCCGCTTCACGAAGCAGGTCAGTCCTCGTCGCGGCCATTCGCCCCAGTGTTATTCCCCTACATGGTAGCTTGGATGGGACGATCAGGCCAACGCGGGAGGATCTAGGGATGACTGTAGGGCACGAGTGTATTATTGGTCGGTTGCGGCGCGACCGACCACACTTGAATCCGGCCATCGGCGAGCGTTCGCAGCTTAAGGAACGGGAGAGGATGGCGCGCGATTCCGCTCAGGACGGTGCCATCGGCATTGTATTGCGCGCCATGGCACGGGCAGACAAAGGTGCCGCTCTGCCCCATCCAGGAGATCGCGCAGCCCATATGCGTGCACGCGGCGGATACCGCGTAGATGGCGCCCTCCGCTTGCGGGTGGACCACGAAGCCCTCCACGGCACCAGTACGGAACCGTCGAGCCTCGCCTGGCGGTAGGGAGGCGAGCGTATGTCCAGTGTCCATCCACTGGCCCCGATCGTCCGGGACCATTTCCTCCGTCAACCGGACCGATGCCTCGGTATGCGCCCCGTCGTTCTTCCCTTGCTCGTAGGCGATTTTCGTGGCGCCGCCGGCTCCCACCGCGATCCCGGCCACGGCGGCGGCGGCCCGGCCAAGGATCCCGCGGCGAGACACGGCGGGCGCCAACCTGGGCGACGAGGCGGGGGCCGGGGTTCGCTCTTTCAATTGAGCCTCAAGCTGGTTAAGGAACTCTGGGCGGGGGATAAGAGACTCCGCGCGCCCCGCCTTGAGGAAGGCAGCGGCGCGGGCGAGATCTTGTTCATCGGGAGTCAGCTCGGACCGGAGCGCGGGGTCACGCTCCGCAACCAGATCGTCAAGGAGTTCGGATAGGCGATCGAGATCGTCACTCACCGGCGAAACCATCCAGACGAAGCTTTGCGGCATGCTTCAACGCGCGGTGTTGCAGTACTTTGACGTTGGCGTCGGTGGTCCCCATGCGCCGGGAGGTTTCGGCTACGGTCATGCCTTCGAGGAGGCGGCACTGGAGGACTGTCCGGTAATTTTCGGGTAACCGCTCCAGGACAGCCTGCGCGCGGCGCGTTGTCTCCTCCTGCCGCCAGAGGTCGGGCGGCGGGGGTGCGGCAATCCGCAGCCGCGCTTCCTCGAGAGTAATCACCTGTGCTCCCATTCTCGAACGCCAGTAGTCGTTGACCAGATTCGTCGCCACTCTATACAGCCAGGCCAGTATACTTCGCTCCTCGCGGGCCGGATCGAGGTGGTTCACCGCGCGCAAGAACACCTCGCTTGTGAGGTCTTCCGCCGCTTCCCTATTCCCCACCTTCACGTAAATAAAGCCATACACCGCCCGCATATGGGTCCGATAGATTGCATCGGTCGTGAGCGATACCTGCGTTTGTGTCTCGGCGCCCATATACCCTATTTTCATTCATGTCAGTATAGCGGCGCGAACCGTGCCCCCAGTGTAGCCCGAGCGCGGGGTAGGCACATGCCCTGGCACGCGTATGACTCCTGCCAAATTATACGGCGCCGGTTACACCGCATGGATTTCGTCGCTACCAGCCCGCGCCGGCCCGTGGGCGTCCTCCCGGCTCAAGGCAGCGGCCGGGAGTCGGGAACACCTTGCCGGGATTGCACAAGCCAAGCGGATCAAACGCCAAACGGATCTCCTTCATTAGGGCCATGTCGGGCTCACTGAATATGAGATGCATGAGGTTGTTCTTTTCCATGCCGATCCCGTGCTCCCCGCTCAGCGAGCCTCCCACGGAGGCGCAGATCGCCAGGATGTCATCACCAGCTAACTTGACCCGGTCCACCATTCCCTCGATCTCGGCGTCGAATAGGATCAGAGGGTGGAGATTGCCATCGCCCGCATGGAACACGTTGCAGATGGTGAGCCCGTGCTTCCGTCCAACCTCGGCGATTTGGCTGAGCACTATCGGCATGGTCCCGCGGGGGATCACCCCATCCATTGTGTAGTAATCGGGCGTAATCCGCCCCAGGGCGCCGAACGCGCCCTTTCGGCCCGCCCAGAGCAGGGTCCGTTCGCGCGCGGTGCCGGCTACCCGCACCTCGCGGGCGCCAACCCGCATACACTCGGCGACTATCGCCTGGGCCGGCTCCTCCAGGGCATCGGCAGGACCTTCAATTTCGATCAGCAGCACCGCGCCGGCATCCCGTGGATAGCCGGCGTGGTAGGCATCCTCCACCGCCTGGATCGGGAGATTGTCCATCATTTCCAGCGCGGCGGGGACGATACCGGCACCGATGATCCCCGAAACCGCGTTGCCTGCCTGTTCGACCGAGGAGAAGATCGCCAGCATGGTCCGCACACCGGGGCTTATGGGGGTAAGCTTGACGGTAATCTCGGTCACCACCCCGAACGTGCCTTCAGACCCTGTGACCAGTCCCACCAGATCGTACCCCGGCGGATCCAGGGCATCACCACCCAGACGGACCACTTCGCCGCCCATCAGGACAAACTCGATTCCCAGCACATGATTGGTCGTTACTCCATGGAGCAGAGTATGCGGACCACCGGCATTCTCGGCCACGTTGCCGCCAATGCTACAGGCACGCTGGCTGGAAGGGTCGGGAACATAGTAAAGGCCAAACTCCTTTACCCTCTCCGAGAGGTGCATGTTCACCACGCCGGGCTGCACCACGGCCCGCCGACTCTCGGGATCAACGGAGAGGATACGGTTCATCCGTGCGGTGCAGATCAGCACCCCTCCAGCAGCGGGAATCGCCCCGCCGCTCAGGCCGGTTCCGCTTCCCCTCGGGGTGATAGGCACTTTATGCTGGGCACAGACGCGGAGGGCGGTCGCCACCTCTTCGGTGGTGGTCGGCAACACTACCGCCTCGGGTCGGGCCCGGTCAATGGAGCCATCATAGGCATAGAGATGCATGTCGTAGGGTTGGCAAAGCACGGCAGCGTCGCCAAGCGCGTCCAATAGAGCACGGACTACCAGCGGTAGCCCAAGCGGCGCGGCGCGATTTCTCATCGGAGGCTTTTCCCTTTACCAGCGGTTGCCACACCACAGGCTCTGGCCGCTCGGGCGAGTGAGTACCTTTCAGAGGATAGCGCCAACCGGCGAATCGTACCAGCCGTGCCCGCATAGGATGATTGCGCTCGAAGGGCTGGGCTGGTAGGCTGGAACTAGCAGCAATGCCATGCGATCCAGAGCAGGGCGTGGATCGGGGAGCATATGGGGAGCCGATGATGGCCGCCGTTGAACTGCCGCTCTTCCCGCTCAATGTCGTGCTTCTGCCCGACATGATCCTTCCCATCCATGTGTTCGAGCCTCGGTATCGCGAGATGATGGCATTCTGCCTGGACGCGGATAGGCGGTTTGGGGTCTGCCTGATCAAGGAGGGAGTCGAGGTAGGGGGCGAGGCTACCGTATTCGAGGTAGGTACGGTGGCCGAAATCACTGCCGCCACCCTACTAGACGACGGGCGGATGAATATCATGACCGAAGGCCGCGAACGGTTCAGGATCCTGGAGCGGTCCCAGGACCGCCCCTATCCGCATGGCCTGATTGAAATGCTGGATGAGCCCATTGGCGAGCCGGAGCAGGCGGAGGTCCAGGCGAGCCAGGCACGGGCTATCGCCCGCCGCTACGTGACCCTCTTACTGAACCAGGACGATCCCGCGACTATCACGGTTGAGCTGCCGGACGACCCACTGCAAGTGTCCTATCGGGTAGCGAACCTGCTTCAGCAGGTAAATCCCGCGCGGTCGTCCGAAATGCAAGGGCTTCTGGAGGCGGTGAGTGCCGAGGAACGCTTGCGGTTGGAGATCGGCATCCTGGGCCGGGAATACGCGATCCTGGAACACATGAATCTGATAACGGCGCCGAAGCGGAAGCTCTATGGTAACTTGAACTAGCCATCTCGGTGGGCATATCCGTGCCCTGAAGGGATAGAATAACGGGAGAGCCGGTGTGCCGCTTTGGCGTGTCTGGCCGGTAATCTTCGGCCTGGAAGGCGCCGGCGGCGCCGGGAGGATGGATGATGGCAAACAGCGGGTATCGAAGGGCGCGTCGCGAGAAGGCGCCGAAACCATTGAGCGTGCCGGCGTGGAGCGCGGCAATTGGGGCGATTCTGGTGGTCGTGGGCTTCATCATCGCCAGCGCGTTTCTGGCGGGCCTGGGCATGCTTTTGTTGTGCTGGGGCTTGACTTCCCTGAGTTTCCTTCTTCTCGGTCGCCGGCGGCGCGCGGCCCGAGCGAACGGATGACTGACCGTCGGGCAGCCTTGCCGGATGACGAGATCGAGCGATACCGGGCTCAGTTTCCCACCCTGGCGCGGAAGACCCATCTGAACACGGTCTCACTGGGTCCACTCTCGTCGCGATCCCGTGAGCGCGTGCTTGAGTTTCTTGATCTGTGGGAGGAGTTCGGCGCCTCCGCCTGGTACCGTACCTGGTTGGGGGCGTGCGCCGAAGCCCGTGAACGGCTTGGCCGGTTGATTGGCGCCCAGCCGGAACAGGTTTCCCTCCATGGCTGTGTCTCCAATGCCCTGGCCGCCGTGGCCAACTCCCTGGATTACACGGATCGGAACGAGGTAGTGGTCGCGGATCTGGATTTCCCTACCATTCCCATCCAATGGCTAAGCCGCGCGGATCAGGGGATAGAGGTCAAGTACGCGACGAGCGACGATGGTATAAGCGTGCCCCTTGAACAGTATGAGGCGCTGGTCAGCGAAAGGACAGCCTTGATTGCGACCTCCCAGGTGTTCTTCACCTCCGGCGCGGTGCAAGACCTCGGGGGGTTGGCGGCGATCGCCCATCGCAAGGGCGCTCTGCTCCTGGTTGACGCGTATCAAGGCACCGGCCAGATCCCTACGGATGTAAGGGAATCGGATCTTGATTTTCTGGTCACCGGCGGGCTGAAGTGGCTGATGGGCGGCCCTGGTCTGGCCTATCTCTACACGGCCCCGCGTCTGGTCGACGAGCTACGACCGACCGGTTCCGGTTGGTTCGCGGCGGACCATCAGTTTGATTTCGAGCGTCGTGCGTTCACCTACAAGCCTGATGGCCGGCGCATGGAGACCGGTACGCCTGCCATGGCGGCGGTCTACGCGGGCCTGGGCGGCCTTGAGATGCTGGAAGCGGTGGGGGTGAGCAGGGCGCGAGAACATACGTTGTCCATGGTGGAATATCTGGAACAGCAGGCATCGCGCCGCGGACTTATCCTTGGGATCCCCGCCGAGTGGGCTCAACGCTCCGGCATCGTGACCCTCCGGATGAACGACCCGGCGCGCGTAGTGAAGCATCTTGCCGCGCACGGGATCATCACGGACTATCGTCCGGGGCTGGTGCGGGTGTCGCCCTTCTTCTTCACCACTACCGAGGATCTTGACCTGTTTCTCGCGGCACTGGATGAGATCCCGGCAACCTGAGGGCTCGGACGGTGCCTGTCCTGGACTTGATCACGTGACACGCGACCTATGAGGGAAATTATGTCTCTCCTTGCAACGTCGGTCGATAACCGTGATAGGCGGCGACTCACGACCCTGGAGGGAAGAAGGCTCATGCTCGCACCAGAGCAGGCGAAGTCCCCCAGATCGCCCTCCTGTTTACCGACCTGATCCAGCACGACTACGGGATCATTCGTGACGTCGTGCTCTTCGCGGAGATCCAGGAGTGGCATGCGGCCTTTGTCGAGGCCTTCAACCCAACGCCGCACTGGGCGCATCCGGACCGCGCGGAGGGGCGGTGCACCCCCGTGAAGGTGGTGGGCTGGGTCCGCGGACAGAGTATTGAGGCCGAGCGGCTACACCGGGTGCCGCGACCGCTCCAGGTCGAGTGTATTGTGCACCTACGGAGGTAAGTGAGCGTACTATGCCGCTGCCACCAGGCGTGGCGCCCGCGATCAGTGCGACCGAACACAAGGTGAACTGGCTGGCTCCGGCTTGCCATACGCGCATCCTACGCGTATGGTCGCCGAACGCGATGGGCGCATACATCATATTGGAGCGTGACGACAACTACGCGCGCGTGCTGAGAATGTCGCAACTGCCAGCGTAGCATGCCTGCGAAGCAGGCGCATGCTGCCGATGACCGGTCCATGCTGCACCGATTACTGGCTGATTAGTCCGGGCTATGTGCTATCGCCACG
>DATLQX010000088.1:0-6314 GCA_035534995.1 Chloroflexota bacterium | reverse complement strand
CAATTCTACGGCGCCTCCGGCAAGCTGCTGGGCAGCAAGACGGTGACGATCGACCCCATGCATCGGGCGAATATCAAGGTCAACGATAGCGTCAAAGCCTCGTCGGTCTCCACCGTGCTGACCAGCACCATCGCGGTGGTGGCCGAGCGGTCGATGTACTTTGGCTCGCCGAACAGCGCGAACAGTGGCGGCACCATGGTGTTCGGTCAAGC
The DNA here is from genome assembly GCA_035534995.1 of Chloroflexota bacterium. Classification (GTDB taxonomy): domain Bacteria; phylum Chloroflexota; class UBA5177; order JANWHV01; family JANWHV01; genus JANWHV01. The sequence continues at coordinate 6,102 of DATLQX010000088.1, read as the reverse complement.
CAATCCGGCGCAAGGGTGGGCGTTCGCGCGCGGCAATACCCTGCCGGGGCAATCGGAGTTTGAGTTGCTGTACAACCCGAATCCCGACAGCAGCACCGTGGAAGTCACCTATTACCTGGACAGCGGGCGTACCGTACAAAAGACATTCACCCTCGCCGGACACAGCCGCCTGACGCTCGACGTAGCCAAAATGGCGCCGTTGTTGGGACATGGCTATCACGGCGTCGTATTGCAAACTACCAACGGCATCTCCTTCATCGCCGAGCAGGCGATCTACATCAATAACATGACGAACGGCAGCGCCACCCTGGGAGTTCCGGTTCAGTAGCCTCGTCATCCAGCCCCTATCGCGAACTGGCCGGCTACCACCCGATCCCCACTCGGGGGATCAGGTGGTAGCCGGCCAGTTTGCCCAGCCGATGATCGGTATCTGATACAACATCCGCGGCAACGACGGCGGGATCGTGCTGCTCAGGGTTGTGGGCAAGCGCGGATGTGATCGATACTCTGGAGTAAGGGTCTTGCGCGGGATTGGTGAGATCCCGCGTCACCCCAGGAGTTTCTACTGGGGAGTGATGCCTCTGCCCCGTACGGAGTCTCGCCCATATTCAAGAGAGGAAGGGATGTCGTCATGACGAAAAACCCGGGCCCCCGATCCTGGCGCCGGCTGCTGCTCGCGCTCTGGGTAGGTGGACTGGCCACCATCGACCTGGTGGAAACGCCGACCCGGTTCGCCACCAAGGAGGTTGAGCGGAACCAGATCATCGCGATCGGCCGCCGCGTCTTCGCCGCCCTCAACCGAATGGAGGTGGTCCTTGGTGCGTTGCTGCTCCCGTTCTTGGTCCGGGACGACGGGCGGGCGGCGCGGCGGAAAGTACTGCCGATGTGGGCTACCGCGCTCTGGCAGTTCGCGATTTTGCAACCCAGGATGCGCCGAGTGGGCGACGGTCTGGACTACGCGGGGAGCGACCGCTCCGATCCTCGGCATGGCCAACACCGCCGCCTGCATCTGGCATACGTGGCCCTCGATGGGCTGAAGCTGATGCTGGGAGTCTGGGCTATTCTCTCCGATGGCGAGTGAGGATCGCGGTTCGCCGCCCATGACCCTCGCCGAGGCCCTGGCCACCCTCCCAGCGCCCACGAAGGCGCTCAAGCCGCTGGCTCCATCGTATCTGGACCCGGAAGAGTGGCGGCCGGCGGGCGCTCGCGTCCCGCCCGGTTGGGCCCACCTCCGGGCCGAGGCCCTGGCCCGCGACGCCGGCTGCGTCTATTGTGGGCATCTGCCGCCGCCGGGAAGCCGGGCGCCCCTGGAGGTCCACCACATCCGCGGCCACCGGGTGAATGACCTTGAGGCGCTGGAATCGGTCTGCGTGCTCTGCCACCGCGTCCTCCACGCCGGGCGGAGCGCGGCGGTGTATGGCAGCCTGGCCCTGTTCCGCCGGGCCGCCGTGGACCAGAATACCATCGTCCGCCTGTCGTGGCATCTCCGCCAAACCCGGCGCATGGACGACCGGACGCTGATGACCCTGCTGGCACTGGCCGAGCCCGCCCCCTTCCGCATGGACCGCCCCTATCTGGCCACCCTTCGCGGCTACGTGCCCGCCCGCTACTGGCTGCTGGAGCGCCGCGGCTCGGGGTAGCTCAAGCCAAGCTCCTGGGGGATCCGCGCTCCTGACGTTTGTCCTCGCGGGGACCGCCGAACGCACCGGGAACATGCGGCGGGATGCTCTCCCTGGGAGCGCGAGCCATCGCCTGGGAGCGCGAGCGTCCCGCTCGCCCTCGTCCGAGTCGCCATCCTGGGAGCGCGAGACACCCACACGCGGGTACCCGGCTCGCCCCGTTGGCGTCTCCGCCAGACGGTCCGGACGGGGGACATGGGTTCCCTGGGAAGCCGGTACGTCGTCCCTGGCGCTGGCGCGCCAGTGCGAGCAAGATGCTCGCGCTCCCAGATGGCGTCTCGCGCTCCCAGGCGGTGCCGCACTCCCAGGAGAGTGCACGCTCCCAGAAGGATCTCGCGCTTCCAGGAGCGTGCACTCTCCCAGGCGGGGGTAGGCGGCACAACGCCGGTCTACACCGCGGATCACCATTTCCCGGTGCGTCCGAGACCCCCCTTCCCATTGACGAAAGCTTCCGGGGATACTACATTATGACCAAATATGCATATCTGGTCATAATGAACAGGAGTCAGGATGCGCGTGGATCGGGAAGGGGAGAAGGAAGAGCGGCTGGCGGCACGCGGCGACCGTATCCTGGACGCGCTGGCTACCCTGATCACACGCTGGGGCTACGGCAAGACCACGGTCGATGATGTAGCGCGCGAGGCCGGGGTTGCCAAGGGCACGGTGTACCTGCACTGGTCCACCAAGGACGCGATGTTGCATGCGCTGCTCGAGCGAGAAGAGCGGCAGTGGAATGCCGTGATCATCGAGCATGCGGCGGCCGATCCGCGTGGCGCCACCATCTCCGGTATCTACCGGCACGCGCTGGCCCTTTCCCTGAAGAACCCCCTATTGCGCGCCCTTTCCACCCAAGATCGCGACGCCCTGGGCGAATGGACGCGGTCGCCGCGGAGCCGCGCGCGCGCGCGCCGGCGCATGGAAGGGATGCATGCCTTGATCAGGGCCTGGCGCGCCGCCGGGTGGATGCGAACCGATCTCTCGGTGGAGGCGCAGGCATACCTCCTGGCCGCGCTCTCGTATGGCATCCTGACGATCGATGCCTATCTGCCCACCGAGTTCGTACCGTCGTCCGAGGAAGTGCTCGATGCCTTCGCGGGCATGGTCCGATCCGCCTTCGAGCCGGACGGCGCCCAGGCGGAAGAGGGACGAACGAAGACGGCCGAGATGATGATCGGTCTGCTTCGCTCGCTCACCGCCGGCCAGCCGCCTCCGGGGGATGAATCCGATTCCGCCCCACCCACGTCCAGGGCGCCGGACCCAGGGGACACCCCGGATAAGGAGAAGAAGAGATGATCGACGACGACTCCGCCGCTCCCGGTTCCCCGGCCTCCAGTGCTGTCTCGGCATCGGGGCCGGCGGCAATCGAGTTAGAGGGCTTCGCCAAGTCCTATGGCACCGTGCGGGCGGTCAAGGGGATCTCGCTCAGCGTGGTGCCAGGGGAAATCTTCGGCTTCCTGGGGCCGAATGGCGCCGGGAAGAGCACCACCATCCGGGCCATGCTCGACTTTATCCGCCCTACCGCCGGCACAATCCGCGTGCTGGGCCTGGATGCCCAACGGGACACAATGGCCATCCACCGGCGAACCGGCTACGTGCCCGGGGACGTGCGTCTGCCGCGCGGCATCACCGGGCGCCAATTGCTGGACCGCTACTCGCGCATGCAGGGCCTGCGGCCGGTCATGCTTGACCGGCTGATCGAGCGCTTCGACGTGGAGGTGGATCGTCCCTTGCGGGGCTACTCGAAGGGAATGCGGCAGAAGATCGCGCTGGTGCAGGCATTCATGTGCGATCCGGAGCTGGTGATCCTGGACGAGCCGGCCAGCGGTCTTGACCCAATCAGCCAGCGTGCCTTCAACACCTTCCTGCTGGAGGAGGCACGCGGCGGCCGTACCATCTTCATGAGCTCGCATATCATGTCCGACGTGGAAAAGATCTGTGGGCGCGTGGCGGTTATTCGCGCCGGCGAACTGGTGGCAGTCGAGCGGATCGAGACGCTCCGCCAGCGCGCCGGCCAGACCGTGACCGTGGAGTTCGGCCCCACCGAGCGGCCGGCCGACCTGGAGGCGCTGGGCCAGATCCCCGGGGTGGTCGATGTGGCGCTCACTGGTCATGGTGCTTCAGGCGGATCCGGGGTGGGCGCGGTTACGTTCAGCGTGCGAGGGAGTGTCGATCCCTTGATCAAAACGCTGGCCCGGTACGAGGTAGCCCATCTTTCCGCCGAGGAAGCGCCGCTGGAGCAGGTATTCTTGCAATTCTACGAGACACCCGCGGCGGCGCCCGCCGCCCGGTCGGCATAGGCGCGATAAGGCAGACGTGGACCAGCTACACAGGCGAGTAGAAAAGGAATGACGATCATGGCCCTGAACCCCGCTTCCATGGTGCCGGCCTCCCCGGTTGGGAGACGAACCTCTATCGCGTCGGCGCCGGCACGCCGCGGCGGCCTGCCGCTCCTCACGGCCACGCTGGCCGAGACGCGCGCCGGCACGGCAATCGCCTGCTTCTATATCGCGGCGGTCGTGCTTCTGGTCGGGGCGCTCATTCCCAGCTTGCGGTCACTCGACCTCTCGGCGCTCATCTCATCGTCGGCGGGAAAGGCGCTCTACGGGGCCAACATCAGTGCCCGGTCGCTGCGGACCTTCACCGGTTACCTCTCGATCGAGTTCTATAGCGTCTGGTTTGGCCTGTTCTTTGGCGGCTACCTGGCCTTTATCTCCGGCGGCATCGTGGCCCGGCCGATCGAGGATGGGACGATCGAGCTTATGCTGGCCCGTCCGTTCAGCCGGCGGCGCTTCTATCTGGAACGCTGCGGCGCCATGCTGCTGGTCGGGGTGATCATGAGCCTCTGGTCGCTGGTGGCGGTGTGGGTCACCAGCCGTCTCTTCGCCGGCGCTGTCGTCGACTGGCCCTGGCTACTGCTGACCCAGTTGGCGGGCGGCGCCTTTTTCGTCATGACCCTGGGGCTCGGAGCCGTGATCAGCGCCGGGAGCAGCGTGGCGCGCGGGGCAGGGAGCGCGGCTATCGGCGTGCTGATCCTGGGCTACATGCTGAACAGCCTCGCCAGCCTCTCGGATCGCGTAAGCTGGCTGGCCTACCTCTCGCCGTTCCACTACGCCCCGCTCAGCACCATCCTGATCCAGCACCAGATCACCTGGTGGCATCCCGTGCTGCTGGCCGGCCTGGGCCTGGCGGGCCTGATCGCCGGCCTGATCATCTTCGAGCGGCGTGATCTGACCTGAGCCCACACCCGAAACTCAGAGGCTTGCCGGGACGAATGAGTTGCGGAGTCCGGAGAAGTCGCGTAGGTTGGCGGAGCGGAACGGCAGGCCGCGCGCCGGCGCCAGCACAGCCAATCGGGCATCGGTAAAGCCGACATTACTCATCATTCATCCTCCTCACTCCTTGGTCGCTCCTCACCCCTATACCCGACTGAATAGATAAGCGAACAGTGCGGGTGATCCTGGCTTATTAGTCAGGGGTGGCCGGAAAAATGACCCTCGGAATTGCCGTCAACCGCGGTGCAGATACCGTGCCAATGCTCAGGCGCGACTGGTCTGGCCGCGGGCGTGCCGGGTGACGACGATAGAGTACGCCTCGGCCAGCAAGGGCTTGGCTGTCTCGAAGGTTTCCGAACTTGGGTTGAGCACGCACACCCACGATTGTCGCGCGTACGCCGGATGCGGCATCAGCCGGTCCAGGGCCGCGAAGTCATGGTCGGCGCTCTCGGAACTCGCTTCGCTGGAAGGATCGCCAAAGAGCGCGCGAAAGGTGTCTTTACTCACGCCGATATTGAGGCGAAAGACATCAGGACGATGCAGGTTCGAGGACTCGTCAAAGCCGCCGTAGTCTTTGGTGACGATCGTGGCGAAGGGAAACTGGTGTTTTGGTTCGATGTTACGCTGGGGGTCATAGATGAAGAAGGTGTCGCCCGCGCCAGGGCCGTCGGTTGGTCTGAGAACCTCGACCCCCGTGAAGGTGTCCGTGACGTAGTGGATGATCGCATCCGACAAGCATCTTGAGTCCACTGCCCGGCGCGGCGCGCCTGCTTCGGGGTTGCTCAAGTAGATAGCCCGCTTCACCTGCGCCCATTAACTTTGGAGCTTACAAGATCTTTCTGGGATACGGCAACGAAGGCTGCCTAGGTCAGCCACAATCTTGATGATGTCGCGCCCGCGACCTAGCCTCACCCCTCCGCCAGCGCCGACCGTTGCACCTTTCCCATGGCGTTCCGGGGCAGCGCTGCCAGGAAGACCGCTCGCCGCGGGCACTTGTAGGGCGCCAGGCGTTCGCGGGCGTAGGCGATCAGGGTCTCACCCTCCACCGGTTCGGCGGCCACCACGTAGGCGATCACTTCCTCGCCCCACCGCTCGGAGGGGCTGCCCGCCACCGCGACCTCGCTCACCGCGGGATGGCTCTCCAGGACCAA
>DATLQX010000087.1:0-8245 GCA_035534995.1 Chloroflexota bacterium | reverse complement strand
TCCCTTCAGATTTGGGGGCGGAAGCGCAGGTGGTCGGACACTTCCTGGACGCCGGGGACATGGCCGGCGGCCCCCAGGATGGCGCGCCGCTCGGTCCATGAGTGGACATCACCAGCCAGGGTCAGCGTTCCCTGCTCCACCCGCACGGAAATACGCCCGGCCTCCCGGTGCGCGCGCCGGTGCAGTGCCTCGTCAATGGCCTGATGGACCATATGCGGTTCGATAGCGGGCGTGTGCGCCGCGATCAAGATCAAATCGCTGACCCCCTCGACGCCGGGAACCTGCTCCAACAAGCGCACCGCGCCCTCGCGCCGGCCAGGGCGGGAGACCTCGCCGGTGAGGGTGACCCAACCCTGGGCCACGGTGAACTGAATCCGTTCCGCCGCCGTCAAGGGGTACCCCGCGAGCGCCTGCTGGACGGCCCGTGCAATTTCGGGATCGCTCGGGATTTTGTTACCGGTTAGGGTCGGGGCGGCCGCCGGCAGTGACCGGGGTTCAGGCTGGATTCGTGTCCTGGATGTCATCACTCGCTCCTTCGCTGGTTGCCTCTCGGACGGCCGTTCCGCACGGCTGCCGTACGTATCCTGGTCCTATCTCTAGTATGGAGCGGACCACCCGACACTACAGCGGGCAAAAGGCCCCTTGTTGGAGGGTACAACGACCTTCAGCGGACGGGCCTTTGACCGGGCCGCCTGGATCAAGTGACGCATCTGGGTGACCAAGGTCTCAACTACGCCCTAATCGGCGCCTAGCCCCAGGAAGCGCTCAAGGAAGCGCCCGCGCCAGAAGGACCGCGCCAGGAGCAGCCATACCCCGAGCGCCGCGATGACCAGCGGCAGGTAGCGCGGCTCCAATGGCGAGAGCGCGAAGAGCGTGCGCAGCGGCGACACGGCGGAGATAACCAGGTACGCCAGCATCAGCCCGACCGCCAGCACCGCGGGCTTCTGATCGCCGCCGTTCTTCTCGGCGCCCTCCCACCACGCATTCGGTGGTTCGATGAAGATCACCAGGAAGAGGCCGGAGAATACCAGGAATGCCGCCAGCGCGGTCTGGGCATAGGGCACGCTCGTGGTGACGGCCTGCGCGACCACCACCTCGCGCGGGTTGCCCAGCAGCCCGAGCGACCATAGACGCAGCCCGATCGTGCCGTAGAACACCGCCAGCCCAAGGAGACTGGAAAACACGGCGGCGGGGATCACGAACTGCCACAGATCGCGGGCCAGGCTGGTCCGCGGACGAACCCCCGGCCGGGCCCACAACGCGAGCAAGACGCTGGGAATCCCTACCGTCAAGAGGGTGATGACCGAGCTATTCCGCACCGCGAGGGGGAAGATCCCTACCACCAGCGCCGACACTATAACGAGCGCGATGGTGCTGATCCGAGCCAGGAAGAGTTTGAGGATGTGCTGCATGCCGTTAAGGATGCGCTGCCCCTCGAGTACGGCCGGGGCCAGCGCCGCGAACGAGTCGTGTACCAGCACGATGTCGGCCACGGCCCTGGTCGCCTGGCTCCCGCTCTGCATGGCGATGCCCAGATTCGCCTTCTTGAGCGAGAGTACGTCGTTAACCCCATCGCCGATCATCGCCACGTAGTGGCCCCGCTCGCGCAACACTTCGACCAGCCGCTCCTTCTGTCGCGGGGTGATCCGCCCGAAGATTGTTGTCTCCACGGCGGCCTGGGCGAACTCGGCCGGGCTCATGCGCTCCAGATCGGGTCCGGAGACGCGCCTGATCTCTGGGCCGAGCCCCGCTTGCAACGCTAACGCCGCGACCGTCTCAGGATTATCACCGGAGATGATCTTGGGCGATACGCCGGCGCTGATGAAGGCAGCCACGGTCGAACCTGCTTCCGCGCGCAACTCGTCGCTCAGACCCACCAGCCCCAGCGGCGCCATGTCGGATGGAAGCAGAGAATCGTCGCCGCGGTCCTCCAGCGGCGCCGAGTCGGGGTGATGGGCGAGCAGCAGCACCCGCAGGCCCTGGGCGGTCCAGGTACCTGCCCGCGCGGCGATCGCCTGCCAGGTCGGAGAATCCGGCGAATCGCTGTACCGCAGGAAGGGACGGAGGGCCTCCGGCGCGCCAAGGGCAAGGATACCGCTCAAGGGGGCGTCGCTCGCCGTGTCCGTGGTCTCCGCGGCCAGGGCCACCGCACTCCATTTGCGAGCCGACGAAAACGGCGTCTCGGCCAGCAGGGGCCGCGGCACGGCGGGACAGGCGGCCGCGATCGCCTCGCTCGTCTTGTTGTGCGTGGTGGCGCTGGCGACCATCACGCCGAGCGCGCGCCGCGCATCGCCTTCCTCCCTGCCCAGAGACCAGATGCTGGTCATCTGAAGTCGGTTGGCGGTCAGCGTCCCCGTCTTGTCGAGGCAGAGCACATCGACGTTGCTCAGCGATTCGATAGCGTTTGCCTGTTGGACCAGGGCGCCGAATCGCAGGATCCGCACGGCGCCGAGGGCGTAGGCCACCGCGATGGAAAGGAAGAGGCCGTTTGGTACAAGGCCGGCCAGGATCGTTGCCTGTCCGACCGACTCTCGGAAGGGCACCACGTTAATCAGGGCGTTGAAGACGAGCAGAAGTTGCAAGTACAGGACGATCAGCAGCATGATCCGGATTACCAGGTTGATCTGCTGCTGCAACGGCGTCAACACACGGCGAAAGCTGCGCGCGCCGGCGGTGATCTGATTTGCCAGGCTGGCTGAACCGACCTTCTCTACCACGTAGGACGCGCCGCCGCCGGCACAGAAGCTCCCCGAGTACACCGGATCGCCCACCTCCTTGGATAGGAGGTCGGACTCACCGGTCAGTTGCGACTCGTCGACCTGCATACGCCCCGCCACTACCCGCCCGTCGAGCACGATCTGGTCGCCCGCGCCGGCCCTGAGTACGTCGCCGATAACCAACTGATCGGGTACCAGTGTGCGTTCCTGCCCATCGCGTAGCGCCAGCGCGGTCGGGCGGGTGAGCAGCGCGACGTGGTCAAGTGTCCGCTTGGCGCGAATCTCCTGCACTACACTGACCACGATGTTGACGGCGATTACCCCCACGGAGACCAGGGCATCGAGGGGGCGCCCCACCAGCACGAGGGCCAGACCCAGCACGAAGAGGATGTTGTTGATAAAGGTGAAGACATTCTCACGCAGGATCTGGAGGTAGGTGCGGCCGGTCGGCGGCGGTGCGGTATTACCCTGGCCGGACGCGCGCCGAGCCACTGCTTCCTGCTCCGACAACCCCAGGATCGCCGCGGGCTGCTGTCGGCTCAGCACCATGGGTTCACGCTCATGGAGAGGCCCACGCGGGCGGTCCGAGGACAAATGAAGGTGGTGAGAGGACGCATATGCTCCACCGACACCCACGGCGTCCCCTGGTATTGTAACCTTGCATTACTCTCCTCTCCCGCTCCCGTGAGGTACGCTTGTCGATTGGTGATGCTGATCCTCTCGGATGTGAAGATACAGTAGTCGCGAACCAAGCGCCTGGTGTCTCGGGCCCATCGCAAGCCACCGATGGTTCGCTGCCCAAAGGATAACCGCGCCAAGTCCTCCATAGACCACTTGCAGTGGGTTGAAGCCGATGATGGAGAATTCGACGATCTCAAAGATCATGAGCGCCGCCCCGCTGGCCATCGCCACGGTCAGTGCGCTGGGCCGGCGCCGCCAGAGCAGCAGGGCCGCGCCGAGCATGCCGCCGCCTATGACGAGAGCCAGCAGCGCCCCAGGGATGAAGTAGTCGGCGAAGGGGGTGCCGTCGAGCAGCGAGGTCGACAGTGGGAGTATCGAGCCTTTCGGCCCTAGCATTAGGGCCACGCCGCCGGCAAAGGCACTGAGCCCGACGAATGCCTCAACCGCGATCAGAGCTTTCCGGTTCGTTCCTCCCCACGTGTCTTCTTCCCGCGGTCGACCGCCAACAGGGAGTTTCATCATCATCTCTTTCTCCCCTCAGCTTTTAGCCTCATTGCCGATCGGCCCACCCCCATTCCCCTGGGGCTGAAGGTGATGGCGCGCGAGGGTCACCGGTCATGGTGATCGTTCGCCGGCGTACGCCTCATGGAGGAGGTGACTCGCCGTGATTGGTTCACCGATTTCCTCGTCCAGCGTGGACCGCGTCGTGGTGTGGCCCGCGCGCGACGTCTTCTCTAGCTCGGCCGGTCCATGCAGGAGCAGTACGGGCGTCTCGGCATGCTTGAGCACCTCGTGTGCCACGCTGCCGTGCAGCAAGCGGTCGAGTCCGTGGCGGGCGTGCGTGACCAGCACGATCAGGTCGGCCTTTCCGGTGCGTGCTGCCTCAAGAATCGCTCCCGCCGGATTGTCCAACGCCACCAGCGGCTTCCAGTGTCTCCCGTTCAGCCGGGCGGCGCCGAGAGCGCGAAGATATTCGTCCGCATCCTGCCGGCGTCGTTCCGTCTCCTCCTGTGCCTCGCGGTAGATGGTGACCGCCTCATTGCCCGCGAGCCCCCTCGGCAGCGGCCAGATTGGTTCATTGGTCACCGCCCGCAGCAGCAGCAACTCGCCGGTCCGGCCGAGCCGATTCGCCAGGAGGAATTCCAGTGCCGTCTCGGCGAACGGCGTGCCGTCCAGCGCGACCAGCATCCGCTGAGAGGAGGTGCCCTCAGGTGGGATGGATCGGGCGCCGGCAGGCGTGAGCAGGAGAGGCGACAGTGATTCACGCGCCACCGCCTCTGCCACCGACCCGAGGAGGACGTGGCGTAGACCGGTATGGCCATGGGAGGTCAGGCTAATCAGCCCGGTCCGCTCCTCCTCCGCCGTGAATAAGATAGCCGATACCGGATCCCCGGGCATCACCCGCGTCCGCACGGTAAAACCCTGACTCTCCAGCGACTGACGCCTTCGCTGGAGGTACCGCTGCCTCTTCCGCAAGGCGATCCTTTCCTTCTCCCGCGCCGCGGAATCGGCGAGGAGGGAGAAGGGGGTCGCGGTCAGGAGCAGCAGCGTTGCTCCCGTCTCCCGCGCCAGCTTGCAGGCGGTAGCCAAACCGTGTTCCGCCAACCGCGATCCATCGAGCGGCGTCAGAATGGTGTCGATCATGGTTCTTCTCCTCGCTGAATCGTCTGGTAGCCCTTGGATCTCGCCTCTAAACCGTACCCTGGCCCGACCGCGTATGTTCGGGACTGGTTGCCTGAGATCCATCCGGATGAAGCCGTTCGGCTACCAAGAGTCATGTGTGGCGCGGCTCGTGCGGAGCCACATTGTGCACCAGAAGTACCGGCATCGCCGCCTGACGCAGCACTCTCCCCGCGACACTCCCATAGAGCAAGCGCTCAAATCCATGGCGGCCGGCTGTTGCCATGGTGATGAACGTCGCCCCCAGCGCTCCTGCCTGATGCACGATTTCCTCGGACGCATAGCCCACGACGACTCGCCTCTCCCACTCGTGACCTTGCAGGTAGCGTTCGCCAAGGGAGGTAAGATACGCTTCCGCTCTCTTCCGTTCCTCGTTTGTCTCCTCGTCTATCCGCGTGAATAGTTCAGCGGTCGCCACCGGCGAGACGAAGGGCATGGCCGAGAGCATGGGAGGCTCTACCACGCGGAGCAGGAACACCTTCGCGGAGTCCGTGAGGTGCTCGCTGGTCAGGTAGGCCAGCGCCGCCTCGGAGAGCGGGGAACCGTCGATCGGGACCAGAATGCGTCGCGGGGCAGCCAGCGCGAGAGGCGTACTGGACGCTCGCGCGAGCAAAACGGGACATTCACTATGGCGGAGCACCGCGTCGGCCACGGAACCCAGGAACGCATGCTCGATGCCCGAGCTGCCGTGGGTGCTCATCGCGATGAGATCCGCGTGGTGGGTTTGCGCCGCGAACAGGATCGCCTGCGCCGGACCTCCCGGCAAGAGGTCGCTCCGCACCGCCAGCCCTTCAGCTTCAAGCTGCCGGCTCACCGCATGCAGATACTGTTGCGCCTCGGTGAGGGCCGCGTGGCTGGTCGTCTCCTTTCGATGGGAGGCGAGGCCGAACGGGACGGCCCGCACCAGCACCAGCCGCGCTTGCGTGGTTGCCGCGAGTGAGCGAGCGGGAATCAGGGCCTGCTCGGCCAGCGGTGATCCGTCCAGCGGTACGACAATCGTTCGCATGTTATTTCTCCCAATCGTGGTTCATCAGGATGCGCATGTCCGGGAAGGAGCCGGCGCGCTCGCCACAGCAGCCGCCGGTCCCCGGGTTATCGTAGTCTGCCTCATCCGCCCACGTAGGAAATCGGGCCGCCGCATCCTCCGCGGAGGCTTCCGCTCCCCCTGGGACTCCCGCGGGTTGGCGGTCGCCCCCGAGGTCATCGAATTCCTCTCGCAACCAACGCCTGTTCGTGAGGCCATCGCGCCAGGCCCAACCTTGCGTCCCACTGCTTCGCGTCCTCATGGCATGCCCTCCTCGTTCCCTCTTTCCTCTTCTCTCCCATCCTACTCCGCGCCTCGCCGGCCCCATAGGGCCACCCGGCACCAAGGAAGTGGGCCGAACGTCCCATTCGAGACCGGACCAGGGGCAGCCCGCCTGCCTGGCATCTTGGCGGAGCCATGCGATGCGCCAGGCAGAGGTGGCTTGCCCCGCGAAGCGTGCCATGCCTATTCTTCGTTTGGTCGTCCGGGTACGCGGACATGGGACCGTTCAAGGGTGGGCAGGCCGACCTCTTCTGGCTCGACAATGGCGCTAATCCGCCGCCGTCAGGCCTGGCTTGGGCCTAGATCGGCCGCCGGATCAGGCGCCAGGGGTAAGCGTATGGTAAAGGTACTCCCCCGGCCTTCCTCGCTCTCTACCGTGAGGGAACCGCCGTGGCTTTCCACGATGTGCCGCGCGCTGGTCAGCCCGATCCCCGTCCCCTCGATCGTCCCGACCACGTTCGAGGCTCGCTGGAAGCGGTCGAAGATGCGCGTCAGTTCCGCGGCTGGGATTCCCACGCCTGAGTCGCGTACCGCCAGCACCGCCCACGCCGCCCCGCTCCCGTGCTCCGGCTCCGTCCCGAGGCTCACGGTAATCGGCCCCTGCCCAGGGCTAAACTTGATCGCGTTGGCCAGCAGATTATCGACCACCCGCGCGAGCCGCGCCTGGTCCCACAGACCGATCAGGGTGGCTTGGTCGCCCTCCACCCGCATCTGGTGGTCCGTGGTCGGGCGCAGGATAGCCACCGTTTGCCGGGCGAGCGCCCCGAGGTCGGTGGGCCGGCGGTCCAAGTCCAGGGGAGAGTTCAACCGCATCCGGGTCAGATCCAGCATACTATTGATAAGCTCGCTCATGCGGGTGGCCGTTTCGTCGATGGTGCGCAGCCCGTCCAACAGCCCAGCGCCGAGGTGTCGCGTTTCGGGGGTGCTCGCCTGCGTGGCTCGGCGATGCAGGAGCTCGGCCATCCCCTTGATCCCCGTGAGCGGGGTTTTCAAATCGTGCGCCGCCGCGGCAAGGAAGCCATCCCGCGCCTGAACGGCCTGTCGCGCTTCCTGATAGAGCCGCGCGTTGTCCATGGCGATGGCGGCCTGGGCAGCCAGCCCCACCACCAGATGCTCGGCCCGTGCCGTGAAGATGGCCGGCTCGGGGTGGCCCAGGAAGATCCCGCCGAGCACCTGGCCCGACCGCGCGATCACGGGCACCGCCAGATAGCTCCGCACCGGGAGGGGACCCGGCGGCAGGCCGTGGTACGGTGCGTTCAGCCCATAGCGTGGATCCTGGCTCACGTCATCCAGCCGAACAGCCTCTTCGCCCCGAAACGTAGGAGCGAAAATGGCGGTGGCGCGCGGCATGGCGAAGTGGGCAAAGTCTTCTCGGTGCGCTCCCGCAAGGGTGTACAGCTGGTAGGCGTCGCCGCGCTCGTTCACGCCATTGTAGAAAAAGGCGCTGAACTGGGCCCCGCTGAGCGCCGTGGCGGCATCGGTCACCGCCTGGGCCAGCGCTTCCAGATCGAGCTCCGCCGTCAGCAGCCGTCCGGTGCGGTTAATGATCTCCAGGGTCTCTATTTCCTCGCGCAACGCCGCCTCGGCCCGCATACGTTCCGTGATATCGACGTGCACCCCGACCAGGCGAACCGCCGTGCCGATCTCATCCCGTATGGTGCTCCCAGGGGCGGCGACGACATGGATGCCGCCTACACGGATCGCTGTTTCCGACAACTGCTCGACCTGCTCCTTGCTCAGTTTCAGATACACGACGCCATCCTCGAGTTGCGCCACTTCGCTGATAGGAATGGTCACGTCCTTGCGGCCGAGCAGATGCCCCTCTCGGATGGTCAGGTGGGTGATCGCCCTCTGCCGGGGA
>DATLQX010000086.1:0-7477 GCA_035534995.1 Chloroflexota bacterium | reverse complement strand
GGGCCGAGGAAGGAGCGAGGGCATTCGTAGCGGCAGGTTGGTGGATCTGCCGCAATCAAACCCCGCGCGCTTCTGCTCAGGGGTATCCTTGTAGGTGTTACCGTGCAAGCGATGGCGCGCTTCTGGCGCCTCACCAAGAAGGATGACAAATGCTGCTATGTCGTTCGCATGACTAACCACCAGGTGCCGCAACATTTGCCTAACACCGACCAGGATCAGTCCACGCAACCGAGCATATGGAATAAAGCAGTTGCTTGGCCCAAAAATGAAGGGGCCAAGGCAGTGGCTGCTGTCGGCATTGCCATCCTTGGCATTCGTCTCGATGCGTGGCTCCCTCATGATTGGCATTGGGTCCATGTGCTCCTGCCATTGCTGCCATACATCATAATTGTTGTCCTGTTGACTGCGTACTGGCTCGATCAGAACGCACTTGGCAGACGGATCGCGGCAAGCAGCAAAAGACTTGACGTTGTAGAGCAAGACTTCGCAAGGGGGCGAAATGAACAGGCTGCTCTTGCTAGAAGGCTTAGTGATCTTGGTGGAACAATCGAAGCCTTGGAGCAGGTAACGGCCAACATCCTAAGACTTGATGACGCGCTCTTTACCCTGCTCCCCGAATTGGTGAGTGCTGATGATCCAGATCGGACCATGGAGGTTATCTTGGAAAGCCTATTGCAGGATCTGACCGGCGCCTTTGGCGGAGTCGTGTCGCGAGCGATTCTCTATCACCCTGCCGATTCAGGTGACTTTCTCATTCCGTGGGTTCACTATCAAATGCCTATCACTACCGTGGAGCGTGCTCGGTTCTATATAGGTGAGGAACAACACAGGAAGCACGGCATTGCCGGACAGTGCTACTTGGAACGCCGCATAATCGTCGCCCACCTCGCCGAAAAGGATGGTAGATGGGTGTCTGACTTACCCGAGTATCTTGAGTTCGATTCGCGCCGACCTCACCCGCCATATCGGACATTCATAGCTGTCCCCATACTCAGGGAGCGTACATGTATTGGTGTATGCTGTCTCGACAGCATGGATGCGACGATCTTTGATGCGCCGAGCATGCAAACCTTGCTCGGCTTGGTCATGCCTCGGATCGCCAGTCTCCATGCCTTATATCAGGAACTGACTACCCTCCGATTGGTGATGGTGCTTCATACACAGCAAAAGCCTCATTGAGATGCCTTGTTTTTGTGGTACAGTAAGTAGGCGGAGAGAAATGATGGCAATAGCAACCGAGCGGTTTGATCCGATTGCCCGGCAACGTGCCCTTAGTGAGGCGTCTCGTCGCTACGTGCGTCAAGAGATCAGCATTGAGCAGTACCAGGCAATTCGGCAGCAGAACAGCCCAGATTATGGCGCCGCGCTGGTTGACCTGGCAACTCGGCTTACCACCTCGGAAAGTCGGAAAGAGCAGGGCTGAGTGTCCGGGAAGCATCATTCTCGTGTGTACATGACTGGCCCACGAGAATGATGAATGTCTTCGACGTCACCGCCTCTTGCGATTACACCACTCCCGCGAACAGGTCGTGTTCGGCACCGTTGCCCGGCGCGCCCGGCGGGCGGGCCAGCACGAAGCGCTCGGTCCCGCGCAAGATTCGCCCGATTTCGGGCGGGAGCCGGTTCAGGAAATCGTCCGCGCTGTTTTGGGTCCGATGGGCGGCCCAGGCCCGCAGCTTGGTGTCGTAGAGCCGGTCGTCGAGGGGAATGACCGTGGTGATCAGCTCATCCGGGGTGCCCATCTGTTCGGGTGGGATGGTCGCCTGGTTCCCGCCGGGAGCGAAGTTGATCCCCGCGATTTGCAGGTAGACGCGCAGTTGATTGCCCGCGCTCCGGGCCAGGGCGCTGTAGTAGAGCTTTTGCGGCGCGTACGGCGACAGCCCATCCACCAGTTGCTCGGGATAGCACGCCGGATCGCCTGCCTGCTCGAATGCCTGATTGGTGATCTGGTGGATCGCGATGTGGTCGGTATGGCCATAGCCGCCGTTGGCGTCGAAAGTGACCACCACTTGCGGACGCAGTCGGCGGATCTGGCGTACCAATCGCCCCACTGCTTCCTCGCGAGGCGCCTGGGCCAGGGTGCCGTCCCTATAGTCCAGGAAGGTGAGATCGCTGACCCCAAGAAGAGCGCAGGCATCGCGTAGCTCTCGTTCGCGCGTCTGGCCCAGGGTGTCCGGCGTCGCCAGGGCCGGGTCGCTGATCTCGCCCCCCTCGCCGCGGGTGGCGCAGACCAGGGCCACCCGGATCCCCGCGTCGGCATACATGCGGAATACGCCGCCCACCGCGAAGGATTCGTCATCGGGATGGGCGAACACGCCCAGCAAGCATTTCTGTTCCATGAACCCTCATCTTCCCGGATCGCGGTTTCTATCGAGTCGCAGCGTACCACCTGGCGCGGTATCCGAGGAGGGCCGCTATGCCGTCGTATCTTCCGCGCCGGCAAACAGATCGCCTACCGGCAAGGGCAACCCCGGCAGGCAATCGAAGCGCATGGTCTGGGAATGGTCATACAGCTGGGGCGGCGCGTACTGGCCGGGGTGCTCCAGGTGATAGTGCCGCGGGGTGCGATTGACCGGATCGATGATTGCGTATTCCAGTAAGCCCGCCCGTGCATAGGCACGCAGCTTCACCTGCTCGTCGTAGGCACATTGGCCCTGAGGCGGACCGTCAACGATTGGACCGTCAGTCGCGATTACCAAAGTGGCCATCGGTTGCTCCAGCTTGCGGGGTGATTCTGAGCGTGTAGCCAGGATGCTCCAGTACCGTTGTCGCATATCGTACCGCCTCCGGGAGGCGGTGGTCGTTTCCTGTTCGCGGTGGGAATGCCGGGAAGCGCGCCTGAAGGAGGACGCAGTTCACTCCACCTCCACGCGGACCACGGTCGCCACGATGTCCCGCTGCCGGTAGGGCGTGACGGCGCCCTCGATGGTGACCGTCCCCTCCGCCTTGATGTTCGCCGCGGAGGCGCCGATCGCGAAGGTGAAGTCGCCTGGCTCGACCACGAAGCGCATTTGGGGATCGAAGAAGGCCAGACGTGAGGGATGCACGGTAAAGGTCAGGCGGGCGGCCTGGCCCGGTTCCAGGCGCACGCGGGCGAATCCCACCAGTATGCGGTCGGGCCGGGCAACGGAGGCTACCTCGTCGCGGCAGTACAGTTGCACGACCTCCGCCGCGCCCCGTGCCCCGGCGTTTCGTACCACAATCGCCACCTCAATGGGCGCGGTAGTGGCGCCGGCACGAACCGAGAAGCTACTGTACGTGAATGTGGTGTAGGTCAGGCCATGACCGAAGGGGAACAGGGGCGAGGTTGGGGAGTCAATGTAGTCGCCGAGCATCATCACCCGATCGCCACCCGCGCGCCGGCTTGCATGGACTGGAATCTGGCCGACTGAACGCGGCAGACTGACCGGCAACCGGCCGCTGGGAGACGCGGCGCCGGTGAGGACGTCGGCCAGGCCGTTGCCGCCTTCCTCGCCTGGGGGGAACAGATACAGCAGGGCGTTTGCTCTGGCGGCTACCTCCGCGAGGGTATGCACGCGGCCGCTCAGCACCACCACCACCAGCGGCGTACCGGTGGCGGCGATCGCTTCGACTAACTGCTGTTGCACGCCGGTGAGGTCGAGATTGACGGCGTCATTGAACTCGCCCACGGTCGCCGGGCGCATTAAGCCGCTCTTCCCGGCCACCACCACGATGACCGCCTCGGCCTCCCTGGCCGCCGCGATCGCCTCGTCGAAGCCGGAGCGGTCCTCGCCCAGCACCTCGCAGCCTCGCGCGTGGGTGATGGTCGTCGTGCTCCCCAGCGCGGCCCGCAACCCGGCCAGCGGCGTGACGTGCGGGGTGTAATAGGGACCCGGCGCATAATCTCCCGTCGCCTTGGGTACCAGCGAGGGGTGCAACGGGTTCTCGGTTGCGTTGTAGATGATCTCCAGGTGCGCGGGATAGTGATAATCTCCTTGCAGCAACCGGGGATCATCGGCGCCGGGGCCAATAACGGCCAGCCTCCGCAGGGTGGGCGCCAGGGGAAGTACCCCATCATTGCTGAGC
The DNA here is from genome assembly GCA_035534995.1 of Chloroflexota bacterium. Classification (GTDB taxonomy): domain Bacteria; phylum Chloroflexota; class UBA5177; order JANWHV01; family JANWHV01; genus JANWHV01. The sequence goes on along the minus strand of DATLQX010000086.1, from coordinate 3,430 downwards.
AACACCACCGATTCGGCCACCGCCGCGCGGGCGAGTTCGCGCTGATCCCTGGTCTCGAAGGCCGCCGGAGCGGCGTCCGCGTCCACATAGGGTTCCTCGAAGAGGCCGAGGCGGAATTTCAGCCGCAGTACCCGGCGGACGGCCTCGTCCACGATGGTCAGGGGCAGTCGCCCGGCCTCGACCTCGGCCTTGAGCGGCTCTCCATAGCATTCCTGGGTCGGCAATTCCATATCGACGCCGGCGGTCAAGGCAAGATTGGCGGCCTCGCCCAGGGTTGCCGCGACCCGGTGATAGCTCCTTAAGGCTGGGATGGCAAAGTAATCGGAGACGACGGCGCCGGCGAAGCCAAGCTCATCGCGCAACAGGTCGGTGAAGATCGCCCGGCTGCCGCAGCAGGCGATCCCGTCAATCGAGGTGTAGGAGTTCATCACCGCGGCCACTTCGGCGTCGCGGATCAAGGCGGCGAACGGTTCGGCGTAGACCTCGCGCAGTTCCCGCGGGCCGATCTGCACCGGACCCCAATTCCGCCCCCCTTCCGAGAGCGCGTAGCCCAGGAAGTGCTTCGCCGTGGCCGCCACCCCCTCACGGAGATCGTCCGTCTGCAGCCCGCGCACGTAGGCGACCCCCAACGTCCCGGCGAGCACCGGATCCTCGCCATAGGTCTCCTCCACCCGGCCCCAGCGCGGATCACGGGCCACGTCAACCACCGGCGCCAGGGCCAGGCGGGCCCCGACCGCACGCATCTGCTCGCGAATCACCGCCGCCACGGCGCCCACCAGTGTGGGATCCCAGGTCGCGGCCAATCCCAGTCCCTGGGGGAAGACCGTCGCGCCGCGATGGCAGAAGCCGCCGGTCGATTCTTCGTGCACGAAAATGGGAATACCCAGTCGGGTGCGTTCCAGGGCCACGCGCTGGATGGCATTCATGAAGGCGGCGCTCTCGCGCGGGCACAGTCCGGTGGAGGCGCCGATGCGGGTCACCTGCCCGATGCCGTGCGGTATCTGGGAGGCGGCATAGTCGGGATCGAAGACCCCGTCACGCACGAAGGCGGGACTCCAACGGCAGGCCAGTTGGGCGATCTTCTCGTCCAGGGTCATCCTTGGCAGCAAATCGTCGATCCGCTCATCGAGAGTGGCATGTGGGTCGCGATAGGGCGGCACGCGCATGATTCAAGCCCCTTTCCTCCGCCGCGGGCGTACTGGCGGCCCGTAACCAGGTTACCGGCCATGTAACGTTAACGGTAGCATAGAGCCTAATTGAGCCCGTGGCAACCATGCACCCCGCACGAGCGGTAGCCCCATGTTCCCACCAAAGGCCTCTCGCTCAGGGTCATCCACGCCTGCTTGACAGGGGAATCACCGTGGTGTAAGGTGGTGACACTTTCCTTTTAACGTTAACGGTGGAACATGACAGTAGACGGCGCGAAAAGTCCGCCCCTACCAAAGACGAACTCCGTCGATCGCGTGCTTACCATGTCCGAGATCGCCGAGGCCGCCGGGGTCTCGGTGATGACCGTCTCGCGCGTGCTCAACGGGCGGCCCGATGTGGCCGCCGCTACCCGCGAGCGCATCCAGCGGGTCGTGGCCGAACGGGGCTACGCCCGCAACCGCGCCGCCTCCGCGCTCCGGAACGGTCGCAGTGGCCTCATCGACCTGGTGGTGGTCACGCTCGACAGCGCCTATCATCTGGAGATCATCCGTGGGGTGGAGGAGCGGCTGGAGTCGACGGACTATCGCATGGCGCTCTCCGCCACCCATGGTCAGACCCAGGGTGAGCGGCAATGGCTGGCCAAGGTGATCGACGGCTCGACCGATGGCGCCATCCTGGTCCTGGCCGACGGCCATGCCGCGCACCTTGAGCGGTTGCGGCAGCGCGATATTCCCTTCGTGGTGGTCGACCACCGCGGCGAGCTTGGCTCGGACACCCCCTCCGTCGGTGCCACCAACTGGGCGGGCGGACGGACGGCGACCGAGTACCTGTTGTCGCTCGGCCACCGCCGGATCGCGATCGTCAGCGGCACGGCCGCCCTGGGTTGCAGCCAGGAACGCCTCTCGGGCTACAGGGCCGCGTTGGAGGCCGCCGGGCTGGCGGTCGATCCCGCGCTGTGCCGCCAGGGTGACTTCCGGTACGAGGACGGGTATCGCGAGGCAAGCGCGCTGCTGGATCTACCCAATCCGCCCACCGCCATTTTCGCCGGGAACGATATGCAGGCCGTGGGCGCCCTCAACGCCCTGCGGGCGCGTGGCGTCTCCGTACCGGCGGATATGAGCATTGTGGGCTTTGACGATGTGGAAATCGCGACCCTGGTCAATCCAGCCCTGACCACCATCCGCCAACCGCTCGCCCAGATGGGCGCCTTCGCCGCCGCCATGCTGCTGCTGTTGATCGCAGGCGAGCCTTTAGGCAGTAACCGCGTCGAACTGGCCACCGAACTGGTGGTCCGCGAATCGTGTTCGGCGCCGCGTCCGGCCTGAACGCCATAGGTGCCGGCGGCGTGAGGATGGACCGCGGGGCGAAAGGAGGTGGTCGTTATCCGATAAGGGCCAATGCGGGAATCCGGTTCGGACCGATGTCGATGCCGCGCTGTTCGTCACTCATAGATCAGAGAGGCTCTAAACGATGCCAAACCAGGTCGATAGCATCAGCCCCGCGCCACGGGCGCGGAAGACCGCCCTGCCGGCCCGCGCCCTCATTCTGGCCGGTCTCCTGGCCGGCTCGGTGGCGCTCTCGCCGGCGCATGCCGCGCGAACCGCGGCCCCGGTCACCGTGACCGTGTGGGACATCCAGACAGGAGTGCAGCAGAAGGAGGCGATCGCTCAGGCAAACGCCTTCAACAAGGCACACCCCGGCATCAACGTGCGGTATACCTTCTTCCAAAACGATCCCTATAAGACGAAGTTGAGTATCGCCATCGGCGCCCATAAGGGCCCGGACATCTTCATGGGCTGGGGCGGCGGGATCCTCAAGAGCTACATCGATGCCGGAGCGGTGGCCGACCTGACGAGCGCGGTCAACGCCGACCCGGCCTGGAAGAATCGATACACTCCCTCGGTGCTCGGCCCAGTCACCTTCGGCGGGCACATCTACGGTATCCCCTATAACGCGACCACGCCCGAGGTGATCTTTTACAATAAAGCTATCTTCAAGCAGTACAATCTCAAGGTGCCGACCACCTGGCCCCAGCTTGAGCAGATCATCAAAACCCTCCAGAGCCATAACGTCATCCCCTTCTCCCTGGATGGGAAGTCCGAGTGGCCGGAGATGATGATCCTCCAATACCTGGCCGACCGCATTGGCGGTAGCGCCGCCCTGAATGACATCGCCTTGCGCAAGCCGGGTGCCTCCTTTAACACTCCCGCCTGGATCAGTGCCTTTACCCAGGCCCAGTCCCTGGTGAAGGCGAATGCCTTCGAGAACGGCTTCGCCTCGT
>DATLQX010000085.1:0-2889 GCA_035534995.1 Chloroflexota bacterium | reverse complement strand
ACCTTGCGTTTTAACCAAGAGCAGTAGACACCGGATGATCCATCGGGTGCAGAAAGGGGGAGATCAGTGAGGAGAGGCGGCTCAGGCGCTCTTCTTGAGCGGTGGATAGCGCGGTGCCGCCGCTGACCGCCGATCTTTGGGCCGCCCGGGCGAGCGGCCACAGGGTTTTGGCGCGTTTGCCGGCGTGCCCACAATGAGCAACAAGGCGGAAAATGCCCGACGGACCCGATACGGGGAGAGTGGATGATCCCGCCGTGGACGTTCCCAGGGCAAATGCTGGTCCCGGACACTGGTGCCTGCCAGCCGGAGCTGGGTGTAGGCGGCCACGACCAACCACGTCCAGCGATCGGCCTGTTCAGGGTAGCGGAGGCGGGGGATGGTCCAGTTGAGCCCTTGTTTGAGGAAGCGGAAGGTATGCTCCTCATCGAAGCGGCGAATGTACGCCCGCCACACCACCGCAAGGTCCGGCGTATCGGGACCAGACCACCACAGCCACAGGAACTGCCACGGCCGAACGGGACCGGGCAAGCGGCTCACCTCTACTAAGATCAAGGTGCCACGGACCACCGGGCGGGTTTTGCGGGTGCCCCGCGCCGCGTGGTTCTGCTGCTTGGGATGCAGGCCGGACCACGCCCGTACCCGCACGGTGCCGTACTGCGGATCCTCCGTGCGCAGCTCGGCCGTCGGTGGCAGCCACCTGGGGGGAGAGGTGCAGTCAAACTTATGCCCATGCCGGGGCGGCCGCCCCATCCGACCCAGGATCGCCGGGTCTGGGTCCGCATAGAAACAGCGATCCTTGCGCAGGCGGACCAGAGTGGCGACCGGGACATGGTCGAGATCGAGGGCCAATTGCACCGGATCGTAGCCGGCATCGAAGACAAAGAGGGGAACGGGATCGCCAGCGGGCAGCCGCGTGAGCAGGGCCTTGATCTGGATCGAGGCGACCGTGTTGACGTCGGCGGTGCGGGGAACACGCTGCACATCCAGAGGTGCGGTCCAACTGTCGCGCCGGAAGCTCAATTGGCTGATCCACTGATACGACCACCCAGCCACGACCGGGATGCCCCCGGTATGGCGCGAGGAATGATAGTAATAGCCCCGCTCAGGGCTGGTCAGGGCCGCACAGCGCGCCCAGACACTGCAATCCACCGCGTAAATAGGCTGGCCGTCGGCGAGAGGATAGTGGCAGAGGAGCTTGCGCAAGGCGGTGCTGTTCACGCGCCCCTTGGCTAGGGCCGCGTAAAGGCTGCCCCAACCGCGTCGATGCACCGTTTCCTGACTCAGATGCACGGGAGAGAGTACCGGCCCGGCCGTCAGCAGGGCATCCGTCAGTTCCAGCAGGGCATCGGCACGGCGGTCAAAACAGCCATGGAGTCCCTGGCGAAACGTCTGCAAGGGAGCGAAGGTGCGGGAGTCGTTCATAGCCTCTCAGTCTGCCACCTCCACATCTATACGGCAATTCCATGTCTTTTTTGTTGATCCGTGGTTAAAACGCAAGGTTAATATGGAGCGCGTTTAGCCGCTGGAGCGGCACGGCGCCGATGCGCGGCGTGAGCTGTACCCTGATTAGGCGCTCATAGCCGGAGTAGGTGGAAGGCCGCACGTTCGGCCTGACGTCCGCTTCCAACCAATGCGCGAGGTATTCCCCGACGCTCATCTTGCGGTGATCCACTGCGGTACCACGCTCAACCTCGTCGAGCCACCGCGCCATGGCTGCCTCGGCTTCTCGCCTGGTCTTGAATGAGCGGAGCGGGCGCTTGCGCCTCCCCGTAATGGGATCAATGCCGGCATCGATCCGGACTCGGTATCTCACCGTGCCATTCTTGGCAACATACTTCGCGATGCTTCCCTGGGCCATGATCCTCCTCCTTCTCGTTGATCTTGGGCTCCCAGCCAATAGGACATACTTCAGATCCGGCAATCTTGGTTTGACCTTCGCCCCGGTATCTGCCCTGACCGCCTGTCATTCCGTTCTGGACTCGGCGTTCTTCCTTGACCTCCGTATGGTGCTGCCTCAATACACTTGAGGATCCGACATCCGGGTTCATCGTGCGCCTCTTTTCACGGAGTCCAATGGCACGTCCGTATTGTGTGTTATCCATATTCACGCCAGCGTTGTTTTGAAGTTGCTGTTGGCCTCCCCATGCCTGAGTTTCAGGGGTTTCGGGGGCACTGGGGGCAGGAGCGTGGCCCACCAGAGGTGCCAGTAGGGGTTGTGCCCCGGTGTCGTGCCCCTCACCTGGGGGCGCGCCGCCAGAAGAGGGGCATGGTTCACGGGTGAGACGAAGATCGACCTCCCTGGGGAGAGGCAGTCCAGCCCCTTGATCCCCCGAAACCCCCGATTTCCCAGGAGCCATGGCATCCAGGAAGCGTGCGTACAGATGCACGACATACTGGCGATGGCCGCCGATCTTCCGGCGGAGCAGGTGTTTGTGCTCCGTACTATCCACCGAGGCAAGCATTCCGGCGTCATGCAAGCGCTTCCAGAGCGTCTTTTCTCCTACCGAGAGGCTCTCGCGCTTCTCGCTCGCCAAATGTTGGGCCGCCGCGTAAGCGTTATCCGGTTGCAGATACACTTCGTCATCGGAGACCACCCAACCGATCGGTCGACTGCCAGGCGCGATCGTCCAGCCTCGCTTCTCCCGCAGGCAGCCCGCCTCCCGATCCCAGATGGTCTGTTCGATCACCCGCCAGCCCCAGCGCTCCGCCCACGCAGGCCGCTCTCCACTCAGGGTGACCAGGTGGGCACGTTGGCTGGCCAGGGCGGCGCTGAGCAAGTCAACGAACTGCTGGGCCGGCTCCTGGGTCGCTGTAACCTGCGTCTGGGTGTCGCCCACGGCCAGGAGGGCCGCGCGTATACGTCCCCATAGCGCGGCAGCGCCTGCCTCG
>DATLQX010000084.1:0-15023 GCA_035534995.1 Chloroflexota bacterium | reverse complement strand
GAGAGCTCCCAGCCCCGTACTCCTTCCCCGCGATGATCAGGAGCGGAACCCCGTCGGCTTGATACCGAACCGAGGCATCATAGATGCTCTCCAGATCGCCGCTGGGCTGGTGGGTCGTCCAGCCGCCCTCGCGACCGCCGGCCATTTCGTTCCGCAGACGGATATTGGCGAAGGTGCCCCGCACCATCACCTCGTCGTTCCCCCGGCGGGTGCCATACTGGTTAAAGTCAGGCTGGGCCACCCCACGGGCCAGCAGGTAGCGGCCGGCGGGGCTGTCCTTCGAGATGTTCCCGGCGGGTGAGATGTGGTCGGTGGTGATCATGTCTCCCAGCATGGCGAGGACACGGGCGCCGGTGATGTCCCGCGGATCGGACGGCGTGGGGGCGAGCCCCTGGAAGAAGGGGGGCTCGTGGACGTAGCTGGAGTCCTCGCTCCAGGCGAAATCGTTCCCGGCCGGGATGGGGAGCGCCCGCCAATGCTCGTCCCCGTCGAATACAGTGCCGTAGCTGCGGGTAAACATATCGGGTGAGATGGAGGAGGCAACGGCATCCCGCACCTCGGCCTGGCTGGGCCAGATGTCGCGCAGATACACCGGCGTGCCGTCGCTTCCCGTGCCCAGCGGCTCCGTGGTCAGATCGATATCCACCGTGCCGGCCAGGGCATAGGCTACCACCAGGGGCGGCGAGGCCAGATACATGGCCCGCGTGTTGGGATTGATCCGGCCCTCGAAGTTGCGGTTGCCCGAGAGAACGGCCGCAGCCACCAGGTCGTTGTCCTTGATCACCTGCTCCACGGCACCCAGCAGCGGCCCACTATTGCCGATGCAGGTGGTGCAGCCGTAGCCCACCAAATAGAAGCCCAGGGCCTCCAGATAAGGCATCAGGCCCGCGTTGTTGAGGTACTCGGTAACCGCGCGCGAGCCCGGCGCCAGGGTGGTCTTCACGTAGGGCTTGACCTGCAAGCCCCGCTCCACCGCCTTCCGGGCCAGAAGGCCCGCTCCCAGCATCACCGAGGGATTGGAAGTGTTGGTGCAACTAGTGATCGCGGCGATGGCCACCGCGCCCTGGCTCATCTCGGTCGGTTGGTCGTCGATGGTCAGAGCCGCCGCGTGCCCGTTAGCCCCTACTTGTTTCGCGAACTCCCGGCGGAAGTTGGCGCTCACCTCACCCAGGGGAAGGCGGTCCTGGGGCCGGCGCGGGCCGGCCACGCTGGGGACCGCCGAGCCGAGGTCGATCTCGACCAATTCGTTGAAGAGGGGCTCGGGCGATTCCGCCGAATGGAACATCCCCTGTTCCTTCATATAGCGCTCGACCAGATCGATCTGGTGAGCGGGCCGTCCAGTCCCGCGGAGGTAGCGCAGGGTCTCGGCATCCACCGGGAAGAGGCCCATGGTGGCCCCATATTCCGGGGCCATGTTGGCGAGGGTGGCGCGGTCAGGGAGACTGAGGTTGGCGATCCCTGGACCCGTATACTCGACGAATTTGCCCACCACCCCATGGGCGCGCAGGATCTGGGTCACGAGCAACACCAAATCGGTGGCGGTCGTACCCTCGGGGAGCACGCCCGAGAGGCGGACCCCGACCACCTCGGGAGTCAGCAAGTAGATAGGCTGGCCGAGCATCACGGCCTCCGCCTCGATCCCGCCCACTCCCCAGCCCACCACGCCCAGACCATTGATCATGGTGGTATGAGAATCGGTGCCGACCAGGGTATCGGGGAAGACGACCGTGGTGCCGTCAAGCACGCGGGTAGATACCACGTCCGCCAGGTATTCCAGGTTGACCTGATGGACGATGCCGGCGCCTGGCGGCACTACTCGGAGGTTGCTAAAGGCTTGCTGGGCCCACCGGAGGAGAGCATACCGTTCACTGTTCCGCTCGTACTCATGGGTGACGTTGGCGGCCACGGCGCCGGTGGAACGGAACACGTCCACCTGCACCGAATGGTCGATCACCAGGTCCACGGGGACCAGCGGATTGATCCGGCTGGGGTCGCCGCCCATCCGTTGCACGGCGGAGCGCATGGCCGCCAGGTCCACCACCCCCGGAACTCCCGTGAAGTCCTGCATGACCACGCGGCCGGGCGTGAAGGGGAACTCGCCGCTGGTGGGGTTGGCGGGATTCCAGCGCGCCAGGTTCAGCACATCGTCCTCGTGGAGGAGTCCATCACCAAAGTGGCGGAGCGCGTTTTCCAATAAGACCTTTACCGTGAAGGGAAGGCGGCCCACCTCCGCCACACCTTGGCGGGTGAGGGCGGGAAGGCTATGGAAGGTGGTGGCGGAGGCGCCTGGCAAGCCGGCTCGCGTACCGAAGGGGTTGGCGTTTTGTCCCATGAGGTGGTCTCACTTTCCGCGCTCGCCGAGCGTTGGACCAACGGGTGTGACCAGGTCCGGCGGGCGTCGCTACACATCCTAGTATCCCACGTCGGAGAGCGGTCGGAGCACACGCCCCTGGTCGCGGGAATCCCTAATCCTCATCGAGTCTATGACTTGCCGTACACATTGTCAATCTTGATCCATGAATCAATATATGCTATGTTAGCGACTGGATCGATAGGTTGGGAGGAAGAAGGGTGATTGCGGGCGAACCCTATTACTCGGCCCCCGAGGCAGCGGCGGCGCTCGGGGTGAGCATCCCCACCCTGTATGCCTACGTCAGCCGAGGCTTGATTCGTTCCCAGGCCGGAGGCCCCCACGATGGGGCCCGCGCCCGTCGCTACCATGCCGAGGACGTGCGCCGCCTCCAGGAGCGGAAGGAACAGCGGCGCGATCCGGGGCGGGCGGCGGCGGAAGCGCTGCACTGGGGGTCTCCGGTGCTCGAGTCCTCCATTACCTTGCCGGCGGCCAATACCTTCTACTACCGCGGCCATGATGCCCTGGAACTGGCCCGCGACCGCTCGGTTGAGGAGGTGGCGGCCTTGATCTGGGTTGACGATCTCGGCGCCGCAAGCGCGCTCTTCACCGCGCCCACGGCGCCGCTCCCTCCCCGGTGCGCGGCGGTGGCGCGGGAATGCGCCGGCCTGGAGGCCGCTGAGCGGTTCGCGGTGATCCTCCCCCTCGTCGCGGCGGACGATCCCTCGGCCTACGACCTCAGATCCGTCGCCGTACCCCACACCGGCGCTCGGATCCTTCAACTCCTTACCACGATCGCGGTGGGAGAACAGCCGGAGGCGGGCGGGATCGCCCAGGCCCTTGCCTACGGTTGGACGCCCGTGGATCCGCGGGCTGACCGGCTCTTTAGGGCCGCCCTCGTGCTGTGCGCCGACCAAGAACTGAATGTCACCTCCTTCGCGGCCCGCTGCGTCGCCTCCGCCGCCGCGACTCCCTATGCCGTTGTCTCGGCCGGGCTGGCCGCCCTGGGGGGCGCGAAACACGCCGGCCGGGGAGCGCGGATTCAGGCGCTGCTCCGCGAGGTGGGGAGTGCGGATCGGGCCGGCATCGTGGTGGCCGAGCGGCTGCGCCGCGGAGAGCCCATTCCCGGCTTCGGCCACCCGCTCTTTCCCGAGGGCGATCCCCGCGGCAAGATGCTTCTGGAACTCACCGCTCTGACCAGGCCGGGTTGCGAGGCGGTCGCACGCTCCCTTGCCGTGGCCGCCGCCGCCTGGGAGTTGCTCCACGAGCGTCCGGACGTGGAGTTCGGCCTGGTGACCCTGGCGGAGGCGCTGCGGCTGCCGCCGGGCGGGGCCAACGCACTCTTCGCCCTGAGCAGGACGATCGGCTGGATCGGTCATGCCATGGAGGAATATCAGGTGGATCGGATGATACGTCCACGCGCCCGCTACGTGGGCGCGCGACCAACGGGGGAATCTTGAAGCGGAATCGGGAATGAGCAAGACACGAGACGCCCTGGTAGCGGTGAGCATTATCACTCTCATCCTAAGCGGCTGGGCCTTCGAGAATCGTCCGCGTGGCTCGCGGGCCGTGGACCTCCGAGACCTGCTGGCCAGCCCTGCGTGCGTGGCGGACGGTAAAAGTGGTCCAACCGTGGCCAGGGCGTGGGCGCGCACCTTCCACCTCCCAATTGGGCAAGCGCGCCCCAACTACATTGGCTCCAATACGATTGAGCTAGGTCTGCAAGGCACTTCCGAGCTCGGCCAGTTGACTTTCACGCGGGCCGGCGGCCACCTCTGGCAGCCAAACCACGATACCGCCACCGATGATTGGCTGGCAACCGCCTGCGCGCGGCCCCATTAAGCATCCCCCAACTGGGCATACCCATTTAGGGAATGGACGCGAGAGGGTCGGTGAACCACAATAGGTGAGAGACCGAAACTGACGGGCACGGTTTCGGCATGCCACGGTTCCCGAGGCTGACGAACCCATCGATTCGCGCGAACGAGAGAGGGCTCCACCATGGCTTGTTGTTTGCAACGGGCGAAGCGCATGGCCATCGGCCCTTTTCTCAGGCACTTCGACGAACGGATGCCGCTCAAATTCACCGACTATCCTCTCCATCAAACGATCACGCACCGACGGTGTGGCGGCCATTTCGTGGCGATCTTCGGCGGTGAGGAACGGGAGCCCGGCACCGGTCGATGGCTCGCCACCTTTTGGGTGCTGATCCCCCTCACCACGGACGAGCTCGCCGATATGGAATGCACTCCGACCGCCGACCTTCGGGCCCGGCGGCAAGAGTTGGTCCCGCATCTTCGCGCCGATCAGTGGCTCTGGCTTTCCGAGGGCGCGGATCGCGGCGTGGCCAAATGGAGCCCGCCGTTGAACAACATTCGGGTCATCGGCACCCTTCCCCCCAGCGCCTGGCCTTCTCTCAGGGAGGGCCTAGCGGCAGCCAGCCGCGGCGCCTCGGTCCAGGAAGTCTTTCACGACCCCTTGCCGCGCTGATCATCCTCACCCTGCTCGGAATGGTAGACTATACGCGGCCCGCGAAGGCGGCGTACTGTCCCGTACTTAAGAGAGTGAGCGGCGATCGATGGTAATCGTGATGGAGGCTGGGGCGTCAGCCGGCCAATTGAGCGTGGTGCTTGACCGGGTGACGGCCAGCGGGTTCCGGCCGCACGTCAACGACGGGGTCGAACGGAAGGTGATCGCCGTCTTGGGCGAGGTGGACATCGACAAGGTGGAGCTACTCGAGCAATTCGAGAACCTGCCCGGCGTGGAGCGCGTGAATTTGATCTCCGCTCCCTTCAAGCTGTCCTCGCGCCAATACCAGCCCGAGGACCGCATCGTGGACGTGGGCGGGGTGTTGATCGGCGGCCATCAGGTGGTGATCATGGCGGGGCCGTGTAGCGTGGAGTCGGAGATCCAGATTCACGGGGCGGCCCAGGCGGTGAAGGAAGCGGGGGCGCGCATCCTCCGGGGAGGCGCGTTCAAGCCACGAAGTTCGCCCCACAGTTTCCAGGGCCTGGGAGAACCCGGGCTGAAGCTTCTGGCCGAGGCGGGGGCGGCGACCGGTCTTCCCGTGGTCACCGAGGTGATGGACGCGCACGACGTGGAACTGATCTGCCGTCATGCCCAGATGCTGCAGATCGGCGCCCGGAATATGCAGAACTTCACCCTTCTCCGCGCGGTGGGCCAGAGTAAACGTCCCGTCCTCCTGAAGCGGGGGCCGGGCTGCAGGATTAAGGATCTGCTGATGGCGGCGGAATACGTGCTGTGCGAGGGCAACGATCAGGTGGTGCTGTGCGAGCGGGGCATTACGACCTTTGAGGACGCGGCCCGCAATACGACCGACATCAATGCCGTGCCTATCCTGAAGGAACTCAGTCACCTCCCGGTGGTGCTGGATCCCAGTCACAGCACGGGCGAATGGCGCTGGGTGACACCGATTGCCCGCGCCGCGATTGCCGCCGGGGCCGATGGGCTGATTATCGAGGTCCACCCCAATCCGCAGGCCGCCCGTTCGGACGGCAGGCAATCACTCAAGCCGGCTCGCTTCACCGAGTTGGTCGTCCAGGCGAGGGCAATTGCCGGCGCGGTCGGTCGGACGCTTTAGAGACGAAGAACCTCGAAGTTTGATTTCCCCCAACTGATATCGGTTGGTAGCGCTGGGCCGACTGTGGTCGGGGTCACGTCGCGTTAGACCAAGCCAACTGAAAAGACGCTAACGACGGAGGACTTCGACCCGATCGGGGTAACCGACCACCACCTGCTCGGTCATGTTAAGGAAGAGCCCGTGTTCGACCACCCCAGTAAGGGCCTTAATCGGGGGGCCGAGGCCGGCTACGTCGGAGGCCGGGTCGAACCAGCAATCGAGAATGAAGTTCTTCCCGTCCGTGAGGAATGGGGTCTCACCGGCCATCCGCCGCTCGACCCGCCCGCCCAGGGCGGTCAGGGCGTCGCGGGCGCGGGTCCAGCCGAAGCGGACCACCTCCACCGGCACCGGTGACTGCTCGCCGAGCCGCGCCACTATTTTGCTCTCGTCCACCACGATCACGAAGCGGGCGGCGGACGACGCCACCAGCTTCTCGCGGAGCAGGGCCCCTCCCAGCCCTTTAATCAAGTTGAGCCGGGGATCCACCTCGTCGGCCCCATCGATTGCTAGATCCATGTGAGGCCGGTCGTCGAGATCCCAGATCCGTATCCCAAGCGAGGTGGCGAGCGAGGCGGTGGCCTCCGAGGTGGCGACCGCCTCGAAGCGCAGGCCGGTGCGCGCCCGATCGGCGAGGGCATGGACCAGCAGGGTCGCGGTACTACCCGAACCGAGACCGACCAGCATCCCATCCTCGACCAATTCCGCCGCGAAGGTAGCGGCCCGTAGTTTCATGCCCGCCGGATCACCGGACTGCTTCGTCATAAGGCGCCCTCCTTTTTTCGCCGCATGGTACCACCTGGAGCACGAGGAAGTGGGAACCCGAGTGCACCTGACTCCCGACCATGCCAAATGCTCCACGACCGTCATTGACGACAGCCGTCGAGGCTGCTACAATCTAACTCGATGCTCATGGAATTAAAACTAGTTGGTGTAATATGATGGATATCGTTACACTCTTCAAGGCTCTGGCGGACGAGAGTCGCATTCGGATCATTGCCTTGATCGGCGATCGCGAGCTTTCAGTGGAGGAGATCGCGGCGGCGGTGGAGCTGTCGCCGGCCACGGTGTCGCACCACCTGGGCCGTCTGCGGGAGTCCGGCCTGGTAGAGGCCACGCGAGAGCAGTATTACACCATGTACCGTTTCCGCAAGCAACCGCTTTTGGAGGCGCTGCGCACGCTCGCCGAACAACCGGTGAAACCGGCGCTGGGCGACGACATCGCCAAGTATGACCATAAGGTACTCGGCGACTATCTGGTGGACGGCAAGCTGAAGACGATCCCGGCCCAGCGGAAAAAGCGCGACGCGATCCTGCGCTACCTGGTGGAGCAATTCGCCCGTGAGCGGCGCTATAAGGAGTCGGAGGTGAACCAGATATTGGTTGCCTTTCACGACGACGTGGCGACCCTGCGCCGCGAGTTGATCATGGCGAAGCTGTTGGAACGGGAGAGCGGCATCTACTGGCGACCCGCCGGATCGTCTTCTGCGCGTATGCTGACGACACTCACGCCAACGACGACCTGATTTGGGAGCCGCCATGATAGGCCCGGACCACGCCGACACCTACGTCTACTCCCAGCACGGCATATCGCTTGAACTACCTCGGGCCACCAACGGGGCCACCAACCGCTACTGGTACGAGCGGGACAGGCTGGGCAACGTGGTGGCTCTTCAGGGTCATGTAATAGTCGGGCACTGCGATGCCAAGAAGGGCGAGGGCATGCCAAGGATGAACGGCCAGGCCATGCTCGTCCTGGGTCATGCATTCGAGGCGAAAGTGCCCCTCGGCCATATCCTGGAGTAACGCACGCGCCGCTTGCACGCCAACCCGCCGGCGAAGTAAGTACCCAGCCTCCGTGCTCACCGGAGCGGGAAGCACACGGTCGCCCGGCTCATGCTCAAGCAGGCGACGGACCTCAGTCAAGCGCCTATCGCGGATATCAGCCAGCGCCACCAGGGGTGCGGCATCAATTATGAGGGTCAGCCCCGAATCCTTCCAGCAGTTCCTCTTCGGGAATATCGGCGACCGAACGCCCGTCGCCCTCGCCCGAGGCGGTGAGCACGAACTGACGATCCGGGCGGTGCTGGACCTCATAGGCGCCGATCGCCTTGCGCACGATCTCAGCCTGGCTGCTCCCCTCCTGTGCAGCCAGGCGCCGTAAGCGTGCCGCGTCCGCGTCGTGCAAATACAGCTGGTCTTCTTCACTGGATGTAGGGTAGCCAAGAGACAAGCAGGCATACGGACCGTGGCCCTGTGGACCTTGTTCTCCCTTGCGACCAGGCTCACCCGCGTCTATACTGCCTTCAGGAGCCGCGCCGACCGATGGCCGGCGCGACGGGCATGAGCGATACAAGGGGGAGGATGGGTGGACGAACTCTCCACGTTTGGCGACGGGCTGGGCTTCGAGGTGCTGGCCTCTTCCCTGCGGGCTGATTTAAGCGATACCAAGGCGTTTCTGGGCGCCCTGGCCGAGAAGCTGGGCGGCGCCCTGCCCGCGCAATGCACGGTGGAACGGAAGGGCGGTCTCTTCGCCAAGGAAAAACCGGTCCATCGGGTAAGCGTGGAATTGGGCGAGCACCGGTACGCGATCGAACTGGCGGGGCATGGGGGGCTGCGGGCCAGCCGGATCAAGGTGGTGCGGGGCATCGCGCTTAAAACCGAGGAATTGCCGGTAGATACGTGGATCGAGGAGCTTTCACGGGATCTCTCCGCCCACGCGGCCAAGAACAGCCAGGCCCGGATGGCCCTGGAGCGCCTGCTCACCTGAGGCCTGAAACCGCTATGAGGCGCTGGGCGCCGAACAGGAGGGACGAATGCCGTTTTTCCACCGCGAGACTCCCGAGGAGCGGCAGCGGAAGGAACAGGCCCAGGCGGCGGCCCACGCGGAGGCGGATGTGCAGGCCCGGAGCCTGCAAGCCCTGGCCGCCGGGGGCATCCCCATCCGGGCCCAGGAACGGGTGACCCAGCTTCGGGCCGGCCAGGGTGGCGAGGTTCCCTTTTCCACCGATCTCTCGGTGAACGAACTGTTCCTCAGTCGGAAGGCCGGCTATCAACCGCTGGGTTTGGTCACCGGCAGCAGCGTCTACCATATGGGATGGAATCGCTGGACCTTTACCGGCGAGATGCAGGCCCAAACCCAGGCCCAGCATGATGCCACGATCTCTGCCCTGACCCGTATGCGCCTGGAGGCGGTGGGGATGGGTGCCGTGGGGGTGGTGGGTACCAAGCTGGAGATCCGGAAGGTTGGCTGGTCGAAGGATCTGATCGAGGTGGTAGCGATCGGGACGGCGATTCACGTTCCCGGCGCCGCGCCGGCGCCCGAGCCATTTCTCTCCGACTTCTCGGCCCAGGAGTTCGTGTCGCTCCTCCAGGCGGGTGGCCGTCCCGCCGGATTGGTGGTGGGAAACTGCACCTACTACATCTACACGAACTGGGGTGATGCCTGGCAGAACGCGAGTTGGTACAACCAGGAGCACGCAAAGTATACCGAATCACTGTACGCGGCCCAGCGAGCCGCCTTTGGCCGCATGCACTCCATGGCCCGCAACCTGGGGGCGCAGGGCGTGGTGGGAGTCCACATCGTACGGAATCTCCGGGAGATCCCCTATACCGATAGCAACGGGGACAGGGAAGAGGAACGCTCCGACTATGTTCTGGAGTTTCTCTCCTGGGGTACGGCGATTCAACAGGCGCCCGGCGCGGCGCGGCCCCTTCCGCCCACCATGATGGTGGATCTGAACGACGCCGATCCGCTGGACAGCGCGGACGATGACGAGGACGACAAAGAGGGAGTGAAAGAATGAGCATGCCAGGCCCCGGCGACCTTCCGCAGCACGCGCGCGAACGCCTCCGCCAGATGGCGGGCGGCGGCGGGCAAGCACCCTTCTTTACCAGCGACCTGTCGGTCAACGAGTTCCTCCTGGTGAAGCAGGCAGGCTTCGATCCGCTGGGGATGGTGGTCGGATCAAGCATCTATCACATCGGCTACCAGCAATCCAACTGGAGCCAGAACCAGGAGATGGGGGTTCTGACTCAGGCCATGTATCACGCCCGCGAACTGGCGATGACCAGGATGGAGGAGGAGGCCAACGCCCTGGGGGCGGACGGCGTGGTGGGGGTGCGTCTGGAGGTCGGGCAGTACGAGTGGGGCGAGCATCTGGCCGAGTTCCTCGCGGTGGGCACGGCGGTACGGGCGGCCAGCGGCCAGAGCCATCGCACCCCGAGCGGGAAGCCTTTCACCAGCGACCTCTCCGGCCAGGACTTCTGGACCCTTCTGCAGGCGGGTTACCGCCCTCTCTCCTTGGTGATGGGCACCTGCGTCTACCATGTGGCGCACCAGGGATGGCGGCAGGCCATGAAGAACGTGGGGCAAAACGTGGAGATGGTCAACTTCACCCAGGCGCTCTACGACGCACGGGAACTAGCCATGGAACGGATGCAAGCGGAGGCAACCCAGGAGCACGCGGCGGGCATCGTGAGCGCCCGGCTGGAGGAGGAGAGCTACGGCTGGGGCTCGCATGTGATTGAGTTTCTCGCCCTGGGCACCGCCATCGCCCCCACCGGGGCGACCCCGCAAACGCAAGGTCCGCAAATGGTGCTCTCCTTGAATGATTGAACCATGCCCGCCGGAGGGGGACGCGGTTGAGTATTTTGACCTGTACTCCGCCGCCGGCCTACCGCTTGGCATCCGCAAGGCGCGGGCCGAAGTTCATCGGGCCGGCGACTGGCACCGGAGCATGGCCCTCTGGATCGTGCGATCCTCGGGCGCGGTCGTCCTTCAGCGACGGAGCGCGGCCAAGGACACCTGGCCCGGAAAACTCACGGCGAGCGTCAGTGGTCACTACGCGGCGGGTGAGACCTTGACCGGGGTGCTTAGGGAAGCGTGCGAGGAATTGGGGATGCCGGTCTCGCTGTCGAAGTTACTTCCCCTGGGCACATGGGCCTGCGAGACACGGTCGGAGCCGTCGGTTATTGACCGGGAGTTCGTCGATGTGTTTCTCTGGCCGACCGATCTGGCTCTCACGGCCTTTCAGCCAAATCCCAGCGAGGTGAGCGCCCTGGTGGAGATGCCGGCCCGCGATCTTCTCAGGTTGTCCACGGAGTCGGAGATGACGGTGGAGAGCATGTGCCTGCCGACCGGCGGTCTCGCGTCCAAGATTTACGTCAGCCCCATGGATCTGATACCCACCCACGAGTATCATGCGTGCCTGGCGAGGGCGGCCATGGAGCTGACGGCGGCGCCACTCGACGCGCAAGGAGTGGACAGGAGAAGTTGCCGGCCATGATCCCCATACAGCTGATCGCGCGTCTCCTCTTCCTGTCGCTCAGCCTTGTCCCCCGGCCGCCGTGGAGCGGCCTCCCCACTCGCACTCTTACCAGCGGAGGCGTCCAGGGCGATCCGGTGAACGTGGCCCTGGAGGGAACGCAAGCCCAAATCCTCACCGCTTTCCATGCCATGGGATGGGTGCGAGCCGACCCACTCTCGGTAAAGGATGACGCGCGTCTGGCCGCTGACGCGCTCTTTCACCGCCTGTATCCCACGGCGCCGGTCAGCAATCTCTATCTCTTTCACCGACCGGAGGATTTCGCGGTCGAGCGTGAACTGGGCTCGGTCTCACGACGCGATCACGCCCGCTTCTGGGACACGGGGCGGAAAGACCCCGGCACCGGCCTGGAGCTCTGGATCGGCGATGCGTCGCAAGACATCGGGATCGAGATTCTCCGCCGGCACCACGTTCCAGTCGGTACCACCCACCGGATCAATCCCGATGTCGACGCGGAGCGGGCCAACATTGTCAGCGGTCTGCGAAGCACCGGCATGGTCATGATCGTGCTGACCGAGCCGGGAATGGGCGCGGCCACCAACGCGATAAACGGTGGCGGCGACCACTTTCATACCGACGGTAAGGTCGCCTTGATTATTTTACGGCGGTAAGCGTCAGTACCGGGGCGGTTCCGTAGGGGCACCCCTGGTGGGTGCCCTTGGCTTGCCGGGCGAGGGCACCCACCAGGGGTGCCCCTACAAACGCGGCGACACGTACGCGAGGCTAATCCTCGCTTGGCTTCCCGCTCGCGGTTCGGATCGTCTCCACCACCCCGGCGTCGGCAAGGGTCGTGGTATCACCGAGCTGCCGCTGGTTGGCAATGTCGCGGAGGAGCCTGCGCATGATCTTCCCGCTCCGCGTCTTCGGCAGATCGGGGGTAAAGAGGATCTGCTTGGGCCGGGCAATCGGGCCGATTACCTTGGCCACATGGGCCCGCAACTCGTCGCCCAGGCCCTTGTTGGCCTCGATGCCCGTCTTCACCGTGACATAGGCGAATATCGCCTCCCCGGTCAGGGCGTCTTGCTGGCCCACCACCGCCGCCTCGGCCACCCGCTGGTCGTCCACCAGGGCGCTCTCCACCTCGGTGGTACTGATCCGGTGCCCGGACACGTTCATCACATCGTCGATTCGCCCCAGGAACCAATAGTAGCCCTCGGCATCCCGCTTCACGCCGTCGCCCGCCAGATAGAGGCCGGGGAAGCGGCCCCAGTAGGTTTGCAGATACCGCTCGGGATCCTTATAGATACCGCGGAGCATGGAAGGCCACGGCTTGGTGACCACCAAATAACCGCCGCCCGCTCCCTCGATCTCCCGTCCCTGATCGTCGACAATGGCCACCGAAATGCCGGGCAGCGGCTGGGTCGCGGAGCCCGGCATGGTGGTGGTGACGCCGGGGAGCGGACTGACCATGATCGCTCCCGTTTCGGTCTGCCACCAGGTGTCAACCACCGGGCAGCGCTCGCCGCCGATGTGGGTGTGATACCAAATCCATGCCTCCGGATTGATCGGCTCGCCCACGCTCCCCAGGAGACGGAGCGACCGTAAATCGTGCCCGGCGGCCCATTGGGTGCCCCAGCCCATGTGGGCGCGGATGGCGGTGGGCGCGGTATAGAGGATGCTGACCTTGTATTTCTCGATCAAGTCCCACCAACGATCCTTGGCAGGGAAGTCCGGGGTGCCTTCGTAGAGCAGACTGGTGCTCCCGTTGGCCAGGGGGCCGAAGACAATGTAGCTGTGCCCTGTCACCCAGCCAATATCGGCGGCACACCAGTAGACGTCGTCCGGCTTAACATCGAACACCATGGCGTGAGTGCTCGCGCAGCCGGTCAGATAACCGCCAGTCGTATGGATGATTCCTTTTGGCTTGGCGGTGGTCCCACTGGTATAGAGTAGATAGAGCATGTCCTCGCTGTCCATCGCCTCGGGCGGACAGTCCGGGCTCTGACCAGGGACCGTGTCGTGCCACCAGACATCGCGGCCCGGCTTCATCGTCACCTGATTCTCGGTGCGGCGTACCACCAACACCTGTTCAATGGAAGGGGTGATCGCCAGCGCCTCGTCGGCGGCGTCCTTCAGCGGGACCACCTTGCCCCGGCGATAGGCGCCATCGGCGGTGATCAGCACCCTGGCCTCGGCGTCATTGATCCGGTCGCTCAGGGCGGTGGCGGAGAAACCGGCGAAGACGGCGGTGAAGGGAGCACCGATGCGGGCGCAGGCCAGCATGACCATCGGCAACTCGGGGATCATCGGCAGATAGATCGCCACCCGATCGCCGCGCGTGACCCCCATCGCCTTGAGGGCGTTGGCGCACCGGCACACGTCATCCAGCAATTGGCGGTAGGTGATCACCCGTGTGTCTCCGGGCTCGCCCTCCCAGTAATAGGCTACCCGGTCGCCGAGACCGGCCTGTACATGCCGGTCCAGGCAGTTATACGACACGTTCAGGGTGCCGCCCACGAACCATTTGGCATAGGGGAGATTCCACTCGAGCACGGTGGACCAGGGAGTGAACCAATCCAGTCGGCCGGCCTGCGCGGCCCAGTATGCCTCGGGATCGGCGGCGGCGCGGGTGTAGACTTCAGGGTCGCTCAGCAGCGCCTGGCGGCGAAACGCCTCCGAAGGGGGGAAGCTGCGCCGCTCCTCGAATAAGGCCTCAATGGTTGCGCCGGGCTGGTCAGCCATAACACACCTCTTTGTTGGGTCATTATCGGTCAAGGGCCGTTTCGCTCTTGAGCATAGCACGCTTGCGGATCGGCCGGCACGGCAACGGATCGATCGTAGCGGTCCGATCGATCCGTTGCCGCGCGCGCCGCGCGGTCAGCCGACCGTGACGATGCCCTCGGCCGCCGGGCAAAATGGGCGTCCGTTCAGGGTAATCTCCGCCGCGATCACCTGCCGGACTGGGCCGATGGCCCCGGCGGGCGCGGTCACCAGAAACCGGAGAACGCCGCTGCTTCCCCTGGGGATCATCTCCTCGACCATGCCCAGGGATACGTAGAGGTACTCGACCCTATCGCCGGTGCGCGTGTCAAGGGTAAGCAGACGCCGCCCCAGGTGGCGTGCCAGGCGCTCGATGTCAACCATCAGGGCGCGGGCCATGCCGCGGCGACGAGCGTCGGGGTGGACCAGCAGCTTGCGGATCTCCGCCGGTGGCGTTGGTTCGGCATGGTGTCGTGGTCGAGTTGCACGGACCCTACGATCTGTCCGCCGCGGGCCTCGGCAGCCAACGTGCGGGCAGGTGGGGACACCGAGCGCCGCCGGAACCCAATGGTCTGGTCGGTCCAAAAAGGTATCTGTTGCCTGCGGCGGGCATCCTACGCAGCGCCCGGTTGCTCTTTCGTCACTGAACCAAGCCGGTCTGGCGGCCCGCGCTCCTATCTGATCAGAACCCCCGCCCGCATACAAGACCGGTTCGTCTCGCCCAAGGTCGCGCTCGGAGCCAGAGAAGAGGGACTGAGCGCCCTGAAACGGGGGTGAAATGGCTGGGCCTTAGGCTGAGAAGGTGCCGGGTTGACCGCGTGCGAGAGGAGCAAGAGCACCGGGACGCCGGCGGCCAGGCCCAGGTCGAGGGTTGACCGCGTGCGAGAGGAGCAAGAGGCCATGCCGCGCTACGACGCCTATCTCGTGCGGATCTGGCGGGGCGAGTCTGAGGACGGCGTCCAATGGGCAGGCAGGCTGGAACACCTGCCGGACGGACGGCGCCGGCATT
>DATLQX010000083.1:0-25883 GCA_035534995.1 Chloroflexota bacterium | reverse complement strand
GGCGTGATTCCCGGCGCGTCCTGGCGCATGCGCCGGATCGCCGCCTCGGCCAGCGGACTGGCGAGGGTGCGAAAGGTTCCCCCGGTCAAGACAAAGGGAAACGATGACCCACCCAGGGCCAACCGGCGGGCGATGGCGCCGCCCGCCACCCCGAGCTCCCCGCCGATCCGGTCGAGGATTCCCAGGGCGACGGCATCGCCGCCACGGGCCCGCACCAGTACCAGACGGGTCAACTCCCCATAGCGCCGGCGGGGGTGACGGTCCTGATACAGCGACACGTAGAGGGTGCCAACATCCGGTTCACCAAAAACCCTCAGCACGGCCTCGGTCAGGCTGGTGGCGGGACCGCGCCCATCCCAGGCCCTGACTACGGCGCGGACGGCGTCGCGCGCGATCTGCATGCCGCCGCCCGAATCGCCAAACTCATAGCCCAGATCTGGGATAATGATCGCGGTGCCGTCCGGCGCGCGGCCCACGGCGCCGCAGCCGCTGCCGCAGTTCACCGCCACGCCGTAGCCCTCGACCGCGCCCGCCCGCAGGCCCGCCCACACATCGTTGGTGAGGGCGAACCGCAAGCCGGGAAAAGCCGCCCGCAGTCCGTTCGTCAGGTGAATCTGATCGATCTCTACGTCATCGCCCGCCATGGCAAAGTGGGCGAAGGCAATGGATGAAGGCGTGACTCCGGCCTCCAGGCATGCTTCCTGAACCGCCGCCGCGACATGCGTGATCGCCACGGGATAGCCAAGGCCCTGGTGATTTCCGTTCCCCCCGTGTCCCAACCCACGCACGGCTCCGTCCTGCGCGATGAGTAAGGCACGGGTGCCCGATGATCCTCCGTCAACACCGAGAAAGAGTAGCTCAGCCACGAGGACTCATCGCTTCGTCCCCATCATACGGGCCATCATCTTCCCCATCTTTCCACTGGTCAATTGCTTCATCATCTGCTGCATTTCGCGGAATTGGATCAGCAGTTGGTTGACATCTTGCACGGTGGTGCCGCTGCCCTTGGCGATCCGCCGCTTCCGACTGCCGTTAAGCAGTTGCGGATCGCGACGTTCCTTGAGGGTCATGGAGTTGATGATCGCCTCAACCTGCTTCAACGGCCGCTCGTCGATCTCCCCTTCCACCCCGCTTTGTTTGAGCATGGACCGCATCCCCATCATCTCCACCAGGCTGCTGAGCGATCCCATCTTCTTGATCTGTTGGAGTTGGGCCAAAAAGTCCTCAAGGGTGAAACTATTGGTGCGGAGTTTCTTCTCCATGGCCTCGGCTTGCGCCCTATCCATGGTCTCTTCGGCCTTCTCGATCAGGGTGAGTACGTCTCCCATGCCAAGGATGCGCGAGGCCAGGCGGTCGGGATAAAAAGGCTCCAGGGCGTCGGTTTTCTCCCCCGTGGAGATGAACTTGATCGGGATATCGGTCACGGCCCGGATGGAAAGCGCCGCCCCACCCTTGGCATCGCCGTCCATTTTGGTCAGAATGAGACCCGAGAGGGGGAGGCGCGCGTTGAACTCCTCGGCGACCCGCACCGACTCCTGGCCGGTCATCGCGTCCGCGATCAGGAGCACTTCATTCACTTGCAGGGCCATACGAATGGCGGCCACCTCGTCCATCATATTGTCGTCGATGTGCAGCCGACCGGCGGTGTCCAGGATGACCACGCTATTCCCGTGCTCGCGCGCCTCCTTGATCGCGTTCCGACAAATGTCGAGCGGCTTGCTCGCGGGCGACTCGGCATAGACGGGGATATTCAGTTGCTTCCCCAGGGTCACCAGTTGGTCGATGGCCGCCGGCCGGTACACGTCCGCCGCGACCAGTAAGGGAGACTGCCCTTTTTTCCGGAGGAAGTGGGCCAGTTTGGCGGAGGTGGTGGTTTTCCCCGAGCCCTGCAAGCCCACCAGCATGATTACCGCTGGAGAGGCACTGGCAAAGTCCAGATGCGCCTGCTCGCCCAGCATCTCGATCAGTTGTTCGTTGACAATCTTGATCACCTGCTGGTCTGGTCGGAGGGCCTGCAACACATCGGCGCCCACCGATCGCTCGGTCACTTTGGCCACGAACTCCTTGACCACCTTGAAGTTGACGTCGGCTTCCAGCAGAGCGCGACGCACCTCCTTCATCGCTTCCTGGACATCTGGTTCAGTCAGCTTGCCCTTGGCGCGGATTTTGTCGAACACACCTTGCAGGCGGTCGGTTAAAGTTTCAAACATTGGGGTATCCCACCCTTATCGAATATCCGCGGCCGTGCAATCGCCGCGGCGGGGCTCATACATTGAACAGGGCGCTGACAAACTGCTGTGCATCAAAGGGAGCGAAGTCCTGCACCTTTTCCCCGGTGCCCACGAACTTAATCGGCACCTTGAGCCTGCGGCGAATGGCAAAAGCTACCCCGCCTTTCGCCGTCCCATCCAGCTTGGTCAGAATAACTCCCGTGACCCCAACCGCTTCCCCGAATACCCTGGTTTGTTCCAGGGCATTCTGGCCGCTGGTGGCATCCAGGACCAGTAACACCTCATGAATGGCGGTGGGATCGACTTTCTGGGCTACACGCTGGACCTTTTTCAGTTCCTCCATCAAATTGAACTTGGTATGCAGGCGACCGGCCGTATCGATAATCACGTATTCGGCGCCCCTGGCCAGGCCGGCCTGCATGGCGTCGTAGACCACCGCTCCAGGATCGGCGGAACTGGTCTGGCGGATCACCGTCACCCCAAGCCGTTCGCCCCAGATCGAGAGCTGCTCCACGGCGGCAGCCCGGAACGTGTCACCCGCCGCGATAATGACGCTTTTCTTTTGTTCTTGCAGATAGCGGGTGAGCTTGGCGATCGACGTGGTCTTTCCCACTCCGTTGACCCCAACCATCATGATCGAGGTCATCGGCGCGTGATGGCGAAGCCCCTCGGTGTCGGCGCCGCCCAGGAGATCAAGCAGTTCGTCCCGCAGCGCCATCTCCAGGTCACGCGCCTGGGTGAGGTGCTCGCGGGCCACGCGGACCTGCAAGTTCTGGACGATATCAAGAGAAATGTCCACGCCGACATCGGCGCGAATGAGCAGTTCCTCTAGCTCTTCCCAGAGCGCATCGTCGATAACTTGTTCGGTGAAGAGACCAGTCATCCGCGAGAACACGGTGTCCCGGGTCTTTTGCAGAGTGTCGCGGAAGGGGTTGAAGCGTTTTATCCGTTGAAACATATACATCAGTATCCCTGTTGCGCGGTCTCCCTGCCAATGGGCATGGCCGAGGACGCCCAAGAGTGGCATTCGCGGTACATTGGTAGGCGCGGATGACGCTCGCGAGATCGCGGAGGTTCGGCGTGCCACACACCTATCCCTATCCCCGACCGGCCCTCACGGCCGACGCGGTGGTCTTCACCATTCAAGCTCATAGACTCCAGGTACTTCTGATCCGGCGAGCCGGCGAGCCGTTCGCGGGCTCGTGGGCCATCCCCGGCGGCTTTGTCGAGGAGGGAGAATGCGCGTCCGACGCGGTCAAGCGCGAGTTGGCCGAGGAAGCGGGTGTCCGGGATGTGTGGTTCGAGCAACTCAAGACCTTTGACGCCCCCGGCCGTGACCCGCGCGGTTGGGTGGTCTCGGTAGCCCATGTGGCCCTGATCGATAGCGAGCGGGTCCAGTTGGCGGGCGCGGACGACGCCGCCGATGCCCGGTGGTGGCCGATGCATGCCCTACCCCCCCTGGCCTTCGATCATCAGGCGATTCTGGATTACGCGCTCGGACGCCTGCGAAGCAAGCTGCGCTGGTCCAACATCGGACTACAGCTTTTGCCGCCGGTTTTTACCATGGATGCCTTGCGCCGCGTGCACGAAGCCGTGCTCGACGACACGATTGACAAGCGTAACTTTCAGAAGCGCATGCGGGAAAGCGGCGCCATCCGCGACACGGGCACCCACCTGGCTAATGGGAAGCGGGGACCGCAACCTCGCCTCTACTCGTTCGTTCCCCGAACCGGTGAGTGATGAAGCTCTTCATTCATTCGTGGAAGGGTAAAGGTGAAGGTGCTTCCCTTGCCCTCCGCGCTGTCCACCCAGATGGTCCCCCCATGCGCCTCCACGATGTGGCGGGCAATCGGCAGCCCAAGACCGGTGCCGCCGCTCGACCGGGCCCGTGACTTATCGGACTTGTAAAAGCGCTCGAAGACCCGGACCAAATCCTCACGAGGAATCCCCACGCCGGTGTCCTCCACCGACACGGCCAGCGACTGATCGTGAAAACTGGCCCGCACCCGCACCGTGCCGCCCGAAGGGGTAAACTTGACCGCGTTGTAGAGCAGATTCATCAAGATCTGGCCTACTTCCTCCTCGTTCGCCCAGGCCGGCGGTAACCCCGCCGGCGCGTCGGCGGACACATGGACCCCTTTGTCCTCGGCCACTACCTTCAGCCGCTCCACCACCCGCTCGATTGCCGCCGGGATCGCCACTGGTTCGCGCTTCCTCGGCAATTGGCCGGACTCAATGCGCGACAACTCAAGCAGTTCGGTCACCATCTGAATCAGGTCGTCCGCCTCCACTCCGATTCGATGGACGAAGCTACCCGCGACCTCGGCATCCTCCAGCGCGCCCGCCTCGAGAGTGTCCACCAGCAGGCGGATCGAGGCTAGTGGGGTGCGAAGCTCGTGCGAGACGTTGGCCACGAAGTCGCGGCGCACCGTTCGCAGTAATCGAAGCTCACTGACATCTCGCAACATGACCAGTGCCTCACCTTGTGGTAAGGGATGCGCGGAGACCTCGACCACCGATCCCGAGGTCCGGGCGATCACTCCCGCCGCCGCCTGGTGCCGGCGGATCGCCTGCCGGACGCAGCCAAGTACCTCGGGAACCTGCGTGAACTGCTCCAGGGTGGCCGCCGCGGGGGCCGCGCCGCCCAATAATGCGAGAGCGACCTCGTTGCGCAGCACCACGTTCTCGGCGGCATCCAGAACCAGCACCCCTACCGGCAGGTGGTCCGCGAGCGCCTGGCAGCGATCCTCGGCCGGAGGAGGAAGCGCGGTTGGCGGCGGGTGCCGGCTCGCGGTCAGGGCCTCGGCCAGGACGAAGATCGCCACCGATGACGAGGCGGCCATGGCCACCACCAGCACTACCTGAACCACCGTCATGGGCATACCTTCCAATAGGGCGCCTCGCGGGAGATGCCTACGGGCAGTATAGTACACACAGGACGGCTGTCATGCCACGAGGAAACGGGAGCACCGCCATGAACCGCCATGCCTGGATCCGTATGACCATCAGCATTCTTATAGCGCTTATCCTTGCCTGGTGGGTGTACGAGGCGCACCCTGGCTGGTTTCGCAACCATAGTTCGTTCACGCTGCCCGTCCTCGCGCCCAAGCCAACCGCGATCCCTGGGCCGGCGACCCCTCGGCCGCGCCTTTCACCCACCCCGGCCGTCCCGCGGGTGGGAACCACCCAGCATCTGGACGACATCTGGATCACTCCCATGTTCATCGAGGAAAGCGCGGGCGCCGGCGGGATCCTGCCTAACATTGGCGATCAATTCCTCATTGTCCACCTGCATCTGGTCAATCGCAGCCAGTTCGACTTTCCCGTCCGGACTGCCGACTTCCAGGTTCTGGACAGCCGCGGTGAGTTGGTGGCCCCGCTGACCAAGGACTTTACCCGGCGGCGTCTCCGCGAAGTGACCCTCATCCCGCGAGGGTTTACCTCCGGTACACTGATATTCGAGGTTCCCCTTCACAATCCGGTGGCCACCCTGATCTATCAGCATGATCCGCTGGATCCCTCCAAGCGCAAGGAGTGGCAACTGCCATGACGGTTCAGCCCATCGAGAACGTAACGGTCATCCAGCACCCACTGGCCGAGCATGCCATGAGCTTCCTTCGGAGCCGCGATACGGAAACGGAGCCGTTCCAGCGTCATGCCCAGGTGGCCACCCGTATTCTGGCCATGGAGGTGCTCCGCGACCTTCCCACTCAACCATCCATGATTCACACTCCCCTGGAAGCCATGGAGACGCGGCGGCTCGCCCAGGCCGTGGTCTTCGTTCCGGTCCTCCGCTCCGGCCTCGCTCTCCTTGACGCGATGAACAATTTCCTCCCCGGCAGCAAGGTCGGCTTCGTTGGCATGGAACGGGACGAGGATACGGCGATCGCCCGGCACTACTACGCCAAGCTGCCCAAACATCTGGACGATGCCCTGGTGGTGATCCTGGATCCCATGCTGGCCACCGGGGGCTCGGCCCTCGGCACCCTGCGTTTGCTCCGCCAGGCGGGGGCGCGCCGGATTCGCCTCGCCTGTATCGTCGCGGCTCCGGAAGGCGTGGCCCTGCTGGTCCGGGAAGATCCCACGATCCAGATATACACCTGCGCCCTGGATCGGGGCCTGAACGAGCGGAAGTATATTCTCCCCGGCCTCGGTGACTTTGGCGATCGCTATTTCGGCACGGCCGGCGAATAAGATGATCCAAACAAGCAATGCCGCGCGCCGGTCTCCGGTAAGCCAACTTCTGGGGGCCGACGGTCCGATCGCCCGAGCCCTGCCCGGCTATGAGCAGCGACCCGGACAGATCGAGATGGCCACCATGGTCCTGCGGGCCCTCACCAAGGGGGAGCACGCGGTCATCGAGGCGGGCACCGGCACCGGAAAGAGCCTCGCCTATCTGGTGCCGGCCATTTACTCCGGCAAAACGGTGATTGTCTCCACCGCCAACAAGGCATTGCAGGAGCAGTTGATCCGGAAGGACATCCCCTTCCTGCAAAAAGTACTGCCTATCCAGTTCTCGGCCGCCGTTCTGAAAGGCCGCGGCAATTACCTGTGCCTGGATCGGTTCCGCGAGGAAGAGGCATACCAGAGAATGATGGGCGGGACGCGAGGATGGTCTCGGCTCCTGGAGTGGCGGGCCGATACGCCAAGCGGCGACTTCGAGGATCTGGAAATCGCCCTTCCCATCGACCTCCGGGTCCGCGTGATGTCCACCACTCGAACCTGTGTAGGACAGGTCTGCGACCTATTCGAGGACTGCTTCGTCGAACGCGCCTACCAGCGGGCCGAGAACGCGAAGATCATCATCTGTAATCATGCGCTGCTCCTGGCCGACCTGCACTTGCGGGATCTGGGCGCCCGTGTCCTCCCCGATCGGGACGCCATCGTGGTGGATGAGGCGCATCGGCTGGAGGAAACGGCGATCGACGCCCTGAGCGTGCAGCTTTCGCCTGGCGATATCACGGAGCTGCTGGAGAACACCTTGATCCGGCGGAATACCGAGGCCGGGCTGCTGGATCGGGCCGCGCGGGCCGGAACCCGACTGGCCGAGGATCTGCGGCGCGTGGCCGGCTCGTTCCAGCGAGTGGTGACCGAGGCGCTCCCCTCCGGGGAAGCCTTCTCGGATCTCCTCACCGAGGTGCGCGACGGCATGACCAAGAACAATCCGCATAAGAACACCGAGCGTTCGCGAGAGGCCCGCCGGTACGGCCAGGTGCTGGAATGGCTGACCGACACGATCAGCACCGCGCGTCTGGTGTCGCGACCGGTGGACGAGGATAGCGTCCGCTACAGCCTGCCCCGCGAAGGAGGGCGGGAGAAAGGGCCGTATCTCCGCTGGTCGCCGATCGACGTGAGCCGGCAGTTGAAGGAGTTGCTCTTCGATCGCTACCCGACCATCTGCACCTCGGCGACCCTTGCAACCGCCGCCGTGCGGGAAGATGACGTCGACGCCGGCCCCAGCCCCTTCGCCTACTTCCGCTCGCGGACCGGCTGTGAGGATCCCAAGGAGGCGGTCATTCCCAGCCCCTTCGACTACCCCAGCCAATGCTTGCTCTATGTGCCGCGGACCATGCCGGAGTTCTCGCCGCAGGCCCAGGAGCAATTTTGCCAGGCCCTGGCCGAGCATCTGGAGCGACTGATTCAGGCCAGCCGCGGGCGGGCCTTTTGCCTCTTCACCAGCTACAAGACCCTGGACCGGGTGCACGAACTGCTAGCCCATAAGCTGGACTATCCTACCCTACGCCAGGGTGAAGCGCCCCGGCCGGAGTTACTCCGCCGTTTCACCACCAAACCGGGCAGTGTCCTCTTCGCCACCCGAAGTTTTTGGGAAGGAGTGGACGTGGCCGGTTCCGCGCTCTCGTTGGTCGCCATCGACAAGATGCCCTTCTCCGCCCCGGACGACCCCGTGATCCAGGCGCGGGTCGAACGAATGAAGCGCGAGGGGAAGGACTGGTTTAACGACCTGATGCTCCCGCAAGCTACCTTGCAATTGAAGCAGGGATTCGGGCGGCTGATCCGCTCGGCCTCCGACCGAGGCGTGGTGGCCATTCTCGACAGCCGGATCATCCGCAAGGGCTACGGCCGGCGGGTGGTGGAAGCCCTGCCACCGGCCCGCCGCACCGACAAGATCGAGGTAGTGGAGCAGTTCTTCGCCACTCCGTGATTGTACACGGATAGCGGCGGCACAATCCGTGCCATCGCCATTCGCGTACAATTGCTGCTTGTTCCAGCTATTCGGCCTGGATGGTTACGACCTCCGAGATGGTCAGCGTGACGCCGCCCGTCGCGAATTTGGCGAGGTCCTCCCCGGTCGCCACTCCTTCGGGCGATGCCAGGCAAGCGTGGCACTGCTCCAGGTTATCGAACCAGATATCCGCCGTGCGATAGATGGCCGGCTGATCCTGGCCTGGTGAGGCTATCGCCTTCGCCAGATCGAGACGTTTGACGTAGGGCATCTTCATCGCGATGGGCGCGTGGATCTCGGCATAGTACGTCTCAAACGCCGTCGGGTCCGTGGGATGGCCGTAGATCGCGGTCAGCTTGACCATAGTAGGCTCCTTCCAGATCTCCCCGCGCAACTGTGCCAACGTGTGCGTTTCATCTTACCGCGGCGGTTGGAGTCGGTTGAGTAGATCGTTCGCCGCCGGTGAGGGATCGGAGTGGTGGTGGACGATCTTCCACTCCCCACCCTCACGGCGGTAGATGTTGGTGACGCGCTCGTTGAACGCGACCGGCTCGCCCGCCATCGTGATCTCCCCTTCTTCCACGGCGACCTCGTAGGCCAGATCCGCCCCCACGCGGATCAGTTGGTCGCGCAGCCGAATCTGTCCCCCGCCAGCGATCGAGGCTACCTGCTCCCAGGTGGGCCGCACCTGCTCCCAGCCGACCTCCCGATGGCCAATAGGGTGCATGGTGGTCACACTCCCATCATGCGCCCAGATCGCGCTCATTGGGCCGGCATCACCGTTGGCCATAGAGTTCAACGCCGCATAGAACCGATCGGATGCTTGCCGGACCTCACCCACTCGCGTATGTCGCAACTTAATTTCGCCGCCGATCACCTGTGGTGGCTCGGGGTGGAACGACCCGAGATGCTCCCGCACCCAGGCGAGAGTTTGCCGCGAGGACGCCTCGGCGGATGCGCGATCGGTAAAGCCGCTGAGCGAGATCGCCTCGCCATCCCCCGCGTCCAGCACGGTGTAGATCGCAAAGCCCGGGGCACTCGCGATCCGCGGCACCAGGCCCTCGCGGACCAGCCGCGTGACTTCCGCGACATCACCGGGCTTGAACTGGTAGCGCCGCATCACCCCGTAGCCAAGTCGGACACCCTCTTTCACTTCACGGATCGAGGCCTCCCCGCTGGTGACCCGCGGGGGATCAGGCAGAAGGGAGGCCAGATTGTCTTTCACCCAACTCGCGGCCAGGCGGACGGACTCATCAGCCCCGGCCTGGTCCTCGAAGGTGCCGATCGTCGTCACGCCCTCGGGACCGCCGTCCGAAATCGTATACGAAACAAAGCCCGGTGCGGCACTGATGAGGGGCACGAAACCCTCGCGGGCGCGACGAACAATCTCGTCCACCGCGCTGGGGTCAACCTTGTACTGCCGTAGCACAACATGCATGGGAGAATCTCCTTGGCTACTCTGATCGCTCATACCCGTTAACGACGGGTGTTCGGCCTCTGCCGGCCGTGGCCTCGACTACACCGATCCGACACCCGTCCGCCTTGCACGCAAGCCGCACCGTGGGCGAGGGTACTGACGCTACGGCAGGATCTTGTAGACGTCGATGGCCGTTTCCTGAGGTGGGGTCGGGAACCCTCCCGCTATGCCTTTCTGCATCCTGGGCACCAGGATGCCGTCGCGGAACCGCTCCCAGCTCTCCTTCGAGTCGTGGACCGCTATGATCGTCCAGCCTCCGTCCGATGGACCGGCCGCGTGAAAGATCTGACCGTCAGGCAGGCGGCCCGCCCCTGGATGTACGGCGGCGATCGACGCCTCATACTGCTCTTTGGTGCCGCCGGGGAAATGATGCACGATTGCGTAGGCCATGGTAGTTTTCCCTTCCGTTTGCTTTACATTTTCAGCGTTCGCCACGAATGGTCCGTTCCCTACCGTTCTCCGTGATCCGCCCGAGAGAAAGGGTATCCCTCCCCGGACTGGATGTATCTCACCTCCTTCGTGAAAAATTACTGATCGCTCGCTCGCCTGCTCCTGCCTTCCGAGATCGTTGGGCGACCGACCTTGAACCCAGTCGGTGCGGCCACCCGTGGGTCAAGCATCGTCAGGTGCGCCGGCTACGCGCAGGATGCCGGCAATGTCCGCCCACATCTGGTCATTCAGTGACCGGTCCTCCTTCTCGTTCGCGTCGCCTGGTCGCAGGCGGCTCGTCAGATCGGCCAACTGGCGCATCGCCGCGCTCGCCATGGCGAGCCAGTGGCCGATATAAGCGGGCTTGGCGGGGTCGAGAAAGAGACTCGCCTCGGACGTGTTGCGGTAGTAACCGTCGCTCCCCTCCACGAGGCCCAGCGCGGCCAGCGCGTCAAGGTAGTCGGGAGTGGCATCCGGGAGGAGTCCCAGGCGCCTCTCGATGGTACCGGCGTCTCGCGGCCCCGCCGCGAGTTCCGCGAACAGCCCCAACTCGTTCGCACTCAACAACACTGCCGATCGCCAGAAGGCCAAAGCGCTCTCGATTAGGCGGTCGGGTGTCGGCATCGCGGCGTGCGATGCAGAGGTAACGCCGGGGTGCCGCGGATTTTTGGACTCTATTGGTGTCATGCTACCCCTCCCCGTCCGTGCCATGTTCGAGTTGACGCTGATACTCAGCAGCATCGAAGTGCCCCAGGGACTCGGCGACTAGCCCATCACCGCCAATCCGCCATTCCTCGAATCCTCTGATCCGCACCCGTTTGCCCGTGCCGCCCGGCCCCGTGTTGGCGCCCAAGAGCGTCCATTTGTACATGACCGTTTCTCCTTGATCGAGGAGGTCGTCCATGGTGATTTCCAGATCTGGGAAGGCAGTCATGAAGCCCTGCGCGACCGCGGTGACGGCGCTTCGCCCGACCGCCGACGCGCCGCCATTGATGGCAAGCGAGCCGCTCGGAGAGAAGAAGGCGGCAACCCTGGCGGCATCTTGACTACACCACGCTGCCGTGTAACGTCGAGCGAACTCGCGAAGTTGAGGTGCACTCTCGGACTCCATCGCCCGTCTCCTCTGCTTTCTACTGCTGTGTGGCGCTCCGCGTGGCCAGCTCGGTGAGCAGGCCATTGGGAAGGGCAACGCTGACTATGAATTGGTGCCTGAGGGACGCCATGCCGGGCCGGTCGATATGCACGGTGACTTGCCACCGGCCGAACATCGCCAGCGGCCCAGTTCCCGCGTATCGATCAGGCCGTATGTCCTTCAGGGGCAGGGTGATCGGCCGCATGGCCATCCCGATCATGCGGGCCACCAGGAGGACGCGGGCGCCGGCGAGCAGCCGGCCATGATCGCCCATGCGTACCTCGAAATGATTGCTGCCTGGCACGAGCGGGCTTGCCGTCAAGGTCAGCCCCAGCCCACCGACCTGCACGGTTTGCGCTACCGTCCGCGGCTGGAGGATCAGCCGCTGGTCGATTGTGGCGGATTGGCCGGCAACCGCCTGGTGAGCTGCCGAATGCCCTCTCCAGACCAGCACGGCGGCTAGCAAGAGCACGGGTAGCAGCAGGAGCGGAGCGGCCATGGCAGCCCATCCAGGGTTGCGCGGTTGCCGAGAATTGGCGCCTGTGCGTGACATCGCGGGTACGACCAGGGTCCGCTCATTGCTCATATCTTCAATCCTCCGGGCTCCAACTCCAAGCCAGGAGCCTGTCAATGTCCATTCGTTGCGCCCTCCGGCCGCGGTCGTCGTTCGCTACCACCCGACCTCGGTCGGGGGATCGGGAAATTAGCGGAGTTAGGATGGGCGCTCTGCCGAGCGCCCATCCGGCGCCTACTGACCCGCCGGCAGTACGGTGATGGATCCGACCATTCCCGGTGCGTGGACGAAGCAGAAGTAGGTGTAAGTACCCGCCTTCCCGAAGGTCAGCGTGAAGGGCTTGGTAGAGAACTTCTGGCCCTTCGCGTTCACATAGTTGCCGTCCAGCGCCAGGCCGGAGTTGGCGAAACCGCCCATATAGACACCGCCCGCCGGGATACTGGGCGCGACCGCCTGGGGATTGACACCCAGAATCGGGCCATTGGCCCCCTTGCCCACGGGGATGATGACCCCTGCCTTCCGCGGATCCAAACCGAAGGTGACGGTATGAAAGTAGACGCCGCCCGCCTTCCAGCTCACGGTGTCGCCAACATGAATGGTCAGATGGTCGGGGACGAAGCCGTCAATAGCGTCGGTTGGCGTGCCGACGCCGGCCCGTACCGTCCAGTGGTGGCCGGCCGCGGGATAGGGCACCACGTTGATCGTCCCGTCCATGTCGCCAAATCCCGGAACGCCCGAGTGCAGCAGGCAATCGTAGGCAAAGGTGCCCACGTTGGGGAAGGTGATCGTGCAGGACTGCGGAGTAGGCGCGCCGGCGGGCCCGACCTGGCCACAGTTCACCAGCGTCTTATCGGTGCCGCTGTCGGTCATTACCAGCGGGCCGCGCGAGGAGGGGAACCACACCACGGGATTGAGCACCAAGTTCATCTTCCCGCTGATCATCGTGGGGGTGAACTGAACGTTGGGGTCTTCCAGATGCCGGAGCATGGGGTCGGGCGCGAACGCGATGATGTGCGGCTCATTGGCGGAGTTGACCGTCCAGGTCACCTTGTCGCCGGGGTGGATAGTCAGCGTGCGGGGATAGAACTGGTTGACGGCCTCGGTGCTGGTGTTGCCGGTAGGCAGCATCTGGGCAAATCCGGCGATCACATGCCAGGTGGTGGGCATGGTCATCGAAGCCGCGCTATGGGATTGGGTACGGAGAGCATGCTGGCTCACCGCCCTGGCGGCGCTGCTGCTGAGGACCAGACCGGCGATCAGCAGGCCCATGACGAGACCGCCGCGAACTCGTGATCTATCCATGGTGATAACTCCTTTCCTTACTCGCTACGCCCACTTCCGCACCAATTCGTCCAGGCCAGACCGCATAAGCTCATCCGGCGTAATCGCCACGCTGTACTCGATCTGAGCATTGAAGGTGAGCAACCATGGCTCGCCGAGAGCTGGAACTTGCGACCCGTCCTCAATGTTGTGGACGACTACCGCGCCCCGGCCAGAACCGTTGCCGGTGAAGTAGATGCTCTCCGGCTTCGTGGCTTCCAGGATCGCGCCCATCTTCTGGGCGACCACGCCGGCGCGCGCCAGCGTATTAAATGGCTCAACCGGGATCGTAATCGTGAACAGGATCCTCATTACTTTCCTCCTACTTCCTGAGGTTTCAGTCTGCCCGTGCATGGCCTGTGCCTCGCCGAGCTTGGACCAGGATGTGGGGGACACTTCGACTCTGCCGGCGCTTCATCCATTTAGCCCATCGTGACCTCCGATCTCAATGCCCGCGACCACGCCCGCGGGGATGGGCGACGCGCTAGCCAGCCGTTCACCAGCCCGGATGAGGAGGGCCTCGTGTTCCATCCCGCCGCCTAACCAATGCAGGTGGAGCGGTTGGGCTCCTCACAACTGCCAGTCTGGACTACCAGGGAGTGATCGACCACGAACAGATCCCGCACAGTTACCGCACTCTTGGTGGTTGACGGCAAAACAGCATCGCCATCAGGACGCATGGCCCTGCCGCGGCCGCGGAGTAGCCGTTCTCCTGGCGCGCCCCTAGTCCTGCTTTGGTTTGGCTGGGTTACAGGGCGCCGATCATGCTATTATGCGGGTTACTGAATACCGGCTGCTCCGTGCAGGCCGCGCCGTGCAAGGGTTGACCCAGTAGGAGAGCGCATGGACGAACAGCCGCCCGGAGCACACCAAGCTATTGGGAATCTCCTCCGACGTTATCGGGAAATCGCCGGCCTATCGCAGGAGGCGCTTGCCGAGCGCGCGGGCTTGAGTCCGCGCGGCCTCCTCTATCTGGAACGCGGCATGCGCCGGCCCTATCCTGCCACCCTGCTCCGGCTGGCCGACGCGCTATCCCTCACCCCCCAGGAGCGCGAGGCGTTGACCTTGGCCGGCCGGCAGGGGAGCCCCGCCGCGCTGCCTGCTGTCGTGGATACGCCCGAACCTCCGGCGGATCGCCCGCGGGCAGGGCAGGTCGAGACCCCGTCGACCGGCCCCTCGCACAACCTGCCCGCGTCCCTATCTAGTTTTATTGGGCGCGAACAGGCCCAGGCCAGGGTGCATGAACTACTCGCGGCCCACCGCCTGGTGACCCTGGTCGGTGCCGGGGGAGTGGGGAAGACCCGGCTCGCCATGGCGGTTGCCGAGGGAATCCTCAGCGACTACCCTGACGGCGTGCGGCTGGTGGAACTGGCCTCACTGGCCGATCCTGGGCTCGTGCCGGGGACGGTGGCCCAGGCTCTGGGACTGCGCGAGGAGCCGGGCCGTCCGGTCATGGAAACGCTCAGTGAACATTGTGGCGAGAAGCGCATGGTGCTGGTGCTGGACAATTGTGAGCACCTCCTATCAGCATGCACGGCGCTGGCGGGCACGCTTTTGCGGGCCGCGCCCGAGCTGCGGATCCTGGCCACCAGCCGGGAGGCCCTGGGCGTTGCCGGCGAGCACCGCTATCGAGTTCCCCCGCTTAGCGTCCCCGATCCCGAGCATCTGCCCTCGCCGGAGCTGGCGGGAAGTTATGAAGCAGTGCGCCTCTTCGTGGCCCGCGCCCAGGAGCGTCGCGATACCTTCACCCTGACCAGTGCCAATGCGCGAGTAGTGGCCGAGATCTGCGCCCGACTGGACGGCATTCCGCTGGCGATCGAGCTGGCGGCGGCGCGAGTGGCAAGCGTGTCCGTGGAGACCATCGCCGCCCGTCTGGATGACCGCTTCCGGCTGCTGACCACCGGCTCGGACGACCTCCCCACGCGGCAGAGGACCCTGAAGGCGGCCCTGGACTGGAGTTGGGATCTGCTGGACGCGCGGGAGCGGACGCTGCTCGGCCGATTCTCCGTATTCGCGGGCGGCTGGACCCTGGAGGCGGCGACAGTGGTCGCCGCGGGCCAGACACTAGACTATTGGGCGGTGGTGGACGGGCTAGACCGCCTGGTGAACCGTTCGCTCGTCTTCATGGACGATACTCCCGAAGGGGGAGTTCGCTACCGGCTGCAGGAGTCGGTGCGCCAGCACGCGGGGGAACGGCTTGCCGCGGCGGCGGAGGAAATCCCGACCCGTGACGGGCACCTCTCGTACTTTCTCTCGCTGGCGGAACAGGCAGTGAAGGCGTTCCGCGGGCCGGATCTCGGAACCTGGTTGGACCGGCTGGAAATCGAGCACGACAACCTGCGGGCGGCGCTGAGCTGGGCAAAATCGCAGGCGCGGGGTGAGGAGGGGCTGCGCCTGGCGGCGGCGCTGGCGCCATTCTGGGAATTCCGGGGCTATATCGCGGAAGGACGGCGCCGGCTGGAAGAGATGCTCGCTGCCTTCCGGGGCTCGCCCAGCGTCCGGGCCCGAGCGCTGAACGCGGTCGGAATCCTGGTGATGCGCTCGGGTGAAATCCCGGCTTCGCTGCCCCTCTACGAGGAGTCGCTGGCGCTGCGACGCGATCTTCACGACACCCTGGGCATGGCAGTCTCGCTGAGCAACATTGGGAGTGCGCACGTCGAGCTGGGGGAGTACGAGCAGGCCGAGCCCGCGTATGCCGAGGCACTGGAGTATTATCGCGCGTTAGGGGACCATTCGGGTGTCTCCACCATGTTCAACAATCTGGCGGTGGTGGCGCGCGAACTGGGCCAGTATGAGCGAGCGGGAACCCTGGCGAACGACAGCCTCGCCCTGCGGCGCGAGCAGGGCGACCTGCGCGGAGTCGCCGAAGCAACCAACAACCTGGCCCAGGCGGCGGCCATGCAGGGCCGGTATGTGGAGGCAACCGCTTTGTTCAAGGAGGGCCTCCAGCTGAGCCGGGAAGTCGGTGACATGCTTCGGCTGTTCGAGGCGCTTGAGGGTCTGGCCTGGGCAGCCGCGGCGTTAGGTCAGCCGCTCTGGGGCGCGCGGCAGGGCGGTGCGGCCGAGGCGGAGCGAGAGCGGCTCGGGTTGTTGCCGGGCATCCCGGATCGCGGCTTTCGGGACAGGGCGATCCAGACCATGCGCATGGCACTGGGCGAGGAGGCGGTCGCGGCGGCCTGGGCCGAGGGGCGGAACGTGACGCTAGCCGAGGCCATCGCGCGGGCGCTCAAGTCCGACTGAAGCTGCCGATCGAAGCGGCGGGCCGAGTGTGGCCATGGACTACCCGACCGAACCTTCCTCTCGGCGCCGAGTAGCGGTCGCGGTTATCGTGATCCCCCCGCGCGCCTTTTGATGCACGGTGACCGTGCACCAATGCGGCCGCGCGGCGGCGAAGATGTCCGAGGCGATGGTGCCCGCCAATGCCTCGCAAAAGGCCCCCTCGTTCCTAAAACTCCAGAGATAGAGCTTGAGGCTCTTCGACTCAATGCACGCCTTGTCGGGCAGGAACTCGATGGTCACCGTCTCCCAATCCGGCTGGCCGGTCACCGGACAAAGGCTCGTCACCTCATCGCTGACCAACGTCACCTTATCCAGGTAGGGAGGAGCGGGAAAAGTCTCCAGATGTTTGCTCGACTGCCGAGCCGGCTTACCAAGGGCTTCGAACTCCTGGGTCATGGGCCGTCCTTTCTTGGGTGTAGGCACTCAAACATACACCACTATGCCCCTAGCGCATCCAACATTCGGCCGCGTTCGGGGATCGGACCGACAGGTGCGGCCCTCACCGCCTTGCTCAATGGTTTAGGTGAGCCTATTACCTGCATGGTGGCCCGCCGTTCGGAGAAATTGGCCCAATAGGGAGAGGGGTCGGCAGGTAATGTTTGACTTTTATGAGCGGGAGACGCATACTGTACCCGAAGCTCGGGCACGGAAATACCTTCATGGGTCACGGCCTCACTGCGTGGGCGTTCCGCTCATGCGTCCTATCCGGTCGCCACTATCATGGAGGGAGATGTGACCATAGGTCAGGATCCGCCTCCGGTGCCCGCCGCGCCGGACCATCTGGAGCGCACTTTGCTCATCGCGGATGTCTCGGCCCTCACCGGGGTGGCGCCGCCAAGACTTCGCTCGTGGGAACAGGCCGGCCTCCTCCATCCGCGGCGAACTCCGAATGGGATCCGCCTCTACGGGATTGAGGACGTGGCGCGGGTGCGACTGCTCCAGCGCACGGTGGTAAATCCCGGGCGGCGGGGAAGCCTGCGCCGATTGGCCGCCCAGTTCGCGGATGGCGTTTTGCTGCCCGCTCCAGAGGACTATGCGGGGCTGGCCGCTCCTCGCGACGCTCCGGCTCTCCTCACCAACAGCGACTACTGGCAGGCCGTGGTGGAGACCATGGATGAGTTCGTGATCGTCTGCGACCTCGCCGGGAAGGTGACTTCCATCAATCGGGCCTTTCGGTCCATCCTCCCATGCGCTAACCCGCCGCCACCGGTCGCCGGTGCGGAGTCAGACGATTCCCCACGCCCTGGCCGCTCGCTGGAAGGATACCCGCTGCCCTCGCCGGTGGAGATGCTGCCCTTGCGTTGGGCGGCTCTTACCGGGACGGAACATCGCGAGGTGCCGCTCCTATTACGTGGACCCGACCGGGTAGAGCGGCGCACGCTCTGGAGCGTGATCCCGCTCCGTGACGCGAACGGCGCCCTCCATGGGGCAGTAGGGGTGGGACGGGCGGAATCCGAGGAACAATCGACGCGGGAGGATTTGCTAGCCACGGCCGCCCATGACCTGCGCGGCCCGGTCACGACCATCCTGGGAAGGGTGCAGCTGGCACGGCGCGCCATGGAGCGACTGCGTACCGACGAGACGGTGGACGCGCGGGAAACGAGACTTACTCACCTAAGCCAGCACCTTGCCCGAGCCGAACTCAGCACCAATGACCTGATCCGCTCGATGAATACCATGCTCGATGCCTCGGCCGCCGCGACGGGGGCCCTGATCCAAAACCTTGAGCCGGACGGGATCGCGTTTGACGAACTGGCCCTCCGAGCGGCGGAACGGGCCCAGGAACATACGAGCCGCCACCTCCTCACGATGGAAGCGCCGGCTGAAACCTTATTGGTGGCCGGTGATTCCAGGCGCCTGAGCCAGGTACTGGACAACTTGCTGGCCAACGCGATCAAATACGCCCCCGACGGCGGCCCGATCACCCTCCGGCTGGAGGCCGTCGCCAACCTACCCACAATGCCGCCAGATCCGGTGGCCGAGGTCCAGGTGGACCCAAGCATTACCCCGCGCTGGGTCGTGGCGCGGATCGCGGATATGGGACTGGGGATTCCCTCCGACGCGGTGCCCTATGTGTTCGACCGCTATTGGCGTGCTCCCGGACCGACCCAGAAGATCTCAGGCACGGGTTTGGGACTGTACACCTGCCGGGCGATCGTGCTCGCCCATGGCGGACATATCTGGGTCGAGAAAAGCCTCCCAATCCGGGATGCCACGACGCAACCGGGAGAGTGGCATGGGACGGTGATTGCCCTGGTACTCCCGCTCGCTGGTTCCCATCAGTCCGCTACGGCGTTCGGGAGCGACGGCGCGGTGGAACTACCTGGCCCGCCCGTGGGCTAATACGAGAAGGAGGCGAAGGATGTACGAGGAGCAAATGGCGGCGACGAGCGCGGTAGTCGATGAGGTGCTTCCGCCGCTTGATCCGACCGGGGTACCGAATCTTGACCTCGTGCTGGGCGGCGGTTTGGTTCGCGGCTCCCTGATGATCTTGGTTGGGCCGCCGGGCTGTGGCAAGACCACCCTGGCCACCCAGATGGCCTTTGCCGCCGCTGGGACTGGGCGGCGAACCCTCATCTTTACCGCCCTCTCCGAATCTAGCAGCAAACTGCTCGGGCACCTCCGCGTGTACGGGTTCTATGACCGAAAGTTGATCGGCGAGCAGGTGAAAGTCCTGAGCCTTCAGCAATTTATGTCCCTAGGGCTGGCCGGCACCGCCGCCGAGGTCGTGGCGCAGGCGCGCGAGGAGCAAGCCAGCCTGGTAGTGATCGACGGCTTTAGTGGCCTGCGGGCCATCGACCCCGATCCCCGGGCCGCCCGCCAATTTCTCTTCGACGTTGGCACGACCCTGAGTCTTCATGGCACGACCACGATCATCACTACCGAGGCAAATGTGCGGGATCCGCAGTTCTTCCCGGAGGCGACCACCGCCGATACCATCCTCGGCCTGCACTTCAGTGTGTATGACGAGCGCCAGCGACGACGTCTCGAGGTAATCAAGGCACGGGGTGAGACTCCGCTCTCCGGACTCCACGGGCTGGCAATTAGCACGGCGGGGATCGTGATATCGCCCCGGCTAGAAGCGCGGGTCACCTGGGCTCCACAGGAGCAAGCCACGCATCTGGACCAGGAACAGGAAGAGGAGGAGAACTCGGCCGGGGACGGACGGGCGGCCTTCGACTTGCCTGCCCTCGATTCCCTGGTAGCCGGTGGCATTACTCGCGCGACCACCACGATCGTCATCGGGAGTGGCGGCACGGGGAAGACCCTGTTAGGGCTGCACTTTGCCCTGGCGGGCGTACGGGCCGGCGAGCCGGTCGTCTTCTTGGGGTTTCATGAGAACCGGCGTCAGCTCCTGCTCAAGGCCGATGCCTTCAACCTGGGAGCCGCCCTTCGCGGTGCCCTCGCCCCTGGAGGCAACCTGACTCTCCTTCACCACGCACCGGTTGAGTTGGACCCAGACGCGCTAGCGGACGAGTTACTCGCCACCCTTGATCGAACGGGGGCCCGGCGCCTGGTAGTGGACAGCATCGCCGTGGTGGAGCGAGCAGTCACCGAGGTGAGCACCGGGCGGCGAGTGCAAAATTATCTCGCGGCCTTGATGGCGGTCTTGCAGGCTCGCCGAGTGACCGCCCTGTTTACCAAGGAGACCGGGCCACTGGCGGGAGCGGAACTGGAACTGGAAACCGACCTGAGTTCAGGCGTGGCGGAGAATCTTCTGTGGTTGCAGGGTGTCATCTATCAAGAGCAATACTATCGAGTACTCTCGGTGCTCAAGATGCGCTACTCGCCCCACGATCTCACCTTGCGCGAGTTCACGATCACGGCGCCCGCCGGCATTGAGGTACGCGGAACCTCGGAGAGCGAGCTTGGCCTGCTGGCCGGTATCGCCCGGCAGCAGGATGAATCCCAGGTGGGCATATTGTCGGGCCTGGGCGGCGGCCGGCGGAGCGGCATGCGGCCGAAGGATGACGAGCCCGCGCGGAGCAGGCCATGACCCGCTTCCCTGATGCCGCCGAGCTGGGAACAGGAGACGACCCGGCCCTGGTTCTCATCGTCGAGGATGAAGAGCCGCTCGCCGAGACCGTCGGCTACGTGGTTCGCGCGGCGGGATACCGCCCGCTGGTCGCGTTTCATGGACGGCAGGGACTAGAGTTGGCGCGCGGGAAGCGACCGGCGCTCCTGATCGTCGACCTGATGCTGCCGCATCTGGACGGCTCGGGTATCATCGCGGCCCTCCGTGCTGATGCGACGATCAGTGGTGAGCCACCGCCGCCGTGCATCCTGATGACCGCGGCAAACCTGCCTAGGGCGCGCGCGGCACACGCTGATGCGGTGCTGCTCAAGCCCTTCCAGCTGGCGGACCTGGAAACCCTGCTGCGCCGCTTTCTTGGGCCCAGCACCCTTTCACGGGGGGAATGGTAGATCGGCCCCTGCCAGTTTTGCTGGAGGTAGGGAGGCCGAGGAGCCCAAGACCTGACCGCTGACTGACTCAACTGGTAGATACAACGATAACGGAGCCGAGCCGCGGCATCCGCGGCCTCCCTGGCGAAACGCTCAAGGCGCCAGGGTGCCAACTGGGCTAGTGCGCTCCGTCACGTTTGGGTGTATGCTTGGCAGACAGGTAACATGTGGAGGCGGCGCCCGAGCGAATAACGGGTCATGCCGATCACGAGCCTGGCTACGCGGTTCTCCCCATGTGGGCGATAGTCGCCCCCTCTCATCCGTGCGCATGTTGGTCTGGATAGGACCTTTCGAGCCGCTGCCCGCGCACTGAGCGGATTCAGGCCGAAACGGTCAAGCTACATACTAACGGTATTCGGCCATGAGATGCTAACACCACTCCGCGCCGGCTGAATGCCTACGAGAGGGATACGGGCGAGCGCGACAAAGGCTGATGCGTGCCGCTGCCCGCGGGTAATCATGCACCGGATTAGAGGCAGGTAGTTCCGGAGAGGATTACCCGAAAGGCAAGCATCATGCCCACTATAGTGTTAAGGCAAGAGGTTGGTCCCGAGAGTAAGGAAAGTCTCTGGGGCGACGCGGTTCCGGTCGACGGTACTGAAGACCAGGCCACGCGCCGTACTCACATGCGTGAGCAGACTATGGCCCGGCAAGCGGCCGAGCGGCGGCGCATACTGCCCCCTTTTGAGGCGCGGCTCGACCGCTCAGCGCGCCTGGACGCGGCGCGGGAGCGCGAGGCGGATTTGCAGGTGGAGTTACTGCGTATCAACGCCGGGCATCAGACGTGGCTGCGCGACCGTTCCTTGCCAACTCCCGTGGACATCGAGCCGCGGAGCCTCTTTGCCGAGGACCCTCTCGAGCCCGAGTAGGATTGAGCCGCCGCTCCCACCCATTGAGGGGATCGCCCGTACCCGTGGTGCCTGATACAGTTGTAACAGTCACCGAATGGCATGGAAGGCACTCCAACGTGGTAGACGGGTACATCAGCTCCAGCATGGCGGCCAAGCACCTGGGCGTCTCCAAATGTACCCTGCTGCGCGCGGTCCACCGAGGCGAGATCTCCGCGATGCACCGGACACCGGGCGGGCAGTTCCGCTTCCATCCCGACGAACTCGCGCACTACGCGCGGCAACTCCGGCCGCATCTGGCGCCGCGAAGAAAAGGCGACTACTTCGCCGGCGGATTCGTCCGGCTCGCCGCGCGGGCCGCGCCGGAGCCGGCGGCGCGGGAGACCGCGGTCCGCGCGGCGGCATTCGCCGCCGTGTTTGACTACTTGTCGTGTGGAGTGGTCATCGTTGACGCCGCCGGGATCGTCACCTTCATGAATGAGATGGCCCGTCGCGCGAGCGGCGACGCGCTGGACCTGACCCGGCCCCTGACCGAGCAGGCGGAAGCGTTCGCTATTCGACCGTTCACCAACAGCGAGGGCGCCCCCACCCTAACCTCGGTGGAAACCCTGATTGCCCGCGCTCTGGCCGGCGAGACCGTACAGGCCCGGATGGGACTGGTCCGCCTGCCGGGAGCGGGAGATCGCCTTCTGGAGACGAGTGCCGTCCCATTGCGCGATGCGGCGGGCGAGGTGCGGGGCGCAGTCTCCATCTTTAATGATGTGACCTCTCGGATCAGCGCCGAGCAGGCTCTGCGCGCGAGTGAGTCCCGTTTCCGCAACCTGTATGAGCACGCGCCCGTTGGGGTGGCATTGCTGGATACGTGGGGGAGGCTTCTCGTAGTCAATCCGGCCTTGCGGCGCATTTTAGGCTACGACGAGGAAACCTTGTGCCGCATGACCTTCGCCGATATTACGCATCCGGACGATGTGGACGCGGACTGGACTCTGTATAGGGAACTGCTGGCCGGGGTACGCGACTCCTACACCTTGGAAAAACGCTACCTACACAAAGATGGTCACATCGTACGAGGCAACATCGCCGTATCCGCCGTTCGAGATCGGTCCGGCGTCCCGCTAACCATCATCGGCGTGTTGGCCGACGTGACCGAGGGCTGGGCGGCAGAGGAGCGGCTGCGGCAGAGCGAGACGCGATACCGGCGCATCGTGGAGACGGCCCAGGAAGGGATCTGGCAACTCGACGCTGACCTTTCGACGACCTATATCAATCAAACCATGGCCGAGATGCTTGGCTATACGGTCATCGAGATGCAGGGACATTCCCTGCTCGCCTTCGTGGACGCGGCTAGCGCGTCCCAGGTGGAAGCGGCCATGACCCGGCGCGCGCGAGGCGATGCGGGGCGGGGCGACGTGGCCTTTCGGTGTAAGGATGGCGGCATCATATGGGCCAACGTCGCGGCCAACGCGCTTCTTGATGAGGAGGGGCGGTACATGGGCGCCCTGGCCATGCTGACCGACGTCACA
Source organism: Chloroflexota bacterium (assembly GCA_035534995.1). Classification (GTDB taxonomy): domain Bacteria; phylum Chloroflexota; class UBA5177; order JANWHV01; family JANWHV01; genus JANWHV01. Next base: position 2,482 of record DATLQX010000083.1, on the reverse strand, counting down.
GACCGCAAGCGGGCCGAGGCGAGCCTCCAGACCAGCGAGAAACGCTTCCGTGCCCTATCCGAGCATGCGACCGACATGATCGGCGTGATCAACGCGGACGGAATCATCCAATACGCAAGTCCGTCCTACCAGACAGTTTTGGGCTATGCGCCCGAGACGATCGTGGGCAGGCGCCTCTTCACAATAGCACATCCCGATGACGTACCCGCCTTGCGGACGGCGTTCGCGGAGTTGCTTCTCGCCGACGGCGGCGTTCGTACAGCGGAGTTTCGTCTGCGTAGATGCGATAACGAGTGGCGCAACATGGAAGCGACGGCGATCAATCGGCTCGCCGATCCCGCGGTACAAGGAATCATCGTCACCACGCGGGATACCACCGAGCGCCGGCGGGCCGCGGCGGCCGTCAAGGACTCCGAGGAGCGGTTTCGCGCTATCTTCGAGCAGGCGGCGGTGGGGATCGCCATCGAGACGCTGGATGGCTGCTTCCTGCGCGTCAACGATCATCTGAGCAAGCTACTCGGCTATGGGCGGGACGAATTGATTGGACGCTCATGGATGGAGGTGACTCATCAGAACGAAATTGCCGCCGACCAGAAAGCCATGGCGCGCCTGGCCGGCGAGCCGGACTACGTTTACGTCACCGACAAGCGCTATCTGCACCAAGACGGCCATGTCGTGTGGGCCCATCTGACCCTCGCTCCGATCCGCGACGCGCACGGCGAGCCGGCTTATCTGGTGGCCACCATCGAGGATGTGGGGCCACGAAAGCACGCGGAGGAGCGACTGCGGTACCTGGCCCTGCACGACGCGCTCACCGGGCTGCCCAACCGCCTGCTCCTGGAGGAACATCTGGGATCCGCTCTCGATCTGGCCCGGCGGACGGGCGGCGGCCTGGCCCTTTTGGTGTTGAACCTTAACCGCTTCAAGGAGGTCAACGACACCTTTGGCCATCAGCATGGGGATAGTCTCCTCCGCCAGATCGCGGACCGCCTCAGCGGCATACCATGCCGCGGCGCGGTTGTCGCGCGTCTGGGTGGCGACGAGTTCGCTGTTCTCGTCCCTGGAGCGACCGCGGCCGAGGCCGAGCAGCTCGCGCGAGCGATTGGGGCGGCGATTGAGGCGCCCTTGTATGTGGGCGAGCAGGCACTCCATATCCAGGTAAGCGTCGGTATCGCCCTCTTCCCTGACCAGGCGTCGGACGCGAGCACCTTGCTGCGCCACGCCGACGTAGCCATGCGCGTGGCTGAACACGACCATTGCCTCCTTACCTTCTACGATCCGGGGCTGGATCAATACAGGCCCGAACGTCTAGTCCTGGTCGGCGAATTGCGGGCGGCGATCGCGTCCGGCGCCCTGGAACTCCACTACCAGCCGCAGGTCGCGGTGGGCAGCGCGCGGGTGTGTGGAGTTGAGGCTTTGGTCCGTTGGCCGCATCCCGAGCAGGGACTCATCCCGCCCGATCGCTTCATCACGCTGGCTGAGCAAACCGGCCTGATCGCGCCGTTGACTACCTGGGTTCTCGGGGAGGCGGTCCGCCAGTGCCGCGCCTGGCAGGACGCGGGGCTGGTGCTCGCGGTGTCGGTGAACCTCTCAATGTGGGATCTGTACGACCTCGCCCTGCCTGACCGCATCGCGCGACTGCTCCTCGAGCAGGGGATCCCAGCGACGCGACTGCGCCTGGAGCTGACCGAGGGGACGCTGATGGCCGACCCCGAACGGACGGTGGCCGTGCTCGACCGTCTGCACGTCCTGGGAGTCGGTCTAGCGGTAGACGATTTTGGTTCGGGCTATTCCAGCCTGGCCTACCTGAAGCGGTTGCCGGTGGATGAATTGAAGATCGACAAAGGATTCGTGCGGCACTTGGCGACGGACGCGGCTGACGCGGCGATCGTGGCGTCGACGGTCGCCTTGGGGCACGCGCTGGGGCTAAGGGTGGTGGCGGAGGGGATCGAGGATGAAGCGGCCTGGGACCAGCTAGCCGCGATGGGCTGTGACGTGGCGCAGGGCTACTATCTTGCTCGCCCGCTCCCCGCCGAGAAACTTACCCGCTGGCTGGAAGAGTCGTCGTGGGCCCTGGAGTGACAAGGAAGTGACTGGACTTCCACACTCTGGCCCAGATAGGCTATAGCTCGCGAGGCGCGGGTATAAGATAATAGTTGAGGCTTCCCGAAGAGTTCGCCCCTCCGTATACGTTGACCGATTCGCCATACGAGGCGCCAGCCTCTCGGGCAACGGCACGACGATCCAGGGTGGTATCGGCGCCAAGTCACGACCGTGGACGGCTATGCGCTGGCGCCTGGGTCGTCCCGTGCCTGCCCGGATTTCGGGCAGCCGGTCCCCATCCGGCGCATGAGGAAAGCGAGTCTGATGAAGCACGATACACCCAGACGAGGAATATTCTCCGCCAGGGGCAGGCGGCTCCTGCTCTTGCTCTGCGTCCCGGTCCTGAGCTTGACCGCAATCTTCGGACGAGGAGTGCCCG
>DATLQX010000082.1:0-10842 GCA_035534995.1 Chloroflexota bacterium | reverse complement strand
GTCATCTCGCCGGCATTCACCGAGCCATCCGGAAGCATGCTGTCCCATCGCTCCCAGACGGTGGTGGCATCCATGGTCACTGGGTACAGCCACGATGGGCAGGCCCGTTGGGTGAGCAGCCTGAAGGCGGTGTCATATTCGCCAACCTCGCACAATGCGTCGCAGATCAGCGGCGTGCCCACGAAGCCGGTACTGATGCGGTAGCCGCCGTCGCGCACGAGGGCAGCCAGCCGCTTGCCGGCATGTTCGCGCCTCACGGGATCGCGGAGCAGATCGAACCGCAGGGCCAGGGCGTACGCGGTCGCGGCGTCACTGACCAGCCGGCCGGACGGTGAGATGTATTCGCGATCGAACGCCTCGCGCGCCTCGGCGGCCAGAGCCAGATAGCGAGTCTCCTCCTCGGCTCGATTGAGTACGCCGGCCGCCAACCCCAGCAGTTCGGCTGACCGGGCGAAATACGCGGTGGCCACCAGGTGGGGATCGGTGCGCGCCTCCCCCGGCCGCGCCGCCGGCGCGTTCGGATCCAACCAGTCGCCAAACTGAAAGCCTCGATCCCACAGCCGTCCAGCACCCGCCAGATTGGCGACGCACTCGACCCAGGCGCGCATACTGTCGAACTGATCGGCCAGGATGCCCGAGTCGCCGTATCGTTGGTAGAGCGTCCAGGGAACGATCACCGAGGCGTCCCCCCAGGCGGCCGTCGGCGGCAAGGCTCCGTCGTGGACGTTCGGAACGATATAGGGCACGACACCGGTAGGGCCCTGCTCGACTGCCAGGTCCGCCAGCCAGGAGGTCAGGAAACCCAGGGAATCGTAGAGAAAGCAGGCGGTCGGCGCGAAGACCTGGATGTCGCCGGTCCAACCCAGCCGCTCATCGCGCTGCGGGCAATCGGTGGGGACGTCGAGAAAGTTGCCGCGCATGCTCCACACCACGTTCTCGTGCAGCCGATTGATCAGCGGGTCCGAGCACTCGAACCAGCCGGCGCGATCGAGATCGGAATGGCAGACTACCGCCCGGACGTCATCCAGACCCAATTCGCCTGGCCAGCCGGTCACCTCGGCATAGCGGAAGCCGTGGAAAGTGAATCGCGGCTCCCAGGTTTCCTTCGGCCCGCCCCGTAGGATGTACCGGTCGGTCGCCTGGGCAAACCGGAGGGGACGGACGCACAACTCGCCCTCCTCAAGCACCTCGGCATGGCGCAGGGTGATCGTCTCTCCCGCCTGTCCCGAAACAGTCAGGCGCAGCCGGCCTACCAGGTTCTGGCCGAAGTCAACGAGAACGTGGCCCGCCGGAGATTGAGAGATGGCGATCGGCGCGATCTCCTCGGTTCGCCGCACGGGTGGGCCAAGCGGCGCGGCCAGGGTAGTCAGATCCCGCTCGATCAACCGCACGCCGGCCCAGTCGTGGTGGTCGTAGCTCGCCGCCGACCATCCCGGCCTTTCCCGACGCGCGTCGTACAACTCGCCATCGTAGAGGTCGCTGGCGAGGATTGGCCCGGTGGCCGCGCGCCAGGCTCCGTCAGTGACGACTCGATCGAGCGTGCCGTCCGTGTAGCTGATCTCAAGTTGCGCCAACAGCGCTAGCCGATCGCCATAAATGTTCCGGCGACCGCCGTGGAAGCCCAACCGGCCACGGTACCAGCCGTCCCCCAGCATGGCACCAAGAGCGTTCGGTCCTTGCCGCGGCATAGCCGTCACGTCGAAGGTCTGATAGCGCAGCCTATGGTCGTAGCTCGTCCAGCCAGGGTCCAGGACGTGATCGCCGACCACGGAGCCATTGAGGTGCATCTCATAGACGCCCAACGCCGTCACATACAGCCGTGCCCTGGCGATCGGCGCTCGCGCCTCGAACTCGTGACGGAGCAGCGGGCAAGGCTGGGGCCGAGTGATATCCTCGTCCCAGTCCGGCGACACGAAGCGCGCCGCCCAGTCGCCGTCATGCAGCAAGCCGGCCTCCACCGGATACAACTCGCTCCAGCCGGAGGCGCGGCCCTTGGTGTCCCACACCTGGATCCGCGCCAGGCGGGATTCTCGGGACACTAACGGCGCGAAGGGCCAGGGCACAAGGACGGATTGGTCAGACTCTATCCGGCCGGTCCCTTCCCTGAGGGAGCCGTCCGGATCGTAGACCGCGGCCGCGTAGGCAGCCTGACCCCAGCCGGTGAGCGAGGTCACGACGGTCCAGCTCAGGCGGGGCCGAGCGGCGCCGATCCCCAGCGCGTCATGGCGGTGTTCGAACTTGAGGTCGGCTACGGTGATCGTAGCCGTTCCATCACGCGGCGAGGACCTCGGCGAGATCATCGCAACTCCTTCTTTACCGCCCTTCATCCTCCACGGCGGCCAGGAGCGCCTGGAGGTAGCCGATTGCGTGGGCGCGCCCCCGGTGCGCGTACTCAGAGTCGCCGGTCATCCGCGGCACATGATCGTCGAGAATGAATCCGCTATAGCCGGCACTCCTCAGCGCCCGCATCACCCGCAAGGGATTGAAGTTGCCTTCGCCCAGAAACGACTCCTGGAACCGGGGCACCGATCCCTGGACATCGCGGAAGTGGACGTAGGCAATCTTCCCCGCCGGCCCGAAGGCGCGAATCGCCTCCAGTACCGCCTCCTCGCCTCCCATCTCCGAGATCGTGCCCAGGCAGAGGTCAAGAGCAAAGGCCGGGCTGTCCGCCATCGCGACCGCCCGCTTCAGCGCCTCCACGCTCCGGAAGACGCGGGCAATCCCACCGAGCATCGGCACCGGCGGATCGTCCGGATGCAGGGCCAGCCGCACCCCCGCCTCCTCGGCCGCCGGGAGTATACCGGCCAGAAAGGAACGGAAGTTATCCCAGATGGCCTGGTCGCTCAGTGCCACGCCGGCGCCAAAGTGGGCGTCTTGCACGAACGACTCGTTCTCCAGGATGCGCCGGTCGCGCCGGGCGATAAAGATCTCACCCGCGCGGGCCGGATCATTGGCCTCCGCCAAATCGAAGGCGCTCACCCGCGCCCCGCCCCGTCCGGGCGCGGTGAGCGAGGTGCGCCACACCGATCCGGGCATGAAGTGAAAGCCCAGGATCGGGATCCCCGCCCGGCCCATATTGCGGATGGTGGCCCGTACCTGCTCCAGTTCCTGTTCGCGTCCAGGGAGGCCCAACATGCACCGCTCGTAGAACGAGTTCGGCAGGTTCTCAATCGCCTCGACCCGCAGTTCATGCCGCTCGCAGCGTTCCCGCAGGGCCACCAGATCCTCGTACTCCCAGCGTGCGGTGCCGGGGAGCCGCGGCGTGTTGAACTGAATCCCGCCCAGCCCAAGTTGCCGCGCGAAGAGCAGGTACTCCTCATCGGGCCAGGGAATCTGACCAAGGGCGATGCGCATCACAATGCCCCCCAGACATCGCCAATCGTTCCGGGCTCGGCCAAGAACCGATACAACGCGGGGTTCTCCTTCCAGGAGGTGTAGATCGGCCGATCTACGGGGATTCCCAAACTTGGAAGATCGCGCGCCTCGGCCCGGATCACCGGCGGCACCCTGGCATAGCGCGGATTGACTTCCAGGGTTGCGTCGGCGAGGAAGTAGTAGCACGGACCGCCAAGCGCCTGGAGCCTCGCGTATTCAAGCGTGTTCGCGCGGGCGCACCAGGCGCCAAAGCTCAACCCTTCGTCGCCATCCGTCACCACGAGATGTACCCAACCGAAGGGAATCACCAGTTTATCACCCGCCCGCACCCGCACCAAATAGGCGCGCGTAACCTCCGGCGCGCTCTCCTTCTGGAGGAACACATAGCCCCGGCCGGTCCAGAATTCATAGACCTCGGAGTAGCGTAGGCCGGTGCCTGGCTTTTCGGAGTGTATGTGGCCCTGACTCCGCAACCGCTCACGCCCGATCACCCCATGATTGTAGAGTACCGCCCCATAGAGCAGCCCCTGCTCATGAAGAGCCTGCCGGTCCTCGCGCATGTAGAGGTCCATGTAGACGGTATAGAGGTGATCGGGGCCGGCGCCGCGCCCGTCCGCCATCATCGGCAGCACTTGCGCGAGCGTACGGGTCTCCGACGCCGGATGCGCGATCTCAGGCCCGAACTCCAGAGCCAGGCGGGCGGGATCGAGGCGGAGATCAAGGCCGGCCATTGGCGTCAGGTCAATCATCCTTTTCCTCTATCTCTCTTCTTTCGCCCTTACGTAGAAGCACCGACTCGCGCTCCCAGAAGGTTCCTTGCAAGAGCACGCCCAGTGGTCACCGGAACCGTGCCAGACCGCGGACCAACCCGGCGGCGCCGACCAGAGCCGCGCTATCGCCCAGGGACGCGGCGCGCACGGGAATTGGTCGGGGCGGGCTGGTCCAGGCATGCGCCCGCGCGTATTCCCGCACGGGCGGCAGAATCAGGTCGGCCCCATGCATGAGGCCGCCGCCTAGAATCATCGCGTCGGGATCGTACACGTGAATGTACGACACGACGGCGGCGGCGAGATGGCGCGCGTACTCGGCCAGGACGGCGCTCGCCAGGCTATCGCCCCGGGCCGCCGCGGTCATGATCAACTCCGGCGTCACGGATGGCTCGCCGGACAAGGGATGTTCAGGGTCCGACGCCAGCCGCTCCTCCATCGCTCTGACCAGGGCAGGCGCACCGCAGAATGCCTCGACACAGCCGATATTGCCACAGGTACACAGCGGCCCATAGGTCTCTATGGTCATATGGCCACCCAATATGCCGCCGGTCCCGTGACTGCCCCTCAGAATATCTCCGTCCCGCACAACGCAGCAGCCGACTCCGGTGCCGAGGGTCAAGCACACCAGGTTTTCCACCCCGCGCCCCGCCCCAGCCAGCATTTCTCCCAGTCCATACAGACGCGCGTCGTTTTCCACCGCTACCGGAAGGCGAAAGCGCTGCTGGAGCGTGTCGACCAGCGGGAAGCCAATCAAGCCGGAAAGGTTCTTCCGCACGTCCAGCACCGTCCCGCGCGCGACATCGATCACCGCCGGGAGGCTCAGCCCGATCCCGACCGCCGGCCGCTCACCCAGCAATTGCTCGCTCACGGTAAATATCTGGTCGAGGACATGCTCGAAGCCCAGGGCATCCTCGGTGGGCACGATGCGCTGGAGCACCACCTGATGGTCCACCACGATGCCGGCCTTGATGCGGGTTCCGCCAAGATCTATCGCCAGGGCGGCTGTCTTGTCCACTCCATCGGCTCCCTTTAAGCGGAGGATCCTTGATTGTTCCAACGGACCTTACCCGAACGAGACCCCCTTGGGGGTTACTCGTGCGATCGGGCCGTGCCCTTCCCAGACCATGGCATGGAGAGTGACGGCGCGGCTCTGGCCCGCCGCCAGACGGAGCACCGTGCCCCGCGCCACGGCCGCCGCCAGTCCCTCGCCGGGCCAGCTCGTCCAGGGCTCAAGGGCCATGCTATAGGTGCGCCCATACCAGGGATACCCGTAGGCACCGCGGGCCACCTGCCAGTACCACAGGTGAGGGAAGACGGACACATCCCAGCAAAGGCCGAAGCCGGCCCCGATCTCTTCGTTGACGATCGCGTACCATCCTTCCGGTAGATCCGTGATGTACAGCATCTCGGCAGTCCGCGCCTCTGGAGCGGGCATCACGCTGAGATCCAGGACTTTCCCATCCGCGCTCTGAATGACGGGCCACCGACCAGTCGCGCCGCGGGCCGCGCGCTGACGCTCGAAGCCGGCTTCGGCGGGTACTTGGATCTGGCCATCAGGGAGGTAAAAGCGGCAGGCTGGGGAGAGGAACGGCGCCCCCACGGTCGGATGATGGCCCCACATCGTCTCAATCGGCTCGCCGGCCTCGTTCGTGAGCGTCTCCTCGATCTCCAGTACCGCCGCATCGCCTCGAAGGTGTAAGGTCTTCTGGAGGGTGAGGGGATACCGGGATAGCCGGACGCGCAGGATTATCGCGACATGATCGGGCGTGTCCGCTTCCACGCGCATGTCCCACGGCAGGGTGGTGCTTTCGCCGTGCTGCCCCCAGGTGGCGCCTAGATGCGCCGAGGGCGGGCCGCCACTGGGCACGATTTCCTGCCACCCTCCTTCATAGAAGTCCATCATCGGTCCCGGCCCATCCGATGAGGGCTTGGTGGTTCGCGGATCGCGCATGCCGATCGGAGAGGCCCAGAGCACGTCGAGGTCGAGGCTTTTCAGGCGAAACTCGGTGATATCCGCCCCCTTGTCCGGGACCACGGTCACGCGGAGAGCCCGGTTCTCCAGAACGATGTGCCGCATGCCCTGCCGTTCGTACGCCTGCAAACGGCACCCATGCTTCCGCGGCTCGACCCACTCCATGTCAGGCTCGCCGCAAGCGCCAGGACGCCGTGCCGAACGGGGCCAGATCGGCGGTAAGCACCTGCTCTCCTTCCAGGTGGACCGGCGCCACGCCTTCCAGGGGCCGCTCCAGCGGATCACAGGGGGTGGCCAGCACCGAAACGGGCCAATGGAGGCGCAGGCGGGCGGTGCCGGGGTGGCCTCCGATTTCGTGCAAGCGGACAATCCACCCATCGCCGTCGCGCGCCTGTTTCACGGTGTCCAACGCCGCCTCACCGTCGATCAACTCGGCGAAGCTCCCCACCGGGGCGGACGCGCCGCCGGCCGCGATCTCCAGGCCCGGATCGCGGGCGCTCCGGGCGCCGAGCCGAACCGCCACCAATGGAGTGAGCAGTTCGCGGCCCGCGCGTCCCAAAGCGCCCACGGGAGAAGCGGGCTCGCTGATCAGGCGATAGCGGGCCACCACCTCACCCGCCTGGCGGGCGAAAAAGTTGGTCATCCAATGATTGTTCAGCACATAGGAGAACAGCAGTCCGTTGTCCAGGATCGGCGGTGAAGGGGTCTTGCCGGTCTTCATCTCGCCAAACTCCACCAGCGGCGCCTCGGCGCAGAGCCAGGTCAACGACAGGCCGCTATCGGAAAGCTGGACCCCGTGTTGCAGGTCGTACCAATCGGTTGCCGTGCCGCCGATCTGCTCGACGCCCGGAATAAAGGCCCCACCTGAGATGTCACACCGCACCGTCTCGGGCCGGAGCGCGAACGGGAACGCCAGGTAGGCGGCCTCGGTGGAATCCACTTCGTCCTTGATAAAGCGGGTGGTAAAGTCCACTCGCTTGCGCGCGTCGGAGAGCCGCGCTTCCTGCACGATGGACGGGAAGCGCGCCATGGTGGATGTGCTGATCAGCGAGACTCCAAAGGGGTCACGCCGTATCTGGATGCGCGCCTCGGTTGGGATCGTGAGGGCCACCTCGGCCCGCCCCGGCATGAAATCAAAGGGCGGGTAGCTGGGAGCCAGGGTGTCGGCCCGCCCACCCGGGCTGGTGATTGTCTCATAAATCAATTGGTTCAGGCGCCAGGGACCGGGGCCGACCAACTCACGGCCAAGCTCCTTGTCAACCAGGCTGCTGACCGCGCCGCTCCCATCCATCTCCACCCGGTAGAAGGCATTCTCGATCACTCTGCCTTCCACCAGAATCGGGGGGGACACCGGTTCGCCCGTTGGTTCGAGAGAAAAGATCGCATAGCCGAGGGCTGGAACCTCGGCCTCGAATTCAACCCAGAGGTCGGTATGCGGGATCAGGTGTCCCGTATAGTGCTCCAACTCGCAACGGGCCGCCAGTTCGCGGCCGTTCCCATCCAGGACTCGCATCGCGGTCGGGGTAGTGGTAGCTCGATTACGCCAGACCGCGTTGTAACGGATCACTTCACGCCGGGGCCAGGCCAGGGGGTTGAAGACGATCACGCGCTCCACGTCAGGGGCGGGCGGCGCCATGCGGGTGGCCAGGGCGCGCACGGCCTGCTCGCGGAAGCGGCGCCCCTCCATCGCGGCATCCTCGGCGTAGAGAACCTTCCGGTGGCCGAGCGCGCGCGATTCCAGCGAGTGCGGATCGTCGACACTGCGCCACCAGCCCCAGGTGTGCTCGTCATAGTGCAGCAGATTCTCCGCCAGGAGGCGCAATTCGCCGGCGGGGAACGGATCGGGAGCGCCGAGCGCGGTGGCCAGGGCGGCGGCTTTCTCGGCGGTCAGCAAGTCATTATGCGCGAAGCGGATCAGGCCCGTCTGGAAGGCAGACGAGCCGATGCCGTCATCCCACCAATCCGGCCAGGCGCCGCGGTAGACCGGTACCTGATCGCCGTAGCGGGCAGCCACGTCCCGCAGCGCATCACCCAGGGTGACCAGCCGGCAGCGGGTATACCCCGCCCGCTGGTTGAACGACTCCACCAGGTCACACAGGGTAGGGTTCGGCATGGCGTTGTCAATGTGGAAGCCCTGCATGGGAATGAGGACGGTGTCAAATGGGTAGCCACGCTCCTCCAGGTCCGCCAGATACCGTTCCAACCCCTCGTAGGAGGGCTCCTCCGGAAACGAGGTCACCTCATTGCCGGTCATATAGTGGTCGTTGTTCCAGACAAACAGCCGCTCTCCCGTCGGTCCCTCCCACCAGAAGCCGCCTGGACGCTCCTCCGGCAGCGGCGAGCCTCCCCTGGTAGGATTAACCGCTGTGTTCAGATACCGCACCCCCGCTTGCGCCAGTAGGTGGATGTAGAAGAGGTTCACCCCATTGATGTCGCTGGTCATCGCCGTATCCACGATCACTCCGCATGCCTGGGCGATATCCAGGGTCGGGGTGAGAGAACGGATCAGCAATTCGGGCGGCGCGAGCTGGGTCAAATGAAAATAGCTGGCGGTGATCTGCACCCGGCCCTGCCGCGCGTAGTGGGCAAAACGGGCGCGCTCCTCCTCGCCCGCGCGTTCCCAGAAGCGGGCCAGGGTCCAGCCGGTCTCCACCGTCCAGGCGAACCGGGACTCTGGCGGTCGATCCTCGGTTTGCCGGCAGAGATCCAGGGCGCGCCGGATATTGGCCGCCTGCTGCTCGGCCACCTCCTCCTGCGGATGGGTGTAGCCGATGTCGGTGTGGGTATGGTGGTAAAAGTAGACGCGGTTGATACGGTCGGCCATGGACGGGAACCTCCGCTTATTCGGCGCCGGCGGTCAAAGTCAGACCGCGAATCATGTAATTGCGCAGCAGCAGGAAGAGGACGATGGTCGGGAGCGACGCGATCAGCGCCGCCGCGAGGACGATCGGCGGCCCCTGGGTGGCATACAGCCCTTGCATCCCGGCCAGGGTCGGCATGACCGGCCGCACCCCGTCCGAGGTCGAGAGCACGAGACCGAAGATCAGGTCGTTCCAGATCCAGGTGAATTGGAAGAGGAACAGCACGGCGATTGACCCGCGGGAGAGCGGCATGCAGACGCGCCAATACACATCCACATCCCGGCAGCCATCGAGACGCGCGGCTTCCAGGATCTCCCGGCTGATGGTCGAGAAGGCGCCCCGCATCACGAAGAGACAGAAGGGGATGGCGATCGCCGTATAGAAGAGGGCCATGCCGATCCAGGTATCGTAGAGGCCGACCTTGTTGTAGGTCTGGAAGAGGGGAATCAGGTACATCTGGAAGGGGACGATGGTGCCCGAGAAGACGAGGATAAACCAGAAGAACGGGGCGCGGACGCGGAGTCGCACGATGGCGAAGGCTCCGAGCGAGGCGAATACGATCGCCATGGCCGCCCCAACTACCCCGTAGGAGAGGCTGGCCAGGAAGCCGGAGCCCAGGCCGGCGGTCTGCCAGGCGGTCTGGAGGTTGTCAAAGAAGTTCGCCGGGTTCTTGGGGAGCGCCCAGGGCGAGGTGGCGAAGTATTCCGGGGTGGTTTTCATCGGCGTGATCAGCGGCGACCAGAAGGGCGCCAACCAAATCACCGCCAGGGCCAGCACCGCGATCTGGATGAGCCAACGGGTAGAGCGCCGCCGGTTGGGCCGCGCGGCGGGCGTGGGAGCCGCGGCGCTCATGCGTACACCTCCGCGTCCCGGCGGAACATGGTGCGCAAATAGGGGATCGAGATCACCATCACGATCAGGCTCAGCACGATGGCGACCGCCGCCCCATACCCCAGTTGGAAGCTGACGAACGACTCGCGATACATGGTCACGGCCAGGGTCTCGGTGGAGCGGTAGGGGCCGCCCTGGGTCATCACCCAGATCAAGTCAAATACCTTGAAACTATTGATCAGCGCGATCCCGACCACGATCGTGAGCATGGGGCGAAGGAGCGGCAAGGTGATGCTCCAGAATAATCGCACCGGTCCGGCCCCATCCAGCGTCCCCGCCTCCAGCGGTTCGCGGGGAATATTTTGCAATCCAACCAAAAACAACAGCATATTAGGCCCCAGACCCTGCCAGGTGGCGGCGACGATCAAGGCCCAGGTATTGGTCGGCACGTTGGTCAACCAGTCCTGGGCGACCCCACCTAGATGGAGCAACCGCAAGGTCGTGTTGATCATGCCCTGGTTCGGATCGAACATGAAATACCAAACCACCGCGACCGAGGCGCCCGAGATGGTGGCCGGCAGGTAAAACAGAATCTTCAGGGCGTTCCCGCCGCGGACGCCGCTCAGCACAAGGGCGATCAACAGACCAAAGGTCACTTGCAGGACCAGGACGCCGACCACCCAGAGCAGCGTATTGGTAAACGAGGTGCTGAAGGCGGGGTCGGTGAAGAGGTTGGTGTAGTTCTTCAGGCCGATGAAGTTCGGATTGTTCAGCCCATTAGAGTCAGTGAAGCTGAGCCAGGCCGTATTGAGAGCCGGGTACAGCAAGAAGGCCCCGACTAGCAGGAGCATCGGCAGCATATACAGGTAGTGCAGCGGTCGGATCGGCGCGCGCTTCGGTCGCGACGTGATCGTGCCGGGCGCGGCGGGATCGCCGGCTGGTTCCCGCGACGAAGCGATGTTCATGCGGTTGCCTTACCTTCTGGGAGCGCGAGCATCTTGCTCGTCCCCGTTGATGGTGGCGACGGGGACGA
>DATLQX010000081.1:0-26198 GCA_035534995.1 Chloroflexota bacterium | reverse complement strand
CGCGGATGGCGGCCACCAGTTGCTCGCTATCCATACCCAGGGTGTCGGACTCGCGGGCGGCATGGATAGCGGTGACGATCAGTTGGTCCGCGGCATCAAAGGCGGTGACGAACTGATCGAACAACAGCACGGTGCGGCTGTAGGTGTGGGGCTGAAAGATGGCTATGAGGCGCCGATCCGGGTAGCGGGCGCGGGCGGCGGCCAGGGTGGCGTGCAGTTCGGTCGGATGATGAGCGTAGTCGTCGACCACCAGCACCCCGCCCGCCTCGCCCACCAGCTGGAACCGCCGGCCAGTACCGTGGAACTGGCGCAAGGCCGCCGCCGCGGTCTCCGGCGACACCCCGGCCCGCGCGGCGGCGGCGAGGGCCTGTACGGCATTGCTGATGTTGTGGCGTCCACTGAGCAAGAGATCCACCGGGCACGTACCGCCAGGATGGTGGAGGAGGAAGTGGCTGCCCTGGCCATCCTCGCGGATAGCGGAGGCATACCAGGGAGCCGAAAAGACTTCCGGCTGAGTCCGGATGGGAGGGACGACGGCCGAGGCCGGATGTTCAGGGGCGCGGGTCTCCAGATTCGCTCGGTTCGACGGGACCTCCGGCTGAGGCCGGATGGAAGGAACGACGGCTGAGGCCGGGAGTGGCGGGTCATCGCTCACCACACAGTCGATCAACTCGCGATCCGGACTTTCCGCGAGGGCGCGCGAGAAGGGATCGGCGAGATTCCGCACCAGAGCGCCGCCGGGGACGATTCGGGCGATGAACTGGTGATACGCCTCGTGCATGGCCTCGACGCTCCCGTAGTATTCAAGGTGGTCCGGCTCTACATTGGTGATCAGGGCGATAGCGGGACGGAGATGGAGGAAGCTCCGGTCGTACTCGTCCGCCTCTACCACGGCCCACACGCCGGTCCCGATGGCGGCGCTCGCGCCCAGGTCCAGCACCTCGCCCCCTACCACGAAGGTCGGTTGCGCGCCGGCATGGGTAAGGATAACCGCGAGCATGGCGCTGGTGGTGGTTTTCCCGTGCGTGCCGGCCACCGCGATCACCCGTGAGTCCGCAAGCAACCAGCCCAGAGCCTCGGCCCGTTTGACCACCGGCGTTCCTGCCGCGCGGGCCGCCGCCAACTCCACGTTATGCTCACGCACGGCGGCGGAGATGATCACCAGATCGGCCCCGGCCACCTGGGCCGGGTCATGGTCAAGGTAGAAGGTCATCCCCTGACCGGCCAGCCGTTCCACCTGGGATGAAGTCTGCTGGTCGGAGCCGCTCACCGCGTGGCCGCGGATCAGGAGGAGGGCGGCCAGGGCGTTCATCCCCGCCCCCGCCACCCCAATCAGATGGACGCGCCCACCGGGGTGCAGGGGGTTCGGTCCCAATCGATCATCGTGTTCGGCCAAAATGGTCTCCGTTCTCCGATGTTGCTGGTCGCTTACACGAAGATCGCGCGACAATCTTGCGCGATCTTCGTGATCCACGCTCCGCATGTAGAGTAGACCTTTCTCAGGGCCGGTAGTCATACTGGTCCGCTTCCGTGCTCCCATCGGGATAGGAGGCGCTGGTCAGCCGGCCCGCCGCGTCATAGCCGTAGCTGGTCGTGCCCCAGGAGTCGTTGCTCATGGTGCGCTGGCCCGCCGCGTCCAACGTCACGGTCTGGGTGAAGAGCGAGGTAGTACCTGAGATCCAGGTGGTCCCGGTGATCCGGCCCGCGGGGTCGTAGCTCCAGGTCGCCTGGCCGCCGTTGGGAGCCAGCAGGGTGGTCAGGTCGCCCGCCCCATTATGGCTGAGGGTGTAGGTGGCCGGACTACTCCCTGGCTGGGTCAGGCTGTTCACCCGCCCCGCCGCGTCGTAGCTGTAGTGGAGGTGAGTGATCTCGCTATCGATGAGGCGGCGGGCGCGTGTAGGCTGGCCGCTGCCTAGGCGACTTCCCCAAAGGATCGCATCAGCGCGGCGCGGTATACTCGTCCAACACTCCCCAAGCACAGGCTTGGCGTACACGGCTGCACGGCACGTAGCGGTTTGAGATGGTGTGCTATCCCGCAATGATGTTAAAGTATGGTTGTAACTGCGCGGAGAGGGCCAGATCAATTTGTGGATCCTCCGTAAATCTTACGTAAAACACATCGGGGATCCACCTATCCAGGTAAGCTATGGCCCATGAGGGTATATGCTCTGTATCTCCTTTAGTAAAGTGAGCTTTCGATAGTATATTTCCCAAATATAGACGAGGGATAACATCATCCATACGAAACATACCATTCCTGTAATCGATAATGGTTCTATCATGCCAGCGCATATCTATCAGGTCTCCCAGATAAGATCCACCTCCCTTTTCTTGAGCCCATGGGACGTTTTCTTCGATGGATCCATAGAATCCTGAGATTGAAGAAACAATCGTCCTTGCATGCTTCTCAAAATCATCAATATTCGTCATCGTACCCTGACTCCGGATTGCTACGATTACACAGTTCTCCGCGCCTATATCAATCTGCCACGTGAGGTCGCTGGAATCCAGCTTGTGTATTGCTGCATACACGATTGGGTACTGGTCATTGGAAATAGGGGCATCGAAAATTTCTATGTAGTTGAACGCTCCCTGGTGAATGGCCTCCATCCATCTTGTTATCGCCTTTGCATTAAGCAGGCATTTTCTTGGAGCGATATTGCGACCCAGATCTCCTGTGATACGCCCGCGGCAGTTCAGCGGTCGGTCTATGAGACCGACGAAAGAGGCGAGAGCGTCGATGAGTCCGGCAAAGATCGTTGGTGCAGTTATCCCTTGCGTGCGCTCCTTTCCAAAGGCAACGAGTGTTGTGTAGTGTGGTATGTCAGTCATGGTAAGGGCAATAACTCCTCGGTCACGCCTGGCGGTACTGGAATCAATTTCCTCGTGATGGGGTCGCGTACAAACACTTCACCACGGCTGCGGATCCGCAGGGTTTTGGCTAGCTGTGGCCCCTTTCCCAGAGCCTCGGTAGGGGTGGTTACTTCGCGAATAGCTACAACTTTATTGTCCTCGACTACTACGATGTCAAGCCTTCGCCCCCTGCCTTCTACCAAATCCGTTATTTTCTTTCCCTGGGCGTTGAGTAGATAGCGTTCCTCAAGTATTTGCGCCTGGGGAAATTGCTCCTGTACGATCGCGACAGCGGCGTCTTCTCTTGCCATGCTGGTTGCTTTGATCGCCCTGCCTTTGGAGATTTCTGACACTAACTCCTTGGCTTCAGCTTCGTTAAGCAACACAGTTGTGCCGTCATGTGTTTCCAGGACGGTGGTATCACTCGTAATCTGATTTACCAGCGCATCCGCCCCCTCAGCCGCCAAGGCACGCTCGGTAAAGATTGAGACGGTGCCGTTGAGGCCAAACGCGCTCGTGGCAGCTCCGACCACGGTGCCGAGCAGCGCCAAGCCCTGGCAGCCGACATCGGTGGC
The DNA here is from genome assembly GCA_035534995.1 of Chloroflexota bacterium. Classification (GTDB taxonomy): domain Bacteria; phylum Chloroflexota; class UBA5177; order JANWHV01; family JANWHV01; genus JANWHV01. The sequence goes on along the minus strand of DATLQX010000081.1, from coordinate 22,770 downwards.
GGGACAGGCGGCAAGCTTGCCCAAACTGCCGCCCAACAAGAGCAGATCCACCGTGCAGGTCAGCGGGTCGAAGCTTGCCAGGCAGGAGCGATGGAAGCTCGGCGGGGCCGGGCAGGCAAGGCCAGGACCATTCTGCCAACGGCAGGTCGTGTAGGCCACCACGCCCGGCCCTCGCTGCCAGGAGTTACTCAAGTACACGTCACTGCCCACTTGCACGATCTTCTGGACCACCGGACCCGCGAAGTAGTCATTGGTGTGGGTATCGCGCAAACCCGCCGAATCGGGATATACCTGGCCCGCCACCAGGCGAAGATGGTTGTAGGAGCGGCACTGCGCACCGGCACCCAGATGCAACCCATGCAGATAGGCGTTCTCGAGCAGCGCTTGCTCGCTCGGGATCTGGGCGGCGCTGAAGAGATTGACGGCGCCGGTGGTCAGCGTGTCCTGGTAGGGCACCAAGTCATACGCTTCCCCATAAGGCTTTCCCTGATGCAGGATGGGACTGATACTTACCAGGTCGGCCTGTCCCACCGCTACCGTGGGGTCACCAGTACTTGCCGCCAGTTGCACATGGGTGAAGGACAGATGGGTGGGGTCGTCGGCCACGAATTGGCTCAGAGCGGCCTCGCGGAGTAGCGCGTCGGTCGCAGCCGGGACGGTCACCTGTACCCATCCCTGTCCGCTCGGGTCGGTGGTCTGGGTTACCATGTCCCCCGCATACTCGTAGGGGTTCATGGTCACTGGCACTTGCGGGGCATATGGCTGGGGATCCTGGCTGATAAACCTCCCCTGCACCGGGTTGTATTCACGGGCCCGCATGCCGTAGGTGCCCGGCCCGCTGTCGTAATACTGGCCCGCGTAGCCGAAGGGACTGCTCGCTTGTAATCCGGCCAGTTGGATGGGGCCGCTCGCTCCTTGATACGGCCGGTAGACGCCCCAAGCATCATACGCCCCGGCCCCGATCACCGCCCCCGTGGGGTCGGTGGCCAGGCGCACGCTGCCCAGCAGGTCGGACCCCAGATAGCTGCTCCGGGTCGTGCTCTGGGTGTAGGCCGAGACGGGTGCCTGCCCGCTGCCGGGGGTGAGATAGGTGTAGTCGGCCGTGCCGTCACTCACCAGGTCGGAGAGACCAGCGGCGAGATCCTGCACGTCGTTGGTGAGCACCGGGGTGGGGCCATATTGCTCGTAGCTGCGCAGCCGGTCGCCCTGCCCATCGTAGACGTAGCTGACGTTGGTGGTCGGCCCTTGCACCTGGGTCAGTTGGCCCAGGTCGTTATAGGTGTTAGTGACCAGCCCCCCACTCCCGGTGCTCCCGATCTGCCGGCCCGGGCCGTCGTAGCTATAGGTGGTGGTGCCCGGGGTGCCGGTCGTCCCGGTCAGTTCGTCCGCTCGATCGTAGGTGTTGGTGACCACGCTCGTCCCGGCCACCGGACTGGTGCTGGTGATCCCCGTCCGGTTCCCGCTGGCGTCATACTGGTCCGCCTCGGTGCTCCCATCCGGATACGACGCCGAGGTCAGCCGCCCCGCCGGGTCGTAGCCGTAGCTGCTGGTCCCCCAGGAGTCGTTGCTCATGCTCCGCTGGCCCGCCGCGTCCAACGTGACGGTCTGGGTGAACAGGCTGGTGGTACCCGAGATCCAGCTCGTGCCGGTGACCCGCCCCGCGGTGTCGTAGCTCCAGGTCTGCTGGCCACCGTTCGGGGCCAGCAGGGTGGTCAGGTCGCCCGCTCCGTTATGGCTGAGGGTGTAGGTGGCGGGACTGCTCCCCAGCTGGACCAGGCTGTTCACCCGTCCCGCTGGGTCGTAGCTGTTGACCAGGTGCATGGTGACGGTGGGCGGCGGGGTGGGAAGCGTGCCCGCCGCTGCTGTTCCAGACATGCCGAGAGGAGCCACTGCACGGAGCAGCAGCGCGAACGTCACAAGCCAGCCTATTGTGACTTGCCTCAACGGCGCTAAGTTCCTCTCCGGCTACCGCTGTCATGCGTGGCAAGTTCTGATGTTGCCAACGTTGGCCACTGGCGGCGATCGTTTGTGCTGTGTATGAACTGCCGCTTAGGTATGGGTCACGCGCCGCGCCTGGCAGTGGCCCTAATTCACGCTTGCTGACATAGCGCGGTCAACTCCGCACAATCCGACAGTCCACGCCAGACAGCCGAGTCACCAATGTCAACGCCTCCGCACTGGGCCTGCTTGAGTTGCGGAACTCCACCAGTATCGGACAATCCGGAGCCTCGGGGTACTCGGGGCCACCCATCGGTGCCAGGTTCGCGAATACAATAACCTCCTCACTACCCAGTGGCTGGTTAGGCTGCCGGGTGGTGAAGTACAGCCCACCATAGAAAGAGCTATCGCGCATCCGGAACTCAACCCCAAGTGCTCCTGATAGCTTGAGCGAGAGAGTATCCTTCGGCATACTCTCCTGCAGCCCAATCAAGGTATCTCGCTTCAAGCTCATGGTGTGGGAACCACGTTCCCTTCGCCGTACCATTGGTACATGGCTTCTCGCGTCTTAGGATGATGTGGCAGCCTGTCATATCCATGGCGAAATGTTCCGGGGCTGGATGAGAAGGTCATCTCCTGGCCTCAGCCGGAGGCCCCAAGTTACATGCTCATCGGAGCGGCACCGAGCGTCACCATGAAGCTGGCCTTGACCTGGTTTACCTGCACCGCGATCTCATACTTCCCGTTCTTCAAGATCGTATTGTTGCCGAAATGGGTGTCCTTCGGTCCCTGGGCAATCCCGTACATCACGGCGATCGGCACCCGCTCCACCAGCTTTCCCGCCGGGGATAGAACGGTAATGCTCACCATCGCTTTGGTGACGGTCTTCCCGGTGGTCCGCTGGAGCACATGGAGTTCTAGATGATGGTTGGGCATGGGGCCGCCCATCCCGGCCATCCCGCCGGAGCCGCCCATCACCATGGTCCCGCTCACCATCACCTCGCCGCTCTTGATGTGTTTGCTCTTGACCTCCGCCATGGTATACATGTGCTCGGTAGGGCCAATAGCCAGGGTCAGCGCGTAGGGTCCGGCATTGGTTTTCGCGGTGACGATATTCATGGCTGCCCGCGCCGGACCCACGACCGGGAGCAGCAGGGAACCGGATAGGAGGGCGCCAAGCGCGAGACTGGAACGGAGAATGCCGGCTTTCATCGCTGTGTACCTCCTCGAAACGCCAAGCCCAGTGGGCATTGGCAGCCTACACAACCCATCCCGAGGGGTTCATTCATTCCTTGGCGAACCCATACCTCCTTCACATACGTCCCACGCCTGCTACCCGCCGGACCACTCCGGCAATCGTCGCCGCCGCGTCAGGCTTGGCCAGGGCCCGCGCCGCCGCCGCCATCTTCTCCCGCTGGGGATGGTCACGCAGCAGGCTCAAGGCACGGGCCCGTAGCACCTCTGGAGTGAGGTCCGCGTTAAGTATGGTGATCGCGGCCCCCTGCGCCTCCATGTAGCGCGCGTTGGTGGTCTGGCTGGAGAACGGGCCCGGCACCATGATGGCGGGGGTGCCGGCCAGCGGTAACTCGGCCAGGGGCGCGGCGCCCGCCCGGCAAATCACCAGGTCGGCGGCGGCCAGTACGTCGGCCATTTCCGCCGCCGGGAGGTAATCGAAGAGACGGTAGCGGCCCCGTAAGGTGGCGGGTAAGGTGGCGTAGCGGGCCTCCAGTTCGGCCAGATCGGCCTCGCCGCAGACATGGAGCACCTGGGTGGCGAGCAGGAGATCGGGCAAGGTGCCGGCCAGCGCCTCGTTGATGCTATGGGATCCCTGGCTGCCGCCGAAGACGGTCAGGACGGGGAGCGTGGGATCGAGAGCCAGACCGGCGCGCGCCCGTTCGCGATCCATGTGCAAAAACGGTTCGCGCACCGGATAGCCGGTCAAGGTGGTCCGCTCGGGCGGGAGGCGTTCGACCGCCGGAGGGAACGAGGCGGTAACCGCCGCCGCTACCCGCGCGGCGGCCATGTTGACCCAACCCTGGTCGATCTCCACCGTGAGCACGACCAGGGGCACGCGCAGGGCCAGGCAGGCCGCGACCACGGGGGCGCTGACATAGCCGCCGGAGACCAGGGCGACGTTGGGACGGAACGCGCGCGCCAACTTCAGAGCGTGAGCGGCGCCGCTCGCCAGGCGGGCCGCGTTGGGGACCGCGCGGAAGCCGACCCCGCGGAGGCCGCCGGCCGCTACTTCCGCGAAGGGCAGGCCCGCTTCCTCCACCAGGCGGCGATCCAGTGGCTGGGGCCCGCCAATATAGAGAAATCGGGGCGGCTCAGGCCCGGCGCCGTTCCCTCCAGGAAGGCCCTGGCCGGCGTTCAGGCTCTGAGCGACGGTTAGGCAGGGGTAGATGTGGCCGCCGGTTCCGCCACCAGAAATAAGTACCCGTAAGGTCACTGCGTTCCTCCGGCACCGGCTCAAGATGCCGGGACACGTTTAAGAGAATGCCCACGGCCAGTAAGTTTACCACCAACGAGCTACCGCCGAAGCTGATGAAAGGGAGCGGCACCCCGGTGAAGGGAATGATATTGGTGACCGAGAGCATATTCAAGAGTGCCTGGACCACCAGATAGGTGGTGATTCCGGCCGCCAGCAGTTTGCCGAACATATCCTGGGCCAGCATGCTGATCCGGATCCCCCGATAGGCGAAATAGGCAAAGAGCGCTACCACGATCAGGGCCCCGATCAGACCGGTTTCCTCGCCGATCGTGGCGAAAATGGTGTCGGTCTGGGGGGCTGGGATCGAATCCTTGAGTTGGCCGTTGCCCAGGCCAACTCCGGCCAGTCCCCCGTGCCAGAAGGCCAACAGGGAACGGGAAATCTGATAGCCGCCCGCTTGCTGATTGGCGAAAGGCGCCTGCCAGATCTCAATCCGCTTCTGCCAATAGCCGCCGCTATGAAGGACGAAGTAGATCACGGGGATGAACAGGGCAGCCAGGGATACCAGGTGGCGGAGGCGGGCCCCGGAGACGAAAAACATCCCAAGCATGGCGGCGCTGACCACCGCCGCCGTACCCAGGTCGGGCTGCTTGAAAATCAGCAGGGTGGTGAGACCAAGTACGATGCCGAACGGGATTAATCCCGAGACCGAATGGCGGACATCGTCTTTCTTGCTGGAAAGCCAGTGCGCGGCATAGATGGTAAGAGCCAGCTTCCCGATCTCGCTTGGTTGGAGGCTTATGCCATGAAACTGCACCCAACGCGTCGCCCCGTTGGCGCTATGGCTGAACCTGGGAACATGGACCAGGAGCAACAACCCGGCGGTAATCGCCACCCCCAGCATGGTGTACTTCCGCAACTGGCGGAAATCAAACAGCATGCCTGCCGCCAGGGCGATCGTCCCCAGAGCCAGCCAGCTAAACTGGCGGGTCAGGTAGTAATTCACGTTCCCCTGGGTGCTGAGGTCGCCGATTCCGGCATAGCTCTGGTACATACTGGCGCTATAGATAAACACGGTGCCCAGCACCAGCAGGCATACCACGGTGGAGAGCAGATACATATCGACTCGTGGGAGGGCGAAGGTCAGAGGGAGTGCTTCCGTCTCGGAGACCGGCCGCGCCGTGACGGCAAGGGCGGCTGTCGCGTCCGTGCTTGGCTCGATCGCTACCCTGGTAGCCATCACCGCCTCGCTTGGCCCCCGCAGGAGGCTGGACGGGCGGGCAGGACGCACCGGGCGGAGCCGCCGGGCCCGCGTGGGCCCCAGTAGCCCCCGCACCGCGTCAACGCCCGTCCGCGAGGAACGAGATTGGAGGCCGGAGCCCACGTCCCCGCCCGTCCGCGAGGCATGGACCGGGCTGCCGCTTACCGTATTCCGTTGCGAGTTCACCGGCATGGGTGTACGGCGAGTCACGACGCTGCCCCGGCGCTTACTGATCGCCATGAAGACCTCCCACCAACTGGCGGAAGCGATCCCCGCGTTCCTCGAAATGGCGGAACTGATCGTAGCTCGCGCAGCCAGGCGAGAGAAGCACCGCGTCCCCGGCCCGCGCCCATTGACGTGCCATGCTCACCGCTCGATCCAAATCACCGCACCGGATAAGCGCCTCTCGAGTCAGCAACCCAGGGGACGCCCTGCGGAGCGCCGTTTCGAGATGGTTCACGATCAGATCCTCGGCTTCCCCGAGCACCAGCACCGCCCGGCAGCGCGCCGCCGCCTCGCGACTGAGCGCCTCCCACGGCAGCACCTTATCATGGCCGCCCAGAATCAGCACTACCGGGCCGGGAAGGGCAGCCAGGGCGGCACGGGTCCGATCCGGCGAGGTGGCGATGGAGTCATTATAATAGGACACATGATCCAGCACCCGGACCAACTCCAGGCGATGGGGAACCCCGGTGAAGGCGCGGATCGCCTCCCGCATGGCCCCCGCCGGGACGCCCATGGCGTCCGCGGCGGCGAGGGCGGCGAGGGCATTGGCTACGTTATGAGCGCCCGGCACGCGCAGGTCGGCGCGTCCACACACCGGTTCGCCGCGGCCGGCGTGGCGTATCACCAGCATGTCATCCTCCAGAGCCGCGCCATCCGGGGGCGCGGAAACCAGGCTAAAGTATACCACGCGCCCACCGGCGATCTGGGCAAAGCGGGAAGCAAACGGGTCATCGAGATTCAGCACCGCGCACCCGTCCGCGTCCTGGTAGCGCACGATTGGGAGCTTGGCGGCCGCGTATTCATCCAGGGTATGGTGGCGGTCGAGGTGGTTGGGAGTCAGGTTGGTGATCACCGCCACGCGCGGGCTGGCCTGGAGCCATTCGAGCTGAAAACTGCTCATCTCCAGCACCACCCAATCGCGAGCGGTCATCCGTGTCGTCTCATTCAAGAGGGGTCGGCCAATGTTCCCCCCCACATAGGTGGTGAACCCAGCCGCCGCCGCCATGGCGCCAAGCAGGGTCGTGGTGGTAGTCTTCCCGTTGCTCCCCGTCACTCCGGCGATCGGGGCCGGGCAGACCGCGAAAAATAGGTCGGTAAGGGCGGAGATCGGGATCCCGCGCGCCTGGGCGTCGCGGACTACCGGCGCGTCCTTCGGCACGGCGGGGTTGAGGTAGAGAATCTCGAACCCAGCCAGATCAGGATGATCGCTCCCCGCGATCAAGTTGCCGCCAAGGGCGGTGAGCGCCTCGGCGCTCTCTCCCAGATCCTCGGCCTTCCGTCCATCGGCCACGGTAACCGCCGTCCCCCGCTCACTTAGATAACGAGCGAGGGCCAATCCCTCGCGGCCCAGTCCCACAATCAGCGCCCCGGCCACTCTGCCCGCCTTTCACCATGGAGGCGCGCGACCGGCGCCAGACGTCCCACGGTAGTGTAGCGCGGAAGGAAGAAAGGGGCGTGGGGGTTGTCCCCAATAGGCTTACACCGTCAACACGATCTTCCCGATATTGGCGTTGCTCGCCATCCGCCGATGCGCCTCCGCCGCCTCCGCGAGCGGGTACACGCGGTCGATCACGGGGACCAGGCGGCCATCGGCCAGCCGAGGGAGGGCGAAGGCCGAAAAGGCAGTGGTCAGCGCGATCTTGTCGGCCAACGGGAGGGGCCGCAGGGTGCTCCCGATGACCCGGGCCCGCTTCCCTTGCAGGGCGCCCAGGTTGATCTCCACTTTCGCCCCACCCTGAGCGGCCAGCAGGATCAACCGCCCGCCCAGGGTCAGGCAGGCGATGTTCTGGTCCCAGTAGGGCGCTCCCACCATGTCCAGCACCACGTCCACGCCCCGCCCGCCCGTGGCGGCCAGCACGCCCTCGGCGAACGGACCATCGTGGTAATTGAATCCGGCTACCGCGCCCAGCGCCCGGCAAGCGGCCAGCTTTTCCGCTGTGCCGGCGGTGACGATCGGGGAGGCACCCGCCTCGCGCGCCAACTGGATGGCCGCCGTGCCCACTCCACTGGCTCCGGCGTGGATCAAGGTAGAGCCGCCCTCCCGCAGATCGCCAAGCTGGAAGAGGTTGAGATAGGCGGTGAGAAACACCTCGGGGAGGGCCGCGCCCTGCTCGAAGCTCAGGTTGGCGGGGAGCGGGATCGCCATCCCATTCGGCACCGCCACGTACTCGGCGTACCCGCCGCCCAGGAGGAGGGCGCAGACACGGGCGCCGTGAACCCATCCCCGTACCTCCGCGCCCCAGCCGACCACCTCGCCCGCCATCTCGACCCCCAGGGTTTCGGGGGCGCCGGGCGGCATGGGATACTTGCCTTCCCGTTGCATTAGATCCAGCCGGTTGAGCGCGGTAGCCCGCACCCGCACCAGCAACTCATCCGGCCCCGGCACCGGATCGGGAATCTCGCCCATCCGTAAGACTTCAGGCCCGCCTGGGCGCTCGGCCACGATCGCGCGCATCCTCTTCACCTCCTGGAACCATGATCAATCGTTAGCTGTCAAGCACCGCGCTCACTCGCCGCAATTCTTCTTCCCGGTTGTAAAAGTGCGGAGAAACGCGGAGGCCGCCGCCGCGCACCGAGGTGATAATCCCCGCCGCCAGCAGCTTGAGCCGCGCGGCTTCCGGGTCGGGCACCGCGACGATCACGATTCCGCTCCGATGAGCCGGTTCAAGGTTGGAACGCACCTGATAGCCGCGGCTCTGAAGGTCGGCGATCAGGAACTCGGTCAGAGCCAGAACGCGCTCGCCGATCCGCGGCGGCCCCGCCTCCAGAATTAGCCCCAGGGCCGCGTCGAGAGCGACGATCCCCGGCAGGTTGGGGGTGCCCAGATTGAACCGCTCGGCGGTGGGAAGGAGGGTGAAGTTGTAGTCGAGGTAGTTCGCGCCATCGACGGTACTGCCGGTACCCACGTAGGCACCCAATTGGAGAGATTCGATCAGTTCCTGGCGGCAGTAGAGGAAGCCACTGCCGGGGGTACTCAGCAACCACTTCTGAGCCCCGCAGGCGAGAAAGTCGATGTGGCAGGCCTGCACGTCGATGGGGAAGGCGCCCAGGGTCTGAATGGCATCCACCACCAGGAAAATCCCTCGCTCCCGGCAGAGCGCGCCCACGGCGGCGATGTCGTTGCGGAAGCCGGTGGCGAACATGGCGGTGCTGATCGCGATGACACGGGTCCGGGAATCAATGCGCGCCGTGAGCGTTTCCAGATCCAATCCACCCTTCACCTGCGGCACCCACTTGACCAACACCCCCCGCGGAGCCAGGTTCAGCCAGGGATAGATGACCGCCGGGTAGTCGCCCTCCAGCACCAGCACATTGTCGCCCGCGCGCAGGGGGAGGCTCTGAGCGGCGGTGTTGATCCCGGCGGCCGTGTTGGCCATGGGAACGATCTCGGTGGGGGCGGCGGCCCCGATCAGCTGGGCCGCCCGCTCCTTCATCCTCGGAACCACCGCGCTCAGGTGCGCGGGCCACCGCTCGAAGGGGAGGCGCTGGGTGACCTCCAGATACTCCTGAACCGCCGCGGCCACCCGGCTATTGAGCGGCGTGATGGCGGCGTGATTGAAATAGGCAAACTCCTGGTGAATGGGAAACAGCCCGCGAAACTCCAGAAGATCCGCCATCATCGTTCCTTTCCATGTTCTTCCCGGCGATCATGGATCGCCGCTCCAGCATATTCTTTTAGCTCAGTATACCGCCGAGGGTATCTCACGCTCCCGCCTTGGGTGTGCCTCAAGATGGATACTGTTGGCGAAATCGGGAAGGGTCAAGCAGCCTCCAGGAAGAGGGCGGCAACGGGCGAGACGCGGGTCGGAGGGCGGGGAGCACCACCGAACCAGGCACGGAGGCGGGCCAGGTTGCGGGCCACGGCAAGCAAGAGGGGCGGCAAGTGCGTCTTGGCGTGGCCGCGGGAGCGGGCCTGGCGCCAGGCAAAGCCCCGAACCGCGGGCGAGAAGGTTCCTTCCCTGCCGGTCCGTCGGGCAGCCTGCCGCGTCAAGTCGGCCGTCTGTGGGCGTGCCCGGGCGGCGTGCAAGGCGGCGAACTCGGCCCGCGGGCGCCAGGCGCCGGTCCGTGGGGCGGTCTCCGCCCGGGTGCGGGGGCGGCGCCCCGGACAGGTTTGCTCCTCCTGGTCTCGCCGCGACTGGCAGGAGACCCTCAGTATGCCGCCATTCCCCTTGTCCCAGCGCCCCTTCGATTTCGCCAACAGTAGCACATATGAGGCACACCCGTGCTGGGGGGCCGGGGTGCGCCGAACCAGGCATGGTAGTATCATGACAAAGTCCGGCGAATCCCGGCGAGGAAGCGAATCGGCCATGCGTTTCGAACTCGACCGCTCGCTCAAAATACTGCTCATGATCATTCTGGCGGCGGTTGTCGGCTATGTGGGCTGGCAGGTGGTCGTGCGTGTGCTCTACCCGTTAGAGCTCTTGCTCATGGGCGCCATCGTGGCCTTTATCCTCAGCCCGCCGGTGCAATGGCTGCATCGTCACCACATTCCTCGGCCGCTGGCTATCTTGATCGTCTATATCGCCCTATTGGGAGTGATGAGCCTGCTCGGCTATCTGCTGATTAACCCGTTGGTCAATCAGGTGAGCAAGCTGGCGGCCCACCTGCCGCAGCAACTGAAGAACGCGACCTTGCCGTCACGGGTGCAGGATTTCAATAACTGGCTGAACGCCCAACTCACGGCCCACGGCATCAAGAAGATTGATATTCAGGGCAAGATTACCGACTACGTCTCGTCCGAGGTCTCCACGGCGGGGCAAAACGTCGCCTTCTGGGCCAGCAACCTGGTGGTCACCTCTTTCACCTTCCTGGTGGACACGGTACTGGTGCTGGTGGTTGCTTTTTACTTGCTTCTAGACGGTGAACTGCTCAAGGAGCGGCTGTATACGCTGGTCCCGACCAAATACCTGAGCCAGGTGGTCTTCGTGGAGGCCACGGTCAGCAGCGTCCTGGGTGGGTATCTCCGTGGGCAGTTGCTGATGAGCTTGACCATCGGCACCATGGCCGGGGTAGGCACCTACATTTTGGGGGTGGACTACCCGGTGCTGATCGGCGTCCTGGCGGGCATCCTGGAACTGGTGCCCATGCTCGGTCCCTGGCTCGCCTCCATGCCGGCCGTGGTGATCGCGCTCTTCAACCCGCACCCCTGGCCGCTCACCGTGTTCGTGATTATCTATTTCCTGATCATCCAGCAACTTGAGTCGAACGTCATTGGTCCACGGATCACCGGGCGCGCGGTCGGGCTCCATCCCCTCGGGGCAATGATGGCTCTCCTGGTGGGAATCGAATTGGATGGCATTCTGGGGGCCCTCCTCGCGGTGCCGGTGGCCGGCATTCTCTTTGTGATCGCTACCGCCATCTACTACCATCTTAAAGGGCAGGAATGGCAGCCGGAAGTGCAGCGGAAGGCGTATAGGCCGTTGTTGCTGGGGACGTTCGGCAATATGAGGTTGCGGCGAGGGGCCGAGGCGGGTGAGCCGGTTCGTGGGCGTCTGGCGGGGGGCTTTCGCCGGGTAGTACCAAAGCGCCTGGCCAACGTCGAGGAACGGCGTGACGCCATGCTGCGTCCTAAGCTGCAGGCGCGCGGCGTGGAGCAGGATGAGATAGAAGGCGCGCGTGTGCCGGAGGCGCTGGACCTTGATCCCGAGCTGGAGGAGCAGGCCATGCCGGTCGCTCTCCCCAACGGCGCGCACGGGAACAATGGCGCCGAGGCCGGGCAGCCAACGCCCACGCCCGCGGATCCGTCGGCCGGCGTCGTGAGTGGCCGAACCGAGGAACTGGTCACTTCCGAAAGTTGAAGATTTGGCCGGTACGACGCAGCCATGAGCTTGCCTCACGGCGCGTGGCGGAGGAGGCGGGCTTCGTCTATGAGGGGATACGGCGTTCCCATCTCCAGGCAACCGGTCGCGACTATGAGGATCCGCTCTACGTCCTGTCGGCGCCGGATAGTGGAGCGTAACCCATAGGGACGCATTCCACGGAAACCGGGGAGGCGGCTCTCCCGCTCCGCGTAGCTCTATCTCGCCATACCTTCTCACCCGCGTCACCGCGCACGGCCCCGCCTATCTACTGGATGAATACCATGTGATCGCCAGCGGCGGATCAACCGGCCGGCGCGGTATCCGCTATCGTCCACCGAACCCGCCGATGCTAATGCCGTCGACAAGATAGCGCTGCAACAAAATGACCAAGACTATTCCGGGCGCCATCGAAATGGCGCATCCAGCCATTTGATAGTTGAATTCAATCGCGAATTGCCCATGAAACTGATAGAGCCCTAGCGGGACGGTGGACATGTCCGTGCTTTGCAGAATAATCAACGGCCAGAGAAAGTTATTCCAGTAACCCACGAACGTAAAGAGACCCAGCACGCCCAACGCGGGCTTGGAGAGCGGGATGATAATCCTTAGCAGGATGCCCCATCGGGAGCAACCGTCGATGAACGCCGCGTCGTCCAACTCGGTCGGCAGACCGCGGAAGAATTGCCGCAAGAGAAAGGTGCCGAATGCCGTAAACGCAAGAGGAAATATCACGCCCTGATAACTATCCACCCAGCCAATTTGTTTCATGATCAAAAACTCTGGGATCACCAGCACCGCTTGAGGCACGGCGAGGGTGCCGACATAGAGCAGGAAAATACTTTCACGTCCGCGGAAGCGCAGGCGCGAGAACGCGAACGCCGCCATGCTTGACGTCACCAGCACTACCAACGTGCCAATCGTCGAGATGATGACATCGTTGAAGACATAGCGGCCAAACGGGACAAAGTTCCAGGCTTCCTCGAAGTTGCCCCACATCGTTGTCCAGGGAATGAGCGACGGCGGGAACTGGAAGACCTGGATGTTTGGCTTAAGGGCCGTGTCGACCATCCAGAGTAACGGAAACAGGAAGATCGCGATCACAAACAGCAAAAGCGCGCGCGATATGCCGGCCACGGCATAGTGCATCCACACGGTGGAGCGTTTATGACTCATAGTAGACCCACTTCCTTTGCAACAGGAATTGGCCGGCCGTGACTATCATGATGATCAAGAACAGTACCCAGGCGATAGAGGATGCATAGCCCATCTGGTTGAATTGCCAGCCCTCCTGGTAGAGATACAACACCATCGTCGTGCTCGAAATACCGGGACCGCCGGCAGTCAGGATGAACGGTTGATCAAAAAGTTGCAGGGATGTGATGATCGTCAACACGGTGCCGAAGAAAATCGAGGGGGAGAGCATGGGCAGCGTGACGTGGATGAAACGGCGAAAACGGTTGGCGCCGTCGAGCGCGGCGGCTTCATAGTATTGGTCGGGAATCGACTGCAATCCGGCGGAGAAAACCAGCAAATTGTAGCCGACATTTTGCCACATGGTCACGATGATGATTGCCGGCAGGGCCCAGGTCTCCGAGTTGGTCCAATCCGGTCCTTGCGAGTGGAAGATGGAAAACCACGCCCAGTCGATGATGCCGGTGCGAGGATAATAGAGCAAGATGAAAATCAGCGCGACACCGACGGCGGGCGTCATCACCGGGACAAAGAACAAGATGCGCGCCAGGTTCCGCATCCGAACCATGGACGACAGCCAGACGGCAAGGAGTACTGAAACCACGATATTGAGGGGAACATAACCGACGACAATCAACAGCGTATTTTGGAAGACTTGCCAGAACTCCGGGTCGGTCGTGAACAGGCGCTGATAATTGTGCAGACCAACCCAATGTGGCGAGGTAAGCAGTGACCAATCGGTGAAACTCAGCCCCAAGGACGCGACAAGCGGAAAGAGGGTGAAGAACAGGAAACCGATCAGATTCGGGCCAAGAAACAGCGCCGCCGAAAACGATTCACGCCGAGTGCGAGTGCGTCGGACGCGCCTGGTCGCGCCATCCGCTTCGTCGCGGCTCACCGCGCTTTGCATGAAGTGGTCTCCTCCCAGGTCCGCCCTTCAGTGATGTCCGGTCGCTGGATTCATGCTCATGTGCATGAATCCAGGCGATACGCGGGGCGGTGCCCGCGTATCGCCTGTCTCACCCGTGTACGAACGCGCCAAACGGCGTTGCTTCGCGGCGAGGGAGATTTCGCCTCAGGGTCTAATGGGCACTGGCCAATTGTTGGATCTTGGCGAGCGCCGCCGCCACGTTACCTCCGCTGTTCGCGATTGGCGTGAGATATGTCTGGGTGAGGGTTTCCACTTGTTGCCAGTTCGCCGTGGTGGCAAATGGCACTGCATTATTCTGCTGATATTCGAGCACCTTTTGCGCCCCCGGCACGGCATTCGCGTACCAGTATTTCTGATCCGCCACGCGGCCCGGATAGGCGCGCCCAACCGTGGCGAGGTACTGTTCGGCCGCGGGGTCCGTAAGGGCGGAAATCGCCAGCCACGCATCGGTCGGATCCTTGGCGGTCTTGGAGATACCGAACCCTGAGCCCGCGGTCTGGCTAATGCTGTGGCCGGTGATGCTGGGAATCGTGGCGATACCCATGTTGAACTTCACGGACGTCTTGAGATTGATCATATCCCAGGGACCGTCATTGAACATGGCGACATTGCCCGACTGGAATTGAGCGAACGCATATCCCTCAACCGGCACGGATTGTGCCGGCGAGGCGCCGTACTTGTAGTCCAACTCCAGGAATCTCTGCACCACCGATGCTACTTTCGGGTTCGTCAGTTCCAAGGTCTTCCAATCCGGGGATATATATTGGGCGCCCGCCGATAGGACAAACGGCAGCCAGTAGTCGATAATGGGATTGGCGTTGAAGCCATAAATCTGCTTGGCCGGGTTGCTGATCTTGATGGCGTCCTTCTCGAACTGGTCATAGGTCCAGTTAAACGCGGGATACGGCACTTTGGCCGCGTCGAACAGGTTCTTGTTGTAGTAGACGACGATCGGCCCGAAGTCATATGGCAGGGCATACAAGTTCCCCCCATAACTTAACTCCTTGACAATCCCCGGGTTGAAATTCTTGATGTCGAAGTTGGTGCTCTTCACCATCGCGTTCAGGGGCATATATGCGTCGTGATAGCCAGGCGCGTGCTGCCCCTGCAGCGAGATGAGGTCCGGCAATCCGCCCGTGGCCGCCTCGGACTGAAGCTTGGGCCAGTAATCATTGAACGTCGACGTCTCAAACTTGACATGGATCCAGGGATAGACCTTGGTGACGTGCACGGCGTCCCATTGCCATGCGGCTACTTCCTGCGAGCTTCCGGACCACATGGACCAGGTCAACGTAACAGGGGTGTGCGCGCTCAGTCGCCGCGCCCCGACGGGCGCGGCGGCCACGCAAACGGCGGAAGCGACTGCCAATACGGCGGAAACGATCCGCCCGGTTCTTCCTCGAACAGTCATGAGCCCTACCTTAACATTGCTGAGTTGTCTTGTCATGCTAATGAAGCAGGATCCACCCGAACATCGCTGGTTGAACTCAACCACGGAGATACCGCTGTATGTCGTATCCGCGGCACCCGTCACTGTCGCGGCTCAATCCGTTTCCCTTCGCGCGGGCCAGCCGGCCTTGATCCGAGTGACAGGCAGTAGACGCCGATTCCCTCCTTTCCGCGATGATGAGTTGAACAGTCCTCCATTTCTCGACTCCGCTACACACCGAGCGCGGATTGAAACCGCGCGTGAGAGTCCTGCAGGCCGGGGTTCTCACGCGGCCGGGGGCGCGAGGAATCGCCGATGTGCAACCGATAGGACAGGACCGTTTCCTGGCGGGCAAGGCGATCGGGATGTTTGAGCCGCTGAATGAGACGCAGCGCGGCGGTACTCCCCAGTTCGTAGGCCGGCTGCATGACGGTGGTGAGTGAGACGGAGCCGGGAGTGATCCACGGCACTTCGTCGAAGCCTACCACGGCGATATCCTCCGGGATCCGCATACCACGGGCGTGGATCGCGGCCAAGGCCCCCTGCACGAGCCGGTTGTTCCCTATGAGCAATGCCTCAACGGCCGGATCCAGATCCAGCAGTTCATCCGTCAACTGTCGCCCAAGTTCCTCCGTGAAAGGCCCTCGCCGTTCCAGTGCCGGGTCCAGGGCGATGCCCGCGTCAAGCAACGCGCCGCGATACCCTTCCAGGCGTTCCCGCGCGGTCGTCGTACGATCTGGCCCAGTCACCAGGCCGATGCGGCGGTAGCCGTTGCCGATCAGGTGCGCCACCGCCGCGCGCGCCGCGGAGGTGTTATCGATCAAGACGGTATCGATCGAGCGATCATGCACGCGCCGATCAACACAGACCACCGGAATGCCGCTCTCCACCAGGGGAGTCAGAATGGGCTTCCGGTCGGTTGTCGGCACCACGATAGCTCCGGCTACCTGCTCGGCGCACATCAGCTCGATGTACTGGCCCTCCCGCTCTTGATCTTCCTTTGAGTTGCATAGCACCAGCAGATAGCCGTGCTCCTGCGTGACATCCTCCACCCCATGCACAATGTCCATGAAGAACGGATTGCGGAACTCCGTCACGAGCAGCCCGATGATCAATGATTTACCGCGGGCGAGGGCGCGCGCCGCGCTATTCGGCCGGTACTGGAGGGCCACACAGGCCGCGCGCACGCGGTCGGCAAGTACGCCGTCCACGGTATTGGCGCCGGTGAGCACCCGAGAGACCGTGGCCGTGGAGACGCCCGCGTATCTGGCAACATCGGTCACGGTGGGGCGTCGCGGAGGCTGCTCCTGATTCGACCCGCCCTGGCGAGACACCGCATACCCCTCATCGCCTGCATACGCCACAATCTCAGTAACCGCTTACTGGAACAGAACTATACTATGAGGAATTACCGCTGTCAATAGCGGCCCGAACGGTATCGGAGTGTACGAGCCACACGGAGAATCGCCCAATATTTGGACCGGAAAGATTTGACAGACCTAGCTTAGGCTACTACGCTCTGTGTAAGCGCATACCGAAGCATGCCGTCTCCGGCGCCGGAACGGCGTCAATAGCGGTTTCCGTTCGGGAGGGGATGGACGGGGAAGGAAGAACAACACCATGGCAACGATGAAGGGTGTGGTGCTGCCGGGCAACCGGCAATTGGAGTTTCGCGAGTTTCCTGTCCCGGAGCCGGGATACGGTCAAGTGCTGGTGCGCATGAAAGCATCGTCGCTCTGCGGAAGCGACCTTCGGGCCATCTACCGCCCGGTAGACCAGGGCAGCGGGCCCGAGGCCTATCGCGGCGTGATCGCGGGACACGAGCCCTGCGGCATCATTGAACAGGTCGGTTCCGGCGTCACTCGCTTCCACCCAGGCGATCGCGTGGTGATCTATCACATCGCCGGCTGCGGACTCTGCCCCGACTGCCAGGGTGGCTGGCAGATTAGCTGCTCCAGCGAGCAGCGCGCCGCGTACGGCTGGCAACGAGACGGTGGACATGCCGAGTTCCTGCTTGCCGAGGAGCGGACCCTGGTGGCGCTGCCGGACGAACTGAGCTATCTGGACGGCGCCATGGTGGCCTGCGGCCTGGGCACCGCCTACGCCGCCTGTCTACGGGCCGCCGTCTCGGGACGGGACACCGTGCTGATCACTGGCTTGGGGCCGGTGGGCTTGGCCGCGGCCATGCTGTGTCGGGCCATGGGAGCCCGTGTGGTAGGAACGGACATTATGCCGGAGCGGCGCGCCCTGGCCGAAGCGCTCAAGCTCACCGACTTGGTGGTCGCTTCGGATGCCGGCGATCTCCAGGCACGGTTGCGGGAGGCGACGCGCGGACATTGCTTCGAGGTAGCCATCGATTGCTCGGGCAATGCCGACGCGCGGCGGCTGTGCCTGGAATTGGCGCGCGAGTGGGGCCGCGTCGTGTATATCGGCGAGGGCGGCACCGTATCCTTCGCACCGAGCCCCCTGCTCATCCATAAGCAACTCACACTCTACGGCTCGTGGGTGTGCGGCGTCCCACAAATGATCGACCTGGTCGAACATCTTGTGCGATGGGATCTGCATCCGGATCGGCTGGTGACGCATCGCTTTACCCTGGACCAGGCTCGCGATGCCTATGAACTCTTTGATGGCGGGAAGACCGGCAAGGTGGCCATCGTCTGGGAGTAACCCTACGCCGTGCGGGAGCGCGCCGGCAATTGGAAGGAAAGCCGTATGCGAGACACACATCGGTTCGCCGGAGCTACGGACGGCGTGGATCCGGCACGTGTACCCTACCGTACGCTCTCTACGGGAGCGCGGATTCCGGCCATCGGCTTGGGGACGTTCGCCTCCGATCGCTACTCGGGGGAGCAGGTAGCGGCAGCGGTGAAGGACGCGATCAGGGTCGGGTATCGGCATATCGACTGCGCGGCTGTGTACGGCAACGAGCACCTAGTCGGCCGGGCTTTGCAGGA
The DNA here is from genome assembly GCA_035534995.1 of Chloroflexota bacterium. Classification (GTDB taxonomy): domain Bacteria; phylum Chloroflexota; class UBA5177; order JANWHV01; family JANWHV01; genus JANWHV01. The sequence goes on along the minus strand of DATLQX010000081.1, from coordinate 4,606 downwards.
CGTCCTGCGGGCCGGCTTGCGGCGTGATGAGCTGTGGATTACTTCAAAACTGTGGAACGACCGGCATGGCGAGGCCGATGTCGTCTCCGCCTGTGAGCAGTCGCTCAAGGATCTCCGACTGGATTACCTGGATCTCTATCTGGTCCATTGGCCGTTTCCCAACTATCACGCGCCCGGGGCCGATGTGAGCGCCCGCGACCCTCACGCCAGGCCGTACATCCACGAGGCGTATATGAAGACCTGGCGTCGGATGGAGCGGTTGGTCGAGTCGGGGCTGGCGCGGCATATTGGCACGTCCAACATGACCATTGCCAAACTCAACTTGGTGTTGCGTGACGCCACCATCAAGCCGGCCTGTAACGAGATGGAACTGCACCCGCATTTTCAGCAGCCGGATCTGTTCCGGTTCGTGGAGGGGCACGGGATCGTGCCGATCGGCTTTAGCCCCATCGGCTCGCCCAGGCGACCGGATCGGGACAAGACGGAGACCGATACGGTGGATATCGAGGATCCCGTGATCGTGCGGATCGCCGAACGATTGAAGGTCCACCCGGCGGTGGTATGCGTGAAATGGGCGGCGCGGCGCGGCCAGATCCCCATCCCTTTCTCGATCCATCGTGAGAATTACCTCGCCAACCTCCAGGCAATCGTGTCCGATCCCCTCGGCGAAGAAGAGATGACGGCAATAGCCGCCGTTGACCGGAACTGCCGGCTGATCAAAGGGCAGGTCTTCTTGTGGAAGGAGGGTCAGAGTTGGGAAGATCTCTGGGATCCTGACGGTGTGATCACGCCCCCATAACCAAAGAAGGAAACGTATGAAGAAGACTATGCTGCTCAACAGCCAACTCTCACGGGTGATCGCCTCGATGGGTCATACGGACATGCTGGTCGTCAGTGACGCGGGCTTCCCTGCCCCACCCAACGTGCTCCGCATCGATCTTGCCGTCACGGCTGGATTGCCGGGCTTCCTGGAAGTCGTTCAGGCAGTGGCGACGGAACTGGAGGTGGAGCGGCTGATCCTCGCTAACGAACTGGAAGCGCGAGATACTCCCCTACCGGCCGCGCTTCAGGCGTGTTTCCCCCATGCGCGCGTAGAACACATCAGCCATGATCAGTTCAAAATCGAGGCGGCGCGCGCTCGTGCCGTCGTGCGTACGGGGGAATGTACGCCGTACGCGAACGTCATCCTTATCAGCGGCGTCACGTACTAGGCACCCCGCGCCGTGCCGGATTCGCCGGATCACGAGTACTACCAAAACGAGGAGATGGTTCGAGCAAGGTGGGCGGGTGTTCCGTCTGCCCATGACGAGGAGGTGTGTCTGATGACTGTCCCCACTAACCGCGCTGCCGGAGACCCGCGGCTAGCATTCCGCCAAGTCCACCTCGACTTCCATACCTCGCCCATGATCCCAGGTATTGGTGAGGACTTCGAGGCCGAGGAGTTCGCGCGCACCCTCCAGGAGGCGCGTATTGAGTCGGTCACTTGCTTCGCGACCTGCCATCACGGCCTGAGCTACTATCCCACCAGCGTCGGCACGCCGCACCCGCACCTCAAGCGGGATCTCCTGGGCGAACAGGTGGATGCGTGCCATCGGCATGGCATCCGCGTGCCGGGATACATCACCGTGGTCTGGGCCGAGGAGCAGGCCAACCAGCATCCGGAGTGGCGGCAAATCCGCAAGGATGGTCTCCCGGCGGGCAGGAGGCCGCTGGGACCGGTGGGGCTTCATGATTGGCAGTGGTTGTGCATGAACAGCCCGTACGCCGACCATGTTGCCGCCGTGGCGGAGGAAGTGGTTCGCGGCTACCCCGTGGATGGGCTATTCTTCGACATTGTCATGACCGTACAGCCCGGCTGCGTGTGCCGCTATTGTTTAGCGAGTATGCGGGACGCGGGACTGAACCCAGAGGATGATGACCACCTGCGCCACCATGCGCTGAGCGTTGAGCGCCGATTCATGGAACGCCTCAGCACCCTGGCTCGCGCCCTGCGTCCCGATCTGACACTCTTTTTCAACTCCCGCCTCCGCTTAAGCGGTGACCCCGAACAAGGCATCCGCCCGGAGATCCCGTCCTATAGCCACTGGGAGATCGAATCGCTGGCCTCGGGCGGCTGGGGCTACGGCCACTTCCCGCTGTACAATCGCTACTTTCAGACCCTTCCGAAACCGCGGCTTGGGATGACCGCGGCCTTCCATCGCTCCTGGGCAGACTTCGGCACCGTCAAGAGCCAGGCGGCGCTCAACTACGAGTGCTTCCGCATGCTGGCCGGCGGCGCCGCGTGCTCGATCGGTGACCAGTTGCATCCACGGGGCACACTCAACGCGGAAACGTACCGCCGCATCGGAGCGGCCTATGCTGCTGTCGAGGCGAAGGAGCCATGGTGTCGCGGCGCCGAGCCGCTTGCCGAGGTCGGCCTGTTGCTCCGGACGGAGGTGGATAGCGGGACACGTTCCGCGAGGCTGGAGAGCGAGCAGGGCGCGATGCACATGCTGCTGGAACTTGGCACGCAGTTCGCCGTGGTCGACCGCGACGCCGACTTCACAAAATACAGGGTGATCATCGCGCCGGACTTCGTCCGGCTCGACGCTGATCTCGCGGCAAAACTACGGGAGTACCTGGCGGATGGCGGCGCGCTCCTGCTCAGTCATGAGTCCGGCCTGGCCGCTGACGGCTCGGGCTTTGCTCTGGATGAGGAGATTGGGGTGGAGTATCTGGGATCCAGCCGCGACGACGTAGAGTTCCTCCGTCCGGAAGGTGATCTCGCCGCTGCCATTCCGCTGATGGATCATGCCTTGTACGATCGTGGCAGTGCTGTCCGCGCTCGGGCTGGTACCGAGATCCTGGGCAGTGTCGTCTCCCCCTATTTTTCTCGTACCTGGGCGCACTTCTCATCCCATGCCCAGACGCCGCCCAACCCAGACAGTCTACCTGGATTCGCCGCCGCGACCATTCACGACCGCGTGGCCTACCTCGCCCATCCGCTCTTCCGCTCCTACCACGCCCATGGCTATCCGGTATACCGCCAGATCGTGGATACGTTGCTGCATCGGCTGCTCCCGGAACCGTTAGTACGGACCAACATGCCCACAACGGGCGAGGTGACTCTGTTACGGCAGGGGCCGCCGGGATCGGAGAAGGAGCGCATGGTCTGCCATATCCTGCATTATGTTCCTCAGCGGCGGACTCCGGACCTGGATCTGGTGGAGGACGTGGTCCCCTTGCACGATGTCACGCTGGCCGTACGGACTGGCTGGGTGCCGTCGGCGGTGTATCTCGCGCCCGAGCGGACGACGCTGCCAGTAACCAGGGAAGGAGGGTACGCCTGCATGCGGGTGCCGCGCGTCCTTGGCCACGCGATGGTGGTGCTGGAACGCTGATGCCGGCATCAGCCTGACCAAAATAACGGGGAGAACAGTACGTGAGCAAAGTAGACATTCTTACCACGGTCGAGCAGATCATCGCCGCCGGCCCCTTCACGGAGACTTGGGAGTCGTTGAAGGCGTACCGCGTGCCGTCCTGGTATGAGGATGGCAAATTCGGGATCTTTATCCATTGGGGTGTCTACTCGGTGCCAGCCTTCGGCAACGAGTGGTATCCCAGGAATATGTACGTGCAAGGCTCCCCCGAGTACGAGCATCACCGCTCGACCTATGGCGCGCATACCAGTTTCGGCTATAAGGACTTCATCCCGCAGTTCACCGCCGACAAGTTCGACCCTCGGCACTGGGCCAATCTGTTTCGCCGGGCGGGTGCGCAGTTCGTGATGCCCGTGGCCGAACATCATGACGGCTTTCAGCTCTACGACTCGGACCTCTCCGACTGGACGGCGGCTCGAATGGGGCCGAAGCGGGACCTGATAGGGGAACTGGCCGACGCAGTGCGCCGCGAGTTCCTGGTCTTCGCGGTATCCAGTCACCGGGCGGAGCATTGGTGGTTCTTCAATGGAGGCATGGGTTTCGAGTCGGATGTGCAAGATCCCGCCTACGCGGATTTCTACGCCCCCGCGCAAGCCAAGACACTGCAGCCGAACCAGGAGTTCCTCGACGACTGGCTGGCTCGGACCTGCGAGTTGATCGACAAATACCGACCACAGGTGGTGTGGTTTGACTGGTGGATCGAGGAACCTGCCTTCGAGCCCTACCTGCGGCGCTTCGCCGCCTACTACTATAATCGGGCTGCCGAGTGGGGCCGGGGCGTAGCTATCAACTATAAGTTCAAGGCGTTTCCTGCCGGCACCGCAATCTACGATATCGAACGCGGCCAACTCGACGACATCCGCCGGCCATTCTGGCAGACCGATACATCGGTAGCCAAGAACTCTTGGGGGTACACGCACGGCCAGGACTACAAGACCGTCGATGATTTGGTGGATGACCTGGTGGATATCGTCAGCAAGAACGGCGCCCTGCTGCTCAACATCGGTCCCCGCCCCGATGGCACGATACCCGAGCAGGAGGAGAAATTGCTGCTTGGCATTGGAGGCTGGTTACAGATGAACGGCGAGGCCGTCTACGGCACGCGGCCCTGGAAGATCTTCGGCGAGGGACCAACTCAGGTGGTTGGCGGCAGCTTTACGGACACCAAGCGCGTTCCCTTCACCGGG
>DATLQX010000080.1:0-2431 GCA_035534995.1 Chloroflexota bacterium | reverse complement strand
GATCATCCAGATCCTCCATCTCCTGATCGGACTGGGCATTATCGCCCTGGGCGAGCGCCTCGTCATGCTCATCAAAGGCGGCACGCGGCCAGGGCCGGCGAACGGCCAGAGGAGCACCAGGCCGGCGTAAGTCAGGTACGTCTACCTCATTATTTCAGCAGAGCCGCCGCCATGACGAGCAGCGGTTCGACCGGGACGACCGGATGCTCCGGCATCGGCGCGCGCTGCGCCGCGGGGTACGCCGGATCAATGGTTCCCGCCACGGCGTTCGCCAGGGCCAGAAAAGCAGGCAGGCCGTGCTCACCATCGTCGATCACTCCGTGATGCCGCTCGATAGCCTCGCCGATTTCGGGCGGAAGGGCCCAATGCATCGCCGCGTCCCGGCCCGCGCTCGGGTGATCGCTCGCGAAGCACTGAAGCTCCAGAGTGGGGAGATCGGATCCGGTTTCCCCCAATGCACGCATGAAACCCTGGTACTTGGGATTTTCCAGGCCCTCCAGGAGGGCCTTCCCGTTCAGGATCACCTTGCCAATGTCGTGCAACAGACCGGCGCTGTAGGCGACCCCGACCGCCGAATACTGGTGCTGCCGCGCGATGCCCATCGTGAGAGTGGCCACCAGCTCGCTATGGCGCATGAAGGCCCCCGCCGCTAGGCCATACAATGGCAATTCCTTCTGGCCCGCCCGCGCCACGCCGCAAGACAGTACGATCAGGCGGGCTTGTTCGGTGCCAATTAAGGTCAGGGCCTCGCTGATACTTCCGACCCGGCCCCGCATGCCCAGGAGGGGCGAGTTGGCCATGCGTAGAATCGCGGCCGAGATTCCCACGTCCTGGCTCGCGACCTCCGCGATTCGCCGGAGAGTCACATTGGCATCCTGGAGCAAGGCCAACAGTCGGACGGCGGTGGCCGGCAGCGGCGCCAGGGACTGCAACATCCGCTTGGTTATCTGAATGGGCGCGACCGGCGCGGGGATCCCAGAGGCGTTGGACACGATCATGGTGGCTCTCCGGTGGTAATCAGATGGGTTGTACTCTCTTTCTCGGCACCAACCGGAAATAATAGAGCCGTGAGGACTGGTGATCTTGCCGGCGGTGCCGATGTAGTGGGTAACAGACGCATGCACAGCGGTCCCGAGGAGAGATCGATGATGGAAGGATCCGTAAGAGAGGCGATTCCCGTAATCAATGCCTTCCTGGCCACCGCGTTTCTCGATGCTCTCGCCCTTGCCGGCACCCCACTGGCGGAACTGGTGGAGCGGGATCTTGTCTTTCGGGGCTCGAATGTGGCGACCGTGCGCCTGGAAGAATTGCCACTCTGCCACGCGGAAGGTCCGGAAACGCCGGTCACGGCGGTATATCTGGCCTTCTCCGGCGGGATCGAAGGTCATGTCGTGTTGAGCCTGGCACCTGAGGCGGCCGGTCGCCTCTCCCGTGTCCTCCTGATGTACGATACCGACCTCGATACGCCCGAACTCCTGTTTCTGGCCGATTCGATGGTGGGCGAACTCGGGAATATTATCGCGTCCGCCTTTCTCAACGCGGTCGCGAACGCGGCCGGACTCACCGTTCTCCCCACTCCTCCTTGCGTGATCCATGACATGTGGGGAGCCATACTCCAATCCGTGGTGGTGGAGGTGGCCCAGGAGCAATCTTACGGCATCCTGGTGGAATCGAGCCTAAGCGTCGACGGCGATCCCCTCGATGGATCGCTCGTCGTCCTCCCGTCCCTCCCGTCTTGCAAGCGACTGGAAGAAGCGCTCTCGCGGCTCGCGCCCGCGCCGCTGGGCGCGGCCTAGTGTTGACCTCCGCCGGGTTCATGTGATACCGGGCCGACCGCGGTCGGGGGAGGGTCGCTGCCAACGAAGCCGGATGGAAAGGCACGAGCGGCGCGCCGGTGTTTAGTGACGGGCTCGTCATCCTGACAGCGCGTAGGAGCGCGGGTCGCCAGGCCCGCTTGGTGCGCCAAGGGATCGTTAGCGGGGTAATGCGATTCCCGCGTGGCGGCTCTATCTCGACTTCGATTGGGGATCGACCCCGTGGCCGAGCTAGGCTTTCACCTCGGTACAGCTGGTTGAGGTGACTGGCTAGCCGCGGCTGATGCGTTGATCGCCAGATCGATAAACACCGCGGCCGACCAACTGAAGGTCGATGCCGCCCGCGGCGGGCGCCCGCCAGTCTCCGGATTGTAGTACTCGATCAGGTCATCGTTCCCCATGGCGAGCTCCAGGGTCCGCTGCTGAAGCCGGCGAGCCACATCCGTGTAGCCCCCTCGGTTGAGCGCCGCGATCACGAGATAGTTTATGTTAAGCCAGACCGGGCCGCGCCACATGGTGGTGGGGCTATAGGTCGGATCATCAAGCGCGACCGTGGGCACGGGGAACCGCGGCCAGAATCGCGCTTCGTCGGTGAGCACCGCGACAAGTTTGTCCGC
>DATLQX010000079.1:0-13713 GCA_035534995.1 Chloroflexota bacterium | reverse complement strand
GCCTCCGACCTAGAGCCCATCAGTCCCCAGGCGGTGGCGGCGGCCCTGGACGCCGACCCGGCGATTGACGCCGTGGCGGTTATCCATCACGAGACTACCACCGGCCTCCTCAATCCGGTGCATGAGATCGCGCGCATGGCCGACCAGCGAGGGGTGCTGACCCTGGTCGATGCGATAAGCTCGTTCGGGGCCGAGGCGCTTGAAATGGCCGGCACGGGGATCGATTTCGTCGCCTGCACCTCGAACAAATGTCTCCATGGGCTTCCTGGAGCCGCCTTCGTTCTGGTCTCCCCACGGGGACAGGAGCGGATCGCCGCCGTGCCGCCGCGCTCCCTCTACTTTGACCTGGCAGCCTACTTGAAGGCCCAGGCCAAGCACACGGTTCCCTTCACCCCGGCCATCCCCGCCATCTATGGCCTGGATGCCGCCCTTGACGAACTCCTGGATGAAGGACTGGAACATCGCCAGGCGTACTACAAGGCGCGGATGGGTTTTCTGGACGGGCATTTCAGTCGCCTCGGCCTCGAACCCAGGGTGGCGCCGGCGAATCGCTCCCATTCGGTCCGCGGTTTACCGCTCCCTTCCGGGATCTCCTACGACACCTTGCACGACGCCTTGAAGCAGGAAGGCTACGTCATCTATGGCGGCCTGGGCGAGGCAGCCAGAACCAGCTTCCGGGTCTGCGCCCTGGGCGCGCTTAAGATCGAGGTGCTGGCGGACTTCATCGCGACCCTGGAGCGCGTCCTGATCCGGTTCGCGGAGCCGGCTCCCTTGAAACAGGCATAAGGAGGAACCATGCCGACCGATACCGTAATCACGGTCAACGCGCGCGAATACCACATTCCTCTCCGTCCCACCGTGGCGATCACCATTGATGGCTGCGAGCCTGCCTACCTGGACGACGCCATGGCCCGTGGGCTGATGCCGCGTCTTACCGCGCTTCTGACCGGCGGCGGCGCGTACCACCTGGGGCGAAGCCAGATGCCGTCGTTTACGAACCCCAATAATCTTTCCATCGTCACTGGAGCACCGCTGTCGGTGCATGGGATCGCGGGCAATCACTATCTGGATCCCTCGGGCGAGGAGGTGCAACTGAGCGATCCCAAGTTTCTCCGCGCGCCTACTATCTACGCCGAGATGCACCGGGCCGGGGCCCGTGTGCTCTGCGTGACCGCCAAGGATAAGCTGCGAAAGCTGTTGGCCACCGGCGACGTGCCCACTACCAGCGCCGAGAAGGCGCACGAACATCCCCTTCCCGCCTATGGCGTGGAGGATGTGGTAGCCCTGGTGGGAAGGAAGAATCCCGGCCCCTATGAGTGGGATATGAGCCATTACGCGATGGAAATCGGCCTGGCCGTCTCGCGGAAGGTGGGGAACCTGGACTTGCTCTATGTCTCCCTCACTGACTTCGTGCAGCATAAGGAAGGGCCGGGCGGGCCAATGGCCGACCGGTTTTACCGGCGCTTCGACGAGTTGCTGGGCGAGTACCTGGATTGTGGCTATGTAGTGGGGATGGTGGCCGACCACGGCATGCATAGCAAGCATCACCAGGACGGCTCGCCTCGGGTCCACTACCTGGAGGATGTGCTGGATGGGGCGGGGGTACGGGATTACCATGTGGTGCTCCCGATCACCGATCCCTACGTGGTCCATCACGGCGCCCTTGGCTCCTTCGCCTGGGTCCATGTTAAGCCGGAGGATCGCGAGCGGACCCGCCAGGCGCTCACCGCCCTGGAGGGAGTGGAGGAAGTCTTTACCCGCGAGGAGGCGGCGGTGATTTACCAGCACCCCCTGGATCGAATCGGTGACTTCTCGGTGGCCTCCGACGCGCGAACCGCCCTTGGCAAATCGGCCGCCAAGCATGACCTGTCGGCGATCGCCGGCGGGCTGCGCTCCCACGGCGGGCGGCACGAGCAGATCGTGCCGGTGATCATTTCTCATCCGCTCAGTTCCCGCTACGCTGCCTGGCACCGGGCCGGGGTCAGCAACATGGACCTACACGACCTACTGCTCAATGGAGTGCTCTAACCATGGCTACCGCCATTCCCGTTGCAACTCGCTATGACTTGCCCCTCTTGATCGATGGGAAGGAGGAGCGGGGTGCCGCGTCTTTTCCGGTCCATTACCCATACACCGGAGAGGTGATCGGCAGCGTGCCCAAGCTTACCGCCGCCCAGGTTACGGCGGTACTGGAGCGGGCCCGCGATGCCCAGTTCGACCTCTCGCGCCACCAACGGGCGCAAATCCTCAACGCGATCGCCGATCGTCTGCACGGCGAGGAAGACTCGCTGGCTCGCCTGATCACCGCTGAGTCCGGGCTGTCCCTCAAGGACACCACCTACGAGGTGCGGCGAGCCCAGGACGTGTTCCGCTTCTCCGCCATGGAGGCCCTGCGCGACGATGGTCAGGTCTTCGCCTGCGACACCTCGGCCAACGGCAAAAAGCGCCGCGCCTATACCATGCGCGTCCCCCTCCGCCTGGTGACCGCGATCACCCCCTTCAATCACCCGCTCAATCAGGTGGCGCACAAAGTGGCGCCCTCGATCGCCGGGAATAACGCCATGGTGCTCAAGCCCTCCGAGCGCACCCCGCTGGCCGCGTTGACCCTGGCCCGGATCATGCGCGAGGCGGGGTTGCCCGATGGCATGGTGACCATGGTGACCGGCGTAGCGGAGGAAATCGGCCCCCTGCTCTGGACCCATCCCGACGTGGATCTGGTCAGCTTCACCGGCGGCACGGAGATCGGGAAGCGGATTGCCCGCGAAATGGGCTACAAGCGGGCCATCCTGGAGTTGGGTGGGAACGATCCGCTGATCGTGCTCCGCGACGCCGATCTCGACGAAGCGGTCCGCCTGGCCCTCTATGGCGCCTTCAAGAACTCCGGCCAGCGGTGCACCGCCGTGAAGCGGATCATTATCGAGGAGCCGATCGCCGATGCCTTCGCCGCACGCCTGGTCGAGGCGACGAAGGGGCTGGTGGTGGGCGATCCGCTGGACCCCCGAACCGACATCGGCACTGTAATCACCGAGCAGGCGGCGACCGAGTTCGAGCGGCGCATGCGCGACGCGGTGTCCGATGGGGCCACGCTCCTATACGGCGGGGAGCGGCGCGGGGCACAAATCACCCCCGCCATCCTGGACTATGTTCGCCCCGAAATGGAACTGGTGGCCCGCGAAACCTTCGGTCCGTACGCGCCGATCATCCGCGTCCCCGATCTCGACGCGGCTATTCACACCGCCAACGGCACCGAATACGGCCTTTCCAGTGGGGTGGTCACCAACGATCTCCGCTCGATCAACCGCTGCATCCGCGAGTTGCGTTGCGGCACGGTGAACATCCGCGAGGTGCCGGGCTACCGCACGGAGCTGACTCCCTTCGGGGGTTTGGGTGACTCCGGCCTGGGGGTCAAGGAGGGGGTGATCGAGGCCATGAAGGCCATGAGCTTCACCAAGCTGTATACCCTGCCGTGGGAGTGATGCAGTAGACAATGACGACGGGGGCGCGTCATGCGCCCGGCTCCTTGGGTGGGTGCCAGCCAGCGGACACCCAGTACGCGCGGGCGCGAACGAGCATCGCGCGGTTGAGCGCGAGCGACTCCACGGTCGCTCTCCCGATCGGCGTCGTCCCGCTTATGCGCAGCCCGCCATCGATCCAGGCGAAATGTTCCGACCAGCGTTGTTCACGCGGATTGAAGAGTGACGCCAGGGAGCCCGTTTCGGGATCGGGGGCTTCTACCCGGTCGCTCTTGAGAAGATTGCAATAGCGGCAGACCGCCCAAAGATTTACCCGGTGCGTGGGGCCACCGCGCCCCTTTGGCACGATGTGCTCGATCTCGAGTGGAGTACCGGTGATCTCCTCGCTCAAGCGGCAGTATCCACAGTGGCCACCCGCGTCTACCAATACCTGCGCTCGCAGGCGCTTGCCGACCCGCGTATTGCTCATGCGCGGGCGACACGCTCCGACACATCGATACCACGCTGGTGGAGAAGCGACACCGCCTTGGCGCGGAGTACCATTACCCGATCGTGCCGCTCGCCAAGTTCGGCGAGCCACTGCTCCTCGATGACTGTAAGTCCAAGCCGCCGCCGTTTATCGACCAGGGCATGGAGGAGGATGCCATCCTCAACCGTAGGCTGGCTGTGACTTACCTGCTGGAGAGCGTCGTCATCAAGCGTCGTGAGAGTATCGAGTACCGTCTCGAAATCGGCCGGCACTACAGTTGGGGTATTGACGGCGGCGCCCAGGACAAGACTAGCCTCCTCCTCCAATCCACGCTGATGCTGCTGGGCGCGCTGCCGCAACTGGTTATAGACCTCGGGAGGGAGGTCGAGGGTTACGGTGGATCTGGGCATCAATCGTTCCTTGCTACTTCGTGCTTCCATTCTACCATGTGTGCTTGCCGAATAATCGGCGCGGCGCTCGGGCGACATGCCGAGAAGCGCATAGGACAAGAGACCGTCAACTACCCTGGTCATCCGCGAGAAGGCGCTGGACCGCCCGAAGGGCAGGCTCCTTGTCGTAGCTCATATAGAGGCCACCGGCCACGCGGACAGGGTCGCCGAAGAAGAAGCGCTCGTACTGGAGTTGGCGCGTGCCGAAACTGCTCCCGGCCACATCCCAGGCCAGGCGGAACAACCGTACTCGGTCGCGGGCGTTGTGCTTGGCGCTTTGCAGGTAGCGGGCCAGATCGTCGGCCAGGGGGCCGTTCAGGTCGGCTTCTGTCGGAATGGCCATCAAGCCGCTGGCCGACAATTGCTGGAGAATCTCCACCAGTCGGGGATACACCTTGGGGTAGGTGAGGCGCACCACATCGAGCGGCCCCTTGGCGGGAGTAACCAGGCCGAATTCGTTCGGTGCCCCATCGGCCTCGCTGGCCCGCAGGCACGCTTTCATCATCTCCAGGGCAACGATCAGCTCGGCTACCTTCTCCTGTACGTGCTGGAAGCCGCCGATCTGGATGCTGTCCACGATGGCGCAGGCGATCCCGAGCAACAGCTCGGTCTTGGCCACGTTCTTGGCCGCCACCTGATGCATCATATGGACCACGGCCCCGGTTTTGCCGTAGACGTTGTTGCATAGTTCGTTGTCCCCATGGAGGAACACGCGCTCCCAGGGAACCAGCACGTCATCGAAGACCACCATGGCGTCGAACTCCTCGAAGCGGCTGCCCAGCGGATGGTCGAAACGCGAACGGCCCAGATCGAAGCTTTCGCGGCAGATGAAACGGAGGCCCGGTGTCTTGCAGGGGATGCTGAAGGCATAGGCGTAGCGGGTGACGTCGGCTTGCTCCTTCAGAACGGTGCTGGGGAAGACGGCAATCTCGTCGGCGAAGGGAGCCAGGGTGGCCAGCATCCTACAGCCCCGGATCACCAGACCGCCATCGGTTTCCCGGACCACCCCGGCCGCCAGAAAGGGGTCGGCCTGCTGGCTGGCGCCCACGCTCCGGTTGGCCTGCGGATTGATCAGCGTATGAGTGAGGCAGAGATCGTTTTCGCGGATGTGCTCGTAGTAGGCCCGAACATGGTCCGCGAACTCGGGCCGGTTAGCGGCGAAATAGGACGAGGCGGCGGCCAGGGCCATGAAGCTGCTGTTCATGTAATCGGGAGCGCGGCCCATCATGCCGCCGCTTTGACGCGCCCAAACCAGCGACATGCGGCTCCGCCGCGCCAGATCCTCGGTGGAGGCGGGGGTCAAGAAGCTCATCCCCACCCGCTCACCGCTAGTGGGGGAGACGTAGGTCATGCTGTCGCGCAGGTCAGGCTCGTGCTGCAGGTCGTAGAGACGGGCCACTGACCTGGCGCCGTTGCGGGTGGCCGGGTGGGTGGTCACATCCTTCACCCGTTCACCCTCAAGCCATACTTCACCCTGGTTGTGTTTGAGTCGGTACAGGTAGTCGGCGCCGGTAACGGCGGGCATCTGGATCTCCCTTCCTACTCTTTAGGTCACATGATCCGGACGGTCGCGCATCGCCGGCCGGCTTTGGGGCATGAACCCGTTCCCGCTGATCGACCGCACCGCCATCGCTTCCTCGAACCAGCAGGCGGGGGCCGCGTGGCCCCAGAAGGTGGCTCTCCGAGGATCGTCCAGGGTCCAGCGGATCGGCTCCGCGTCGGGGTCGGCGGTCAAATAGTCATTGGCATAGAGTTCGATCCGGTTCCCATCGGGATCGCGGAGATAGAGGAACAGGGCGTTGCTGAGCCCGTGGCGGCCGGGGCCGCGCTCGATCGCCTGATGGTAGCCGGCGGCGGCCAGGACGTCGCAGGCCCGAATGACCGTCATAGCGTCGGGGAGCCAGAACCCGGCGTGATGGAGACGCGGTCCGATCCCGTTCATCAAGGCCAGGTCGTGGACGGTCTGCTTGCGGTGCAGCCAGGCCGCCCACAGGCGGTCCCCCTCGGGGCTCTCCGCCACCGTGTATTCGGAGATCCGGAAGCCCAGTTCGCGCCGGTACCAGGCGACGGCGGCGCTGACCTCCGGCACCTGGCAATTGAAGTGATCCAGCCGCATGATTTGCACCGGCCCGTGCCGATCGTACTGCTGCAAGAGGCGGGGGACCGGCTCCATCTGGTGGTAGAGCTCGATTGGCAATCCGGAGGGATCTTGCACCCGGATGGCCGGTCCCTGGCCGCGCTCCTCGTCATCTACCCAGCGGCAGGGGAGTGACTGCCTTTCCGCCAGTTCAGCCACGCGCCGTAGATCCTCGTCCGAGGCCACCCGGAAGGCGATGTGCCCCGCTCCCGGCTCGGGCGCTCGGCGGAGAACCAGACTGTGATGCTGCCGCTCCTCCAGACAGCGCAGGTAGAGGGTATCCTCGTCCGCCGCGGTCTCGACGAAGCCGAGCAAGGTGACATAAAAATGTCGGGCCGCCGCCAGGTCGGTGACCAGGTATTCGACGTGCCCGGCGCGAAGGACATGGATTGGCGGTTGGTCCGGGTTGTGGGAGATACCAGTCATTCTCCCACTCCAAAGCGGGGGATGCGATGTTCACCCAGCGCCACATGCACGGTGCGGGTCTCGCAGTAGAAATGGAAGCTGTGTTCGCCGCCCTCGCGCCCGATGCCACTCTCCTTGGCGCCGCCAAACGGGGTGCGAAGGTCGCGCACGTTCTGCGAATTGACCCACACCATGCCGGATTGCAATGCTCCGGCAAGCCGATGGCCGCGCGACAGATTCCCGGTCCAGATATAGGCGGCCAGCCCGTAGCGGATATCATTGGCCAGGCGTATGGCCTCCGCTTCGTCGCTGAAGGGAATCACGGTCAGGACCGGGCCGAAGATCTCTTGCTGGGCAATATGCATCTGGTTGCCGGCGTCCAGAAAGAGGGTGGGCTGGAGGAAGTTGCCTGGCCCATCCAGCATTTCGCCGCCCACCGCCAGTTTGGCGCCTTCGGCGATCCCTCGGGCCAGACCTCGTTGGACCCGCGCCGCGTGCTCTGGATGGATCAGCGGCCCTACCTCGGTCTGAGGGTCAAAGGGATCGCCGACCCGAATCCGCTTCACCCGTTCGGCCAACTTGCGGTTGAAGTGATCGTAGATATCGCGATGGAGCAGGAGGCGGCTGCTCGCCGTGCAGCGTTCGCCGTTGAGGGAATAGACGCCGAACACCACCGCGTCCAGTGCCCGATCCAGATCGGCGTCGGGGAAGACGATCACCGGCGACTTGCCGCCCAATTCCATGGAGAGGCGCTTGAGAGTCGCGGCCCCATTCCGCATAATCTCGCGCCCGGTGGTGGTTTCACCGGTGAAGCTGATCAACTGCACCCCAGGGTGGGCCACCAAGGCCGCGCCCGCCGTTTCTCCCAGCCCCTGCACGATGTTGAGCACCCCAGGCGGGAAGCCGGCCTCGGCCACCAGGGCGCCAAGGGCATTGGCGGTAAGGGGCGACCATTCGGCCGGCTTGAGCACGGCGGTATTCCCCGCCGCCAGGCAAGGGGCGATTTTCCAGGTTTCCAGCATGAAGGGGGCGTTCCAGGGGGTGATCAGCCCGGCCACTCCGACAGGATATTGGGTGGTGTAGTTGAGGAACTCTCCCTCGACCGGATACAACTCTCCCTGGAGTTTTGGCGCCAGATCGGCGAAGAAATGGAAGTTCTCCGCCGCGCGCGGGATCAGCGCGTTCCGGGTCTGGCTGATCGGCACTCCAGTATCGAGGGTTTCCCACTCGGCAAGCTGGTCGGCGTGCGTCGCGATCAGATCTCCGATCCGGCGCAGAAAGACGCCGCGTTCGCGCGCGCTCATCCGCGGCCAGGGCCCGTGGTCGAACGCCTCGCGCGCCGCCCGCACGGCGGCGTCAATGTCGGCGGCGGTCCCGGAGGGGACGCTGGTAATCGGCTGGTTGGTGGCGGGATTGAGGGTCTCGAATCGCTCGCCCTCGGAGGGCCGATATTCGCCGCCGATGAACTGCTCGACCGGGGTGCTGGGAATGGCGGTGCCCGTGGTCATCGTAGTGTTTCCTCCCCAGGGTCGTCAGCGATGATCGGATTCTCCAACGCTCCCAGGCCATCGATCTCGATTCGCACCGTGTCGCCGGGGTAGATGTGCGAGATCCCTTTCGGAGTGCCGGTGAGAATGATGTCGCCAGGGCGAATGGTCATGAACTCACTGATGTATTCGATAATGGCCGGAATATCGAAGATCAAGTCTCGGGTATTGCCCTGCTGCCGTAGCTCGCCGTTGACATAGGTACGCACCTCCAGGGAGTGCGGGTCGTCGATCTCGTCCTCGACCAACCAGGGCCCGATCGGGCCGAAGGTATCGAAGCCCTTGGCCTTGACCGGCGGCCTATACATATTGGTCACGAAGTCGCGGACTGTCACGTCGTTGACAATAGTGTAGCCGCCGACATGGGCCATCGCCTCGGCTCGGCTCACACGCCGGCCCTCGCGGCCAATCACCACCCCCAGCTCCGCCTCGTAGTGCATGTACTTAACCCCGGAAGGGGCCACTATCGGGGCGCGGTGACCGATCAGGGTGTTGTGGGCCTTGATGAACAGGACCGGGGTCTCCGGTAGGGCCAGACCAAGCTCCTCCGCGTGGTCCCGGTAGTTGAGGGCCAGCCCGATAATCGTGCCGGGCTGGAGGGGAGTCAGCCAGGTCACGGCGTCCTCGGCGTAGACCGCGCCTGAGTCGTCCACCAATTCCCCATCCCGCCGGAAGCCGTGATAGGTCGTGCCGGCAACCTGGAAACGCGCCCGCTTCATGATTTCGCGCTCGGAAGGAGATTGTAGTTGGCCAGTACCGTGCGGAGACGGTCCTCGGTGGCGGGGCTGACCGGGGCCAGAGGGAGGCGGAGTTCAGGGGAAATCAGGCCCATCATCCCCAAGGCCGCCTTGACCGGGCCGGGATTGGTTTCGATGAACAGCGCCTCGTTAAGCTCCAGCAGCCAATAATGAAGGTCGCGTGCCTCGTTCCACCGGCCTGCCTCGCAGAGGTTGTAGAGGTCGGCCACCTCTTTAGGCAGGAGGTTGCCGGTGGCGCTGACGTGCCCGGCGCCTCCCAGGGCGAGCATGGGGAAGCACAGGGTCTCGATTCCACTATACACGCCGAAGTCTCGGCCGCAGGCATGCAGGACGCGGCTGATCTGGGCGAAATCGGTATTGGCCTCCTTCACGCCGAAGATGTTTGGGCAGTCCCGCCGCAAGCGGGCCATGGTCGCGGGCTCCAGATTGACGGCGCTCCGTCCGGGGATGTTGTAGAGCATGATAGGGTAGCCCGGCACGGAGGCGGCCACCTGGCGGAAGTGCTCGTAGAGTCCCGCCTGGGTCGGCCGGCAATAGTAGGGGACGATCACCAGGGCGGCGGAGGCGCCGGCCTCCCGGGCAATGCGGGTGAGGTGGACGGTCTCCTGGAAGTTTACCGAGCCGGTCCCGGCCAGCACCGGCACGCGGCCGCGGGCGGCGCGAATCACCGTGGCGATCACCAGTTCCCGTTCCGCCATGGTGAGCGAGGTTGGTTCGCCCGTGGTACCGGTGACTCCCACTCCGTGGCTGCCGCCAGCAATCTGGAATTCCACCAGGCGTTCGAGGGCCTCGACATCCACGGACCCATCCTTGAAGGGGGTCACCAGCGGGGTAATGGACCCGCGCATGATTGACATTCGGTTCTCCTCCGGGTTCTACGTGCTTGAGACAACCAATGTTTTCCGTGATCAACCTCGATCCCTCGACTGTGGTCGGGTGGTAGCGAACGCCGACCGTGGCCGGAGTGGGTAACGGTGGTCCTCGCCCGCCGTCAGGCGGCGCAGGCGGGCGTCCAGATCCATGGCATGGAGGAAGACGGCCACCTGGCCGGCAATCGCCTCCACCAGGGAAATCTCGTGGGCTGCGTAGCGGTCGGGGGTACGGCTGAGCACGTTCAGGGCGCCGATGACCAGGCCCCTGGCCCGCAAGGGGGCGGAGATGAAACTGCGAAACCCTTCCGCGATCCAGCGCCGATCGTTGGCGCCGGCGAAACGAGGGTCGGTCGCCATGTTCGCGGTCCAGATCGTGCCGCCTGTCCGTACCGCCAGGCCGGCGGCGGACTGATCGAGAGCCTGGAACTCACCCGGTCGGGGACCGATCCGATCCACGGTCGCCAAGGCGAAACGCTCCAGACGCCCATCCTCGCGCAGGAGGGTGACGGTGACCGCGTCGTGGGCAATCAGGTCGCTCATTTCCTGAGCGAAGGTATCGAATACCGTGTCAACATCGGTGCCGTTCGCCATCCGGTCCGCGATCCGCTTGAGCGCCGCATGCCTGGCTTCCCGCTCCAGTTCCATCCGCCGCAGCCTGGCACCCAGGGCCAGCCGTTGGTAATCACCGGCGTAATAGACCAGGGGCCGTCCCCCAGTCGCCGAGCGGGCGAGCGAGTCGACCCGGCCAAACACCACCACATGGTCGCCCGCGTCCACCAGCCGATCGACGGTGCACACCAGGGTGGCCAGGCAGTCGGGGAGGGTTGGTACCCCATCGATGGCCGAGAAGCTCACGTCCGTTTTTTCCCTGGCGCACCCGCTGAACCGGCGGGAGAGCGGTCGCTGGTCCTCACGCAACATGTTGATCGCGAAGCGACCCGCCGTGGGAATGAGATTCCGCATATGCGCGCGGCTATCCACGCAGACCAGGACCAGCAGCGGATCCAGGGAGACGCTGGTCACCGCGTTAGCGGTCATGCCGTGAATGGCTTCGCCCTCGCGTACGGTAATCACGGTCACTCCGGTGGCGAACAGGCCCATGGTTCGGCGGAACTCCCCTGGGTCGACGGGCATTGGCCGCCCCTTCTCCGCGAATTGATCCTGCCGTTCCGTGCCGAGGCGGGCCGGCGCGGCCACCCCTACACGCGCGCCGGTTCATACACCGCGAGCCGCCACGGCGCGCGGTCACGGCTCACTCCGTGTACCAGGTCAAAGTACCGCGATTGCAGGGCCGCTGTCACCGGGCCGATCCTACCGACGCCCACCGGCCGCCGATCCACTTCGACGATCCCCGCTACCTGCGCTCCGGTGCCACATAGGAACACCTCATCGGCGGTATACAGCTCGGTGCGTTGGATGGTCCGTTCGACCACGGGAATGCCCAGTTCGGTTCGGGCTAGCTCCATCAGGGTGGCGCGGGTGATCCCCTCCAGTACGTTGTCGCTAATCGGCGGCGTGATCAAGCTGCCTCGGCGGACCATGAACAGGTTCTCGGCGCTGCCCTCGGCCACCACCCCGTTCTCGGCCAGCATGATCGCCTCGTCATAGCCATTGGTCGCCGCCTCGTGCTTGGCCAGGGCCGCGTTGGCGTAACCGCCGGTCACCTTGGCCCGAGGGGGGATGGCGTTATCGCTGGTGCGGCGCCAGGAACTGACGCAACAGCGGAGTCCGCGCTCAGTGTCCACGTAGTTTCCCATTGGGGTGGCGAAGAGGAGGAAGCCATCGGCCACCCCGGCCGTTCCCACCCCGATCCCCAGCCCGCTTTTATAGGCGATGGGACGCAGGTAAATATCCTGGCGATAGGCGGAGCGGCGCACGATCTCCAGGGAGATTTGGCACAGGTCATCCACGCTATAGGGGAGGGCGATGGCCATGATCCGCGCGGACTCGTGCAGCCGAACGAAGTGTTCGCGGGCGCGGAAGAGAAAAAGCTGTTCCTCGGCGGCGTTCCAATAGCCGCGTATCCCCTCGAACACCCCAGTTCCGTAATTGAGCGCATGAGTCATGACGTTGAGGTTTGCCTCGGCGACCGGAAGATACCGGCCGTCGATAAAGGCGATAGCGGTGGTCTCCATGTGTGGTCCTCCTTCAGACGACTTTGTCCTTGGCCAGGGCGGTGACCAGGCGCAGTTCACGCCGAGTGTCCTCGATATGGGCCGCCATGGCCCGTTCCGCGGCGCCGGATTCGGTGAGGGTGATCGCGTGAATAATAGTGCGGTGACCCTCCAGGGCGTTCGTGCGCATCACCTCAAAATCCAATAAGTCCAGGGGCGCGAACATAGCGGCCCGCCCATCCTCAATCGCCGCCTGGAGCATCGGGTTTCGCGCCGCCTCGGCGACCGCCAGGTGGAAGGCGGAATCGGCCCGCCGAAAAAGATCCATCGAGGTATTGCGACGGATCCCCTCAAGAGATTCGCTCATCAGGCGAAGGTCGCTCTCGGAGCGGCGCTGGGCGGCCAGGCGGGCGGCGGCGCACTCCGTGGCGAGGCGGAAGTCCAGGAGATCCTCAAAGGCGCGCACCTGGGCCCGGAGATCTCCACCGGCGAGCGAGGGTTGCCCCGCTTCCCGCACGAAGGTGCCGCCGGCGGCCCCGCGCCGGCTTTCCAGGAGTCCCTCACCCTCCAGCAGGCGGAGCGCCTCGCGAAGAGTGGTACGAGAGACGCGCAGCGCGGGCGCCAACTCGCGCTCCGGCGGGAGCCGATCCCCCGGTACGTAGAGGCCAAGACGAATGGATCGCCGGATGCGTTCCACCACGGAAGAGTAGGTGGCGCCGGCGAGCGGGCGGAGAACTTTCATCTGGCTTCCTCCAATGGTTTATATAGTAGACCTTTATACCATTACGATGCAAGAGGGATGGTTTCCGCGGTACACTGGAGATTCAAGTATGAGTGACGCCGGCCCGCCTAACCGTAACCTCTATGATCTCCTGGGTATCGCCCCCACCGCCGATCCCCAGGAGGTGCGCCGTGCCTACCGGGCCCTGGCGCGCCATTTGCACCCAGACCTCAATCAAGCGCCGGATGCAGCCGATCGCTTTACCCAGGTCAATAGCGCCTATCTCGTGCTCAACGATCCGGCCCGGCGCCGGCTG
This sequence comes from Chloroflexota bacterium, assembly GCA_035534995.1. Lineage (GTDB taxonomy): Bacteria > Chloroflexota > UBA5177 > JANWHV01 > JANWHV01 > JANWHV01. The sequence continues at coordinate 452 of DATLQX010000079.1, read as the reverse complement.
TACGACGAGGGGCGACGGCACCGGGGAAGCGCGCCCATGCGGTCGCCCCGCCCTGCCACGCCCGCGATGTCACGCGGAGTGCTCCGCGGGGCCGATGTCGAACTCACCGTGCAGGTCTCGCTCCGCGAGGCGGTATTCGGGGTTGAGACCCGAGTAGAGATCGCGCGGCGAGAGGTATGCGTGGCATGCGTCGGCATGGGGGTGGTAAAGGGCGGGGCGACCCTCCGGTGCACGCGCTGTAATGGAACCGGGGGCACGCGGCGGTTGGGCGACGAGTGCCACGACTGCCACGGGAGCGGAGTGATCGGCGATCCGCCCTGCCCCACCTGTTCCGGCTCCGGCCGCCGAGGGGGGCAGGTCTCGATGACCATCAGCATCCCACCGGGGGTTGATCACGGGCAGGTGCTCCGCTTGAAGGGCGACGGCGATGTCGGGCCGCGGAATGGGCCGCG
>DATLQX010000078.1:0-2963 GCA_035534995.1 Chloroflexota bacterium | reverse complement strand
GGTTCAAAGTTGAATAGAGTTCTAATGTTTCTACACATACCGTCACCTTTTGCTGTCGTCCAGGGAGAAAACGCTGAGTACCGGGGATCGGGTTGAGGGTACCACACGCCCTCAGTCGTCGATCGCCTGATAGACCGAGGTGGGCGCACCGCAGGTTTGATACTGTTGGCAAAATAGGCGGGCGTTAGGCAGCCTCTAGGAAGAGGGAGGCGAAGGGAGAGACGCGGGTTTGGGAACGGGGGATGCCGCCGAACCAGGCGCACAGACGCACCACGTTGAGGGCCACGGCGGTCAAGACGTGCTGCAAGTGGGTTTTGGGCTGCCCGACATAGCGGGCGTGACGCAAGTCGAAGGCGCGAACCGCTTGGGAGAGGGTGCCTTCAATGCCCGCGCGCTGCTTATAGCGGGTCATGAAGTCGTCGGTTCGCTGGCGGGCCCGCGCGGCGCGCAGTGCCTCGAACTCGGGCCGCGGGCGGAGGGACAAGGTGCGCGGATAGGTGGCGGCTCGGGTGCAGCGAGCACGCACGGGACAGGCGAGGCAGGTGGCTTGGGCGAACTCAATGCGGATAACCGGCTCGCCATGGCGGTCCCGGTTGGTTTTCCAGGCGACACTGTGCTGGCCCCGCGGACAGATGGCCGTGCGCGTTCGCCAATCAATGGCGAAGTGTTCTTGGTCGAAGCCCTGGTCAGCCCGCGTTTGCCAGTCGGGGGCCGTGGACACGGGACCAACCAAGTCAATGCCCTGAGCGTGGCTCCGCACCAGGAGCCCGGCATCGACATAGCCGGCATCGACGAAGTGCTCGGCCGGCCGCAGATCCTTGGCCGCGAGGTCCGCCTGCACCAGGGGTAGCGTGCCATAGTCGGTCCCGGTGGCGATGGTGGTCGCCACCTGGGTCACCAGGTGGGGCAGATCCTCATCACAACTTTCGGTCAGATGGACCTTGTAGCCGATCCAGGTGTGGGTGCGTTTGGTCCCATAACGGACCTCGGGATCATAGGGGGAGTTGATCCAGAGGCTCGCGGGCGGCAGGCTGCCCTCTTCCCGCCAGTGGACCCGCCCGGCCTCCAGGAAGAACTGTTGCACCCAGATCTGGCGCAGAACCTCCACCGCTTCCAACTCGCGGAGTCCGCCCGGGGCCGTGGGAGCCCAGAGCGCCGTCAGCAGGGCAGAGCCATCCGCGCCGATCGTGCGCGCCAGAGCCTGCCGGTCCGCCGCGCTGCTGGGCAGGCGGGCGCTTTCCAGGCGCGTGGCATAGCGATCCGCCCAGTCGGGGGGAATCTTGGCGCGCACCCAGGTCGGAGCCGCGACCGCCAGGGTGTTCAGGGCATGGCGCAGCGCCTCCCCCACGCACTCTAGGCGGTTGAGCACCCGCACCGCCCCCAGGACGTGGGTCGCGTCGGTCCGCTGCCCGCCCCGCGCCCGCACCAGCTTTGCGTCCTGGCAGTGCGCCAGCAAGGCATCCAGCAAGACCGCTTCGGCCTCCCCAGCCAGCAGGCGGTCCCGAAACTCACTCAAGAGGGAATAATCGAACCCCCCATCGGTCAACTCCAGCCCCAGCAAATATTTCCAGTCTATCCGTGAACGCACCGCCTCCGCAGCCTGCCGATCACTGAGGTTTTCGGCGAACTGGAGCACCGACACCAGCGCCAACCGCCAGGGCGCTTCCGCTGGCCGCCCCCGCTGGGCAAACAAGGGCGCGAAGCGCTCATCGCGATAAAAGATGCCGAGTTCATCGCGTAAGCGCAGATAGGCGGTTCCCTTGGGGAAGGCCGCGCGCGCCACGCGCATGGTCTCTTCTGGGACGGGGGTGATCGGATGCGGCTGCAGACACATGGCCTTGCTCCTAGTCGTCTCTCGGCTCCTGATGCCATGCCCTCAGTATGCCACTAACTGCCTGGCATCAACTACTGGGTTATTTTGCCAACCGTATCAATCGAGTGGTGCGCCCCCTGGTCCGCTGGAATCCGGCCAAGCCTCGCCCTTGCGGGATCATGAAACCGTGGTCTGGATGTGGCGCGGTGGTGCTTGCGCGCTTACATTCTCCAGGCGAGGAGGGACGGTAGCTCATGGAAGCAGTGAGGATCCCGGTCATGGTGGCCGCGGATCGGTGGCTGGTGATTGACCTCCCGGACTCGACCCCCTGGGGCCCGCTGACGTAGTGATTGTGCCCAGACAAAATGGAACGGACGTGACGAACAAGGCGCGATTAGACGCGAAAGCGAAACTGCTGGCCGCTAGCTTTCTGGTCATCGACCTTGTGGCGCCGCGTGGCACCGCTCCGTTGACGGAGGAAGAGATCGCCCGACTTGGCAAACTTCCCCCGAATGATCCTGGTTCCGAAGTGCTGATCCGCGAGGATCGGGGCTCGTATTGAGCGCGCTCTTCATTGACACGAGCGCCCGCTGGATGTCACTGCAACTGGCGGGTGCTCATCACGCGGCCACTGTGCTCGGTGAGCTGGTCACTTTCATTAGCAGTGATTGTGACCTCCTGGCTGCCGCAGGCGCGGATGGCTTGCTGAGTGAAAATCCGCTGGATCATCCATAGCGGGCGTGGCTGTAGTACAATTCAAGCCACGGCGCGGGCAGCATCCGTACCGAGGCACCCCTGATCGACGCGTCGCGAAGCGGACCGCCAGTGATGTCGGGCTAGAGGTTCTCTACCCAATCATCCATGGATCTATCAACCCTCGCGGCATCTCAGGGCGTTCGGCCAATTACCAACTTTGGTGATCTCCTCAGCGATTTCTGACCGGAGGACGAAACGGCTGATCAGTTTGTCGTCGCCGTTCGAGAGTGGTGGCGCGATGGTGACCATGCTTGAGTTGCCCCTGGGATGTCCTGCAACGTTCAGATCCTAATAACACCATATTCTTCACTCACGGTGCCCGGTATCCTTCGAGGCAACGATCCATAACATCATGGAGGGTGAAGTGTATAGGCCTTGGGAATCCGACAGTGTA
>DATLQX010000077.1:0-18927 GCA_035534995.1 Chloroflexota bacterium | reverse complement strand
GGCATTGGCGATTGGAAGCAGCAGGAAGGAGCCATCGGCCTCGCGCTCGAAGGGGACGAAGATGGGGGCGCTGCTCGGCCCGTACTGATAGTAGCCCACCTCGGCGCCGTTGTTATTGATGCCGAGTAACTGGTTGAAGGTCGTACCAGGCACGTCAACCGTGGCGAAGGTACCCTTGATGTCGGTGAAGCCGTGGGTGACACCCTTGGCGTCGATATAGAACCCGTCGGTATCGTTGCTATTGTTGATGCCGATCACCTGGGTCTGAACCGAGTTCGGGTAGTTCTCCGCCACCGAGGTGCTTGGGAGGGTCAGCATGAAACCCTTGTTCGGATGCTTGGCATCCGCCCCGCTGCCGAAGTAGCCGGCGATGACCCCTGCCTTGCTAATCCCCAGCAACTGCGTGAACGTGGGGTCGCCCTGGCTGGCGATCGAGGTGAAGGTATAGGATGGGCCCGTTGCCCGGTGCGCGCCCACCGGGGCAGTGGCGCCGAGCGTACCGAGGGCGAGCGCGGCAGTCCCCAACATGGCCCCGACGTACTGTAGCTTGTTCATTTCTCTGCTCCCATTTCCTGCTGTTTGCTTACTGCTGCTAAAACCGGACTCTTCCATCCCCCGGCCGGCGGTGTGGTCTCGTCCTGACATGTAGCAGTATACGGGCTGGCCGCGGGGCCCCGGCAGTGACAGCGCCATGACAACACCCTGACATGGCCAGGAGTTGAGGCTACTCTTTCGAGGGAGGCAGCGTATTACGCGCCGGTTCGGAACCGCGCCGGATCGTAGGGGACCGCCGGGGTGTAGAGCACCCGCGCCGCGACATCGATGGGGAACAGTAGCAGGGCCAACAGAGCCAGCAGCGGCCATACGGGCTGCCTGATGGGCCGGGTGGGCAACCCAGAGTTGCTAAAGGCATCGCTGGGACTGTTCAGAGTGGGCGCGTTCCCGGTCGCGGCAATGGCGCCCAGCAGGGCTAGATCGGGGGGGCCGGGGCGATAGGCCGCCGGATAAGGCACGGCGATGGCGGCATCGGCCTGGCCCAAAATGGCGCTATTGTCGTATTGTTCGATGTGGACCGTATAGACCCCTGCCTCGGGGCCATCGATCCGCGCGTTGTACTGGCCCGGCGCGTCCTGAATCAGCGGCAGGGTAAACGCTTGCCCGTCGGGAGCGGTGACCCGGGCCCGGGTGGCCAGCAGATTGGCGAAATTGCCCTGGGCATCGTATGCCTCGGCCCCAATCTGGAGGACGCCGTTCTGGACCGCCAGATCAGGCTGCAGGAGGCGGGAAGCAGTGGGCAGCATCAGGCCGCGGGTGAGATCGGCCCAGAACGCGGTTTGGCCCAGCCAGTTTCGCGCCCAACTGGTCGAGACGCCGCCCGTCCAGGCCGCCACCTGGCCCAGACCATCCCGCCACTGGGTGAGGATCGGATCGCCCAGTGACGATTGCAACACGACCTGGGCGCTGGCCCTCGGGGCCGTGATATTGTAGGCGTTTAAGGGCGGTAGAGCGTGCCCGGCCAGCGAACGGAGTGCCGGATTGTCCACCCCCTGGCGCACCGTTACGTTGCCCTGCACGCGGGTGGGCCCGCTGCTGATCCGAGTCTCTAACACCACCAGGCGGGGAATATCGTGAGGGTCGGCGGCATGGTAGAAGCGCCCGCCGCCGGTGTTGGCCCACGATTGCAACTCGTCCACCTCGGCGTCGGTCCCGATCGCGATGGTGGAGAGGGTAATATGATTCTTGGCCATCAGGCCAATCAACTTGAGGAAGGGAGCGGTCTCGCCCTGGCCATCGGTCATCAGGACGATGTGCTTGAATTGGGCGTGGCTGGCGAAGAGATCGCGCGCGGCCTGTTGCAGGGCCGGGTAGATCACCGTATCGCCGAAAGGCTGCATATTGAGGATGGCCGCGCGGGTCCGCGCTTGGTTGGCCCCATTGCCGACCGGCCCGAAGGGCGCTACCACATGGGTGGTATCATCGAAGGCCAGGACGCCGAATTCGTCCTCGGGCTGGAGATGGGCAATCGCGTCTACCGCCGCTTGCTGGGCCATGCTGATCTTGGTTACGCCCTGGACTGCGTCCATCATGCTGCCCGACTTGTCGATGATCAGAATGAGCCCCACGTTGCCGCGGCTGGCCCGCGCGTCGGAGAGACTGGTGACCGGCAGAAGGGTCTCCATGGGGCTGTTGGCATAGCCGCCGGTGGCGAAGCTCCGCGGCCCGCCCATCACCAGCAATCCCTCCCCCTGATCGTGCACCGCCGCCCGCAAGGCGGCAACCGCCGCCGGCTTCAGGGCGCTGGCCGGGAGGTCCGCCAGCACGACCGCCGAGTAGGCGCCGAAGTCGCCGGCGGTAGTGGGTGCCTGAGCCGCCGGCAGCAGAGTCACTTGTTCGCCCGCGGCGGCCAGAGTGGCGACCACCGCCGCCGCCTCGGTCAGGTTGGCGGCCAGTACCAGCACACGAGGCGCCCCCGTGACCTCCACTACCGCGTCCAGGCTGTTGTTTTGCGGGATGTCGTCCCCGGGTGCCTGTACGGCCAGATGGTAGCGATGGCTGCCGGCGGTCCCGGCGCTCACCGCGAAGAGGAAGCTGTTCGGCCCCGCTTTTAAGGCCAGGGAGCGCGTCCCCATCAGCGTGTCGTCGTGCCAGAGCGCGACGGTGGCCGTGATAGGGCGCCCGGCATCGATGCCCGCTCTCAAGGTAAGATGATCGCCGGCCCGCGCGGTGGCGGGTAACTCCGCCGTCGTCACCGCTACGTCGTTCGGATCACGCCGGCCCAGCGGGACCACCGAGATTGGCACGCCGCTGCCCGCCGCCTCTTGCGCCGCCAACAGGGCGTCACCCTTGGTCTGCCGCCCATCACTCAGAAGCACCAAGCGGGACGGCTGGTTGCTCGGTAATCCCGCCAGGGCCAGTTGCAGGGCCGATTGCGGATTGTCCTGACCGGGGTTGACGGCGGGGAGCGCGGGCGAGGTACTGCCGTTCACCTCCGCCCAGGCTGAGTTGCCGCCAAAAGCTACCACGGCGGCGCTGTCGTCCGCATGCTTCCGGCGGAGGGCGTCCCGCACCCAGGCATCGGCGGTCGCGTTCCCGGCTGCTCCCACCCCCGCCGAGCGGTCGATCACGAAGACGACATGGACTCCGGAGGCGGCGCGGGTCAGGCTGGGATCGGCCAGGGCGAAGACCAGAAGACCGCAGAGCGCCAACCGGAGCAGCACCGTGACCAGGGCGCGCAACCAGGGCAGCCTTCCCAGGCGGGCACGGGCGGAGAGCGTCACGGCGACCGCCAGCGGCAACAGCAGCAGGAGAAACAGTGGGTGGGTCACCTGCATCGGCGCACCTCAAGTCTTCCGCGCATAATACACCCATTCGCCGCTCAGGGCGACCAGCGCCGCCAGCAGGACCACCGGCCAGAGCGTGCGCGGTAGGCCGGTGGCGATAGCGAGCGGCGCCCAGGCCGGGGTCTCCACCGAGGTGGACGCCACCTCTCCGGGCGAGGCCGGCGGCACCGTGAACAGGGGGGCGCCCGGCACGGCGCTGCCGGCGGCCCCGGCCACCTGATACAGACCGGCTGCCTGGGGTTCGATCAAGGGACCGGTCAGGATCGCCCCGGTTGGGCTTCGCACCGATGGCACGTTCGCGGGAAGCCACAAAGCCGTACCGGCCGATATGCTAGCGGCGGGCGCCGGGGTCAGCCAGCGGACCAGCCGCTCGATCAGCAAGGGAAACGATACATCGTGGCTGAACGCACTGGTACCGGGCTCCCAGGGCAGAATGACCATGCGTTCCCCGGCGTCGGAGCCGTGCAGAATCAATGGTCCCTTGGGACCACTCACATCGACCGTGGCCCACGACGGTGTGTCGATGGTCTCGCCGGCCGTGGGGAGGCCATCGAGATCCAGCCCACTGATCAGAGGATCCGTGGGATCGGGCAGCGTCATGGAAAGGAACGCATTGGCGTTCCGTACATTCACCAAGGCGTTGTTGGCGGGCGGATTGATCGTGAGCAGGGGAGTCGTGGGCAGTTCGACCGGGGCTATCCCATCCATCACCAGCAGATCGGGGCCGACCGCGTCGGTATCCTGATAGGCCTCGACGGAGACGACCCGGACGCTGAGCCCTGGGATCCCCTGCAAGGCGTGCAGCAACGGGCCGGGAGTATCGGAGACCAGCAGGGCATGCAAGGTAGGCGGATTGGGCGCCAGGGCGACCGCGGTATTATTGAGCGGCAAGGCATCGGGGCGAGTCAGGGCGACCCGAATCACGCCGGCGGCGCGGGGCACGACAAAACTGAGATCCAACGATCCGCGGGCTGGAAGGACCAACGCTTGCCGGCCCAGCGATTGCCCATCCGCCCAGGCGGTGAGCGCGTCGGCGCGGGGAAGGGGGTCGGCATTGCGCACGCGCGCGAAAGCCTCGCAGGTATCGCCCTTGGGAGCGCAGGCCACCGCGAGATCCGAGACACTCTGATCATCCAGCGTATGGCCCAGGCGGGTGATGGTTACGGGAAGATTCCCCGCCGGCAGGGCGGGGGTCTCGTTGGCGGCGACGAAAGTCACCCGAGGCGTACCCAGGCCGGGTGTCCCTGCCAGGCCCCGTGCCAGGGCCGCCGCGCCCGCCAGGTCGGCCGGCCCGTTGGGGGCAGGCAGGGCGCGGAGGGCAGCCGGCAGGCCGCCATCACCAGGCGCCTGCCCGAGGAGCCGGGCCCGCGGGCCCGCCACGATCAGGCTCAGATGGTCGCCGTCTCCGAGATGGTTGATCAGCGACTGGATCTGTTGTTTCGCCTGAATAAAGCGGCTTGGCGCCACGTCGGTGGCAGCCATGGCGGCGCTGTCGTCCAGCACGACGATCCGGTGCGTGGGGTTGGTATGGCCGGCCCGCGGCCCAGCCAGGAACAGCACCAGCAAGAGCGCGGCCAGCAATTGCAGCAGTAAGAGAGGGTCGCGCAAGGGAAGGCGCCGGGTAGGCCGATGGCTAAAACGGGCCATCACCTCTTGCCAGAGCCAGGTGCTGGAGACCACCTGCCGGACGTGTCGCGCCCGCCACATATAGAAGAGAATCAGGATGGGGAGGACGATCAAACCGAATAGCGCCCGTGGTTCCGAGAAACTGATCACCGTACCACCTGTCCCCGGAGCGCGCCAAACACCACTTCGTCAATCGGTTGGTCGGTGAACACTCGGATGAAAGAGGCGCGCTGGGCCGCGCACGCCGCCTCCATCTCGATGGTCCAGGCGGCGAATCGTTCGCCGTAGGCCCGCAGAGCCTCACCATTGATCGCCGTGGTGAGCACGGCGCCCGTCTCGCAATCCACCAGATCGAATGGCCCCTCCAGGGTCGGGGCGCTCTCCTCGCGGGCCAACACCTGGAGGACGGTGGGAAGCAACCCGGCCCGGCGCAGCGCGGTCACCGTGTCCCCGGTACCGGTGGGGGCCAGCAGATCAGAAATCAGGACCACCACGCCTTTCCGCGGAACAGCGCAATACGAGGCCGCGGCGGCCGCCAGATCCACCGAGCCCGCGGGACGCAGCCCATCGATCACCGAAAGGAGGCGGCCGGTGTCGTTCTTGCCTCGCAAACGAGGGAGAATCTGGGCCTTCTGGCCGCGCAAGACCCCGATGGCCACGTTGTCGTACCGGGCCAGGGCTACGCAGCCAAGCGCCGCCGCCAGCCTTTGCATCAGGCGGAACTTGGAGGGCAGACCCCAGGCCATGGAACCACTGCAATCGAGGAGCAGATGCAGGGTAGTGGCTTCGGTCGCCTCGGTCAGGCGCAGGGTAAGTTCGCCCAGGCGGGCATAGACATTCCAGTCGATCAGGCGGAAATCGTCGCCGGGCCGGTAATCCCGGTAGTCGGCGAACTCCACCGAACTGGCCTTCCGCGGACTGGCGTGTTCGCCCGCGAAACCATTGGTGCCATGCCGGCCCACTCGGAGGGTGAGATGCTCCAGGCGCTTAAGGAACGGGCCATCCAGGAGCGGACCCTCGTGCTCGGTGCCGGGGAGATCCACCCAACCGCGGGCGGCCCCCTGGCGCAGCTTAGCCAGCCAGGCGAGCGCGTTCATCGTCTCTCTCAGTTGGGTACGTCGGGTACGGCGGCCATGATCTCATCCAGGACGGAGTCAGCGGTAAGACCACGGGTCTCCGCCTCGAAGTTGAGGCCAAGCCGGTGGCGGAGAGATGGGTGCGCGGCGGCGCGGATGTCGTCGTACGACAAATTGAAGCGCCCATCCAGGAGGCTGAGAATCCTTCCCGCCAGACTGAGCGCCTGGGCTCCCCGTGGGCTGGAGCCGATGCGCACGTACTTCCGCGTGACCTCGGGCGCATCGGGTGATTCCGGCTGGGTGGCCAGCACCAGGCGGACCGCGTAATCGAGCACGTAGGAACTCATCGGCACCTCACGGACCAGCATCTGCATGGCCAGGAGGGTATCAGCCCCCGCCACCGGCTGCACGGGCGCGGTCTCGTTTCCCGAGGTCCGGCGAACGATGGCCGCCAGTTCTCCCCGGAAAGGGTACTGGACCAGCAGCTTGAACATGAAGCGGTCAAGTTGCGCTTCCGGGAGTGGATAGGTGCCTTCCATCTCAATCGGATTTTGCGTGGCGAGCACGAAGAATGGCTCGGGGAGGCGGTGCGTTTGGTTGGCAATGGTCACTGTCCGCTCCTGCATCGCTTCCAGGAGGGCGCTCTGGGTCTTGGGGGTGGCGCGATTAATCTCGTCGGCCAGCACCAGATTGGCGAAAATAGGGCCGCGCTGGAAGGAGAGGGCGCGCCGGCCCGCGTCATCCTCGGAGACGATACTGGTGCCGGTGATGTCGGCGGGCATCAGATCCGGGGTGAACTGCACCCGGCCAAACTGCAGATCGAGGGCACCGGAGAAGGCACGGACCAGGCTGGTCTTTCCCAGGCCGGGGACTCCTTCCAGGAGCACATGACCGTTCCCGATCATCGCCGTGAGGACGCCGCGAGCCACCGCCTCCTGCCCGACAATCGCGTTCGCCACTTCGCCCAGAATCCGCCGGGCCGTCTCGCGGAACTCCTCGGGGGTGATCATCAGTTACCGTCTCCATTAAAATACGCGCGCACCAGCGCCTGCTCGGCCGGCGAGAGAGCCGTGGCATCCTCGGGTATGTAACCCTGGACGGTGGGCGAACCGGCGTATCCGGCTCCCTGCAGTTGGTTCCCGCTCGCCGTCCCCTGCGGCATGATTCGGACCAACCCCTGTCCCGAATCACCGGCGCCGATCACGTAATGGCCGCCGAGCGTAACTTGGGGCCCGGTTGCCGGACCCGCCTGGTGAGTAGCCGAGCCTGGTTGCTTGTTGTCGAGTCCGCTGGAACCAGAGCGCCCTCGACGAAGCAAGTTCGGATCATTCTGGCCGTTTGGCGCCTGGCCGGAGGCCTTCCCCGACGCCTTGCCCGCGGTTCCAGATCGGGTGCCTTTTGGGCTCGTGGACGTGCGATTCCCCGGCCCCCCTCGACTGCTCGACTTGCCGCCGGACGCGCCTGGGGCGGATCCGGCCGCGCGCGGCTTATCCTGGCCGAACGGGTTGGCGCCGGAGGACGAGTTGGCGCTCGAGCCATTATCGGTCGGCTGCCGGTTCTGATTTTGATTCTGGCCCGCCCCGCCCGCGGAGTTGGGTTGCCCGTTTTGATTGGGATTACCGGGTGTCCCGTTTTGCGGGGATTGCAAGCTGTTTCCACTCTGGCTTTTCGCTCCCGGTTGCCCCGCTCCGCCGCCTTGCGGGCTACCGCCTCCTGATCCCTGCTGGCTCTGCCCGCCTCCTCCTGCCCCACCGGGGGAACCCTTGGCCCCTTTCGCTCCCTGGGTGCCCGCGCGAGCCGGACTCTTGCCGCCGGCTCCTCCCGGGCCGCCGGTCAGGTACGGAGTGGCCCCCAGGGTGGAGGACTGCTCTCCCTGGGGGCTGGTATGGATCTGGAGGGAGAGCGATAACAAGGGAACATGGGCCCTGGCGGTAACGCGGCTCGTGGATGCGCTCGCGGGGCTTATTCCAGCGGAGGCGGCGACCCGCGCCCCCTGGCTATTCTGGGCGAGGGCGAGGGTATGCTGCCCCGCTATGGCGCCGTGGCCGCCTGGACCGGAGCCCGCGGCCGCCACTCTGGCTTGCTGGGGCGTGGTGAGGGTAAAGACCAGGGCAAGGGCGGCGAACGCCCCGGTGAGGAGCCACTCGCGCCGCGGAGGCGCGGTCCAGGAAGTGTGGGGCGCCCGCGATAGCAAGGCCAGGGCGGCTGCCCGTTGCCGTGCCTGGATGGATCCCTCGGGGTCGCCCTGGCCACTGAGCTCCACGGCGGTGCCCAGGGCATCCTGGAGGCGGAAGCGCCGATCCAGCAAACGCGCGGTCTCTAGCGCGGTAGGGCGCTGGGCGAAGGCCAGCCACCCACCCGCCAGGACGGCGCAGACAACCGGTATCCAGACGAGCGCGGCCGAGATCGTAATCATTCGCGAGGAGACCAGCGCGGCCAGGAGCAGCCAGCCGGCGGCGAGCGTGAGGAGGCGGGTGAGCAGATGCAGGGCCCGTCCCCGCCACAGACGCCCCTGGTGCGGGCGGAGGGCCGCGCCCAGAGGGCCGCTGGGGAGGCTGATTGGCTTGGGCATGGCGAAGCGTGGAGCGCCCAGCAAAAGAGTGGCCAGAGAGGGGCGGCCCAACGCCGGCCCGATCACAAGGCGCCAGGAGAAAAGGTGAGACCAGGCGCCGCGCGGTCGAGGCATTTTCACTGGTGTTCCCTTACCGAGTCATCCACGAAGGATAGACCACCTCGGCCGGGAGTGAGTGCGTACGGTGGGGCCGCGCTCACTCCCGGATACCGTTTCGTCAACGTACCACAGACTGGGTATACACGCTCGATATGCCGGACTCAGTATGTAGAGAGTGATACCGACCCCATTTTCGGACATGGTGATCGGATCTGGCCCTCGCGGTCTTGATGCATCATCCTCGCCCGCTGACCGAGGTAGTGCGTGACCTAGCGCCCGTGGTGGAGGCGCTCCCGGCGAGCGCGCGATCCGAGATGATGGGCAGCATTGTCGGGCTGTCGTATGATTATCTGCAAGAGGATGACGCGCGGGCGATTTTGGCGGCACTAAAGATGGCGAACGTGCTGGAAAAGCTGGTGGAGGAAGGCATAGCAAAGGGCCGGACGGAGGGCCGGACGGAGGGTCGGGTAGAGGGCCGGGCCGAGGCTTTGCGCGCTCTCGTGAGCCTCAAGTTCGGCTCGGTGCCGTCCGCGCTTGAGGAGCGGATTGCGCGGGCCGATCTCTCGGAGTTGGAGCGGTTGTTCGCCCGCGCGGTGGCGGCGGAGCGGCTAGAGGCGATCTAGGGCGGATTGGCGGGCTCATCGCATTCCTCATCTCGCCTACCGCCCATGTGCCACGGTTGATGAGGGAGAAACCATCGCATGAAGCCGCGGCCCTTCCTGATCGCCCTTCGCCGGTGCCCGCCTCGACTGTCCCGTCTTGACCCGCTGGCTCAGTATCCCCGCGCCGGCATGGCAGGTGGTCTGCTGCTGATCGGGCTCCTGGTCCCTATTCTGCGCTTCTGGCATGGCGCGACCGGCCCCTTGGGTCAGAGCATTCCCCTCTTCTTCCTGGTGCCCGTGGTGCTCACCTCGGCGGTAGGCGGTCCTGGGGCCGGCGTCCTGGTCTCGTGCGCCGCGATCGGCGTCTGGGATTGGTTCTTTATCAATCCGCTTTACACGATCACCATCGCCTCGGCGCGCGATGTCCTGGCCCTGGTAGTCTTTCTCGTCATAGCTCTCATGGTCGGATCTCTCTCGACCCTCGCCCGCCGAGGGGCCGAGGACGCGCTCCGCCGGGTGCGCGGCACGGAGGCGCTCTACACATTGAGCACGGCACTGATCACCCACCAGAATCTCGACCAGATCCTCCCCGATCTGACCCAGCGGCTGCGAGAGACGTTTGATCTCGAGGCATGCGCGGTCCTGCTGCCCACGGCCAATGGACTGGACTGGCGCACGGTAGCGACCGTGGGAAGGCTCCCCTCCAATTTACATATCGAGGAGAATCGCGGTCTGGCGCTGGTCGTGGAGCGTGTGCAGGCGGAAGGTAAGGAGAGCGTGCTGGGCCATGTGCGCCGAGTGCCCGGGCAGAGCGACCGCATGGTGCGTCCCCGGCCGGGCCAGGAGCGGGCTCGTCTCCTTCCGCTTCGGGTCGGGGCGCGGGCCATCGGCGTGCTTGAGTTAGTCCCTCGTCCCAATCAGCGGCCCGATCCGGAGCGCGAGCATCTGCTCACGACCTTCGCCAACGCGGCGGCGATTGCTCTGGAGCAAGGACGGCTGATGCAAGAAGAGCAGGCCGCTACCCTGGCGCGGGAGAGCGATCGCCTGAAGAGCGCTCTCCTCTCGTCGGTCTCGCACGACCTGCGCACGCCGCTGGCGGGGATCAAGGCGGCCGCCAGTTCGCTGCTGCAGGAAGACGTGGTCTGGAGCGAGGAAGACCGCCATGCCTTCCTGACCGACATCGACCATGAGGCCGACCGGCTCACCCGTCTGGTCTCCAACCTGCTGGATCTGTCCCGCATCGAGGCGGGCGCGATCAGACCGTCGCTGGCCTGGGAAGACGTGGACGAACTGATCGAGCGAGTGACGCGCCGCCTGGCCCCACTATTAGCCCCCCATCCCCTGGCTCGGTGTGTCGCTCCCGATTTGCCCCCAGCCCTGTTGGACGCGGTGCAGATCGAACAGGTGCTGACCAATCTCCTGGAAAACGCGGCCAAGTATTCACCGCCCAGCGCCCCCATTACCGTGGCGGCTCGGGTCATCGCCGATCCCTCCGGGCACGAGGAGTTGGAGATCGCCGTAACCGACGAGGGCATGGGCATTCCCGCCGGTGAACAAGAGCGGATCTTTGATACCTTCTACCGGGTGGCCGAGGGGACGCGGGGGGCAAGCGGGACCGGGATGGGCTTGGCGATTGTCAAAGGGCTGGTGGAGGCGCATGGCGGGCGGGCGCGGGTGGCGAGCGCGCCGGACCAGGGGAGCACGTTCAGCGTGCTTCTCCCCCTCGCGCCTCGCCCTCGGCGCGCGCCGCCTGCCCCGTCTCAGGGCGAACGGCGACCGGCGGAGACGCGACGATGACGGGCGAGAGCATCCTGGTGATCGACGACGAGCCTGCTATTCGCCGTACCCTGCGGGCCAATCTGGCCGCGCGTGGCTACGATGTCTACACGGTGGAGACCGGGGAGGAGGGGCTACGTCACGCGGCGGCGCGCATGCCGCGGCTGGTCATCCTGGACTTGATGCTGCCCGGTCTCTCCGGTCTGGAAGTGTGCCGTTCCCTTCGCTCCATGTCACAGGCGCCCATCCTGGTCCTCTCGGCGCGGGGCGAGGAGGCGACCAAAATACAGGCGCTCGATCTGGGGGCCGATGATTATCTGACCAAGCCATTCGGCATGGGTGAATTGCTGGCTCGGGTTCGGGCCCTGCTTCGCCGTCCCCAGGCCCCCGCTGATCTGGGCACTCCCTTGAGGGTTGGCCCACTCGACCTCGACCCTTCTACCCACGAGGCGCGCCTTGACGGAGCGCCGCTCGATCTGACCCCGCGCGAGTTCGAGGTGCTGGCCTACCTGATGCGGCACACCGATAAGGTGATCACCCACCGCCTGCTGCTCACCGCCGTGTGGGGCCCAAACTACGAGAACGACACCCAGAGTCTACGGGTCTACATCAACCGGCTTCGTCGCAAGATAGAGGACGACCCCGCCCACCCTACCCTGCTCATCACCGAGTCCGGCGTGGGGTATCGGCTGCTGTCGCCGGTGGTGGGGGAGGAGTAGCGTGCATGGTTTGATACCTCATCGCCTATTCGCGCCATCCACCCTTGTTAACGATCTGTTTACGCTCCCATCCTCGTTATTTATGGCCTATTGATTCCCTCCCGCCCGGGGCGCGTCTACCCTGAGAAGGATAGGGATGCGTGAGAGGAACAACCAGATGGCCGGCGTGATTTTGGTGGTGGAGGACGACCCCACCCTCCTGCGCGCGATCACCCGCAATCTCACCGCCCGCGGCTATATGACGCGGGGCGCGGCCTCGGTGGCGGCGGCCCTGGCGGCGATTGAGGACGCCCGTCCGGCGGTGGTGGTGCTGGATGTGGCGTTACCGGATGGGTCCGGCTGGGAGGTAGTGCGTGCCCTCCGTGAAGACGGCGGCCCGAGCGTGGCCGTGATCGTGATATCGGCGCTCCGGCCAAACCCACGGCTCATTGGTGAATTAGGCATAACCCATGTGCTGGAAAAGCCGTTTCCCATGGAATCCCTGCTCCGCCTGGTTGAGGAGTCAATGCGGCACCCAGCAATCTCGCGGGGTGCCAACCCATAGTGCATGCGGTTGGAGGACCGGCGGCCATCGGGCACGGTCATTCCCCAGTCGATTGGAAAAGGTGCGTGCCATGCTGGATCTGGTTCTGGTGCTCGCGACACTTCTGTTCTTCGCCTTCAATCTGGTCTGCATACGGGGATGCGAACGGCTAATGGGGACGCGCTCATGATTGAGAATATCCTGCTCACGATTATCTCGCTCTTGGTGCTGATCTACCTGTTCGTCGCCTTGCTGCGCCCGGAGGTATTCTAGCCATGCCCGACTGGCTGACCGGCAGCGCCCTGCTGCAATGGGCGCTCTACAGCGTGATCCTCCTGCTTACCGCCAAGCCGGTGGGCACCTTCATGTACCGCGTCTTTACCGGAGGACGTACCTTCCTGCATCCTGTCGTGCGCCCGTTGGAACTCGGTATCTACCGCGTGACGGGGGTGCGCGAGGATGAGGAGATGACCTGGGTCGGCTACCTCACCGCTTCGCTCGCCTTCAGCCTGCCGGGATTGTTCCTCACCTACTTGATTGAGCGCACTCAGCAGTGGCACGGATCGTTCTTCAATCCTCAGCACCTTCCGAATGTGCCGGCGCTCCTGGCCTGGAATACCGCCGCCAGTTTCACCACCAACACTAACTGGCAGAACTACGGCGGCGAGACGACCATGAGCTACCTGACCCAGATGACCGGCCTGGCCATGCATAACTTCTTTTCGGCGGCCGTCGGCATTGTCTGGGCAGTGGCGCTGGTGCGCGGGTTGTCGCGTCGCTCGGCGCGCGGCATCGGCTCCTTCTGGGTGGACCTGGTGCGCTGTTTGCTCTACCTGTTGCTGCCGATCGTGATCTTCTACGGACTCTTCCTCTGCTGGCAGGGCGTGCCGCAGAACTTCAGCCCCTACGCCGTGGTCCACACCCTGGAAGGGGCCACGCAAACCATCGCTCAGGGCCCGATCGCCTCGCAGGAAGCGATCAAGATGCTGGGCACCAATGGTGGCGGCTTCCTGAACGCCAACTCCGCCCATCCCTACGAGAACCCTACGCCGCTCTCCAACTTCATCGAGATGCTGAGCATTCTATTGATTGGCTCAGGTCTCGTCTACATGTTCGGCAAGTGGGTAGGCAATACCAAGCAGGGCTGGTCCATCTGGGCCGCCATGTTCATCCTGTTCAGCCTCGGCTACTTCACCGCCGTGGGCGCCGAGCAGAAGGGCAATTCGCTGATCGCGTCCCGCGCCCACTCCGCCCTGGTGGCCGGCGTGCCCGTCCAACCTGCTTCTTATCACGGGAGCTACCAAGCGCCGAGCGATGCCTATCAGCCGGGCGGCAACATGGAGGGCAAGGAGGTACGCTTCGGCATCGTCGATTCCGCCCTCTTCGCCACCATCACCACCGACGCCTCCTGTGGCGCCATCAATGCCTGGCACGAGAGCTTCACCCCAATCGGCGGCCTGGTGCCGCTGGTCAACATGGCCACCGGCGAGGTGATCTTCGGCGGCGTGGGTGCCGGGCTGTACGGCATGCTGATGTACGCGATCCTGGCGGTATTCATCGCCGGGCTGATGGTGGGGCGCACCCCGGAGTACCTGGGCAAGAAGATCGAGAGCTTCGAGATCAAGATGGCCAGCATCGCCCTCCTAATCAGCCCCGCCAACATCCTGCTCTTCACGGCGACGGCGGTATTGGGCGTCTGGGGCACCAGCTCGATCCTGAACGCGGGGCCGCATGGGCTGTCCGAGATCCTCTACCTGTACACATCAAGCAATGCCAACAACGGGTCGGCCTTCGGCGGCTTGACCAGCAACACCAACTGGTACAACTGGACTGGCGGCTTCGCGATGCTGATTGGGCGCTTCCTCTTCGTCACGCCGCTGATCGCCATCGCCGGCTCCATGGCGCGCAAGCGTACGATCAAGGCCTCGCTGGGCACTTTCCCGACCGACGGTCCCACCTTCACCATCCTCCTGGTGTTCGTGATCATCATCGTGGCCGCGCTGACTTTTTTCCCGGTCTACTCCCTTGGCCCGATCATCGAACAACTGCTGCTCAACGTCCATAAGACCTTCTAAAGGAGGAATGCGGCAATGGCCCTCGCGGCCCCACAATCAGAGCAGCCCACGGCGGCGCCGCGCGGGCCGCGCGGCGATCGGCGGCGCGCCAGTCGCTCAATCTCCATCTTCGATCCGGCAATCACGCGCCGCGCCGCCGGCGATAGCTTCCGCAAGCTCGATCCGCGGGTGCAGCTGCGCAACCCCGTGATGTTCGTGGTGCTGGTCGGCGCCGTGGTCACCACGGTGGAGTTCGCGCGGTCGCTGGTTGACAGTAGTCTTTCCCACGACCGCGGCTTCACCTTGCTGATCTCCATCTGGCTCTGGTTCACCGTGTTGTTCGCCAACTTCGCCGAGGCGATGGCCGAGGGACGGGGTAAGGCGCAGGCCGATACCCTGCGGAAGACACGCACCGATGCCCAGGCCAGGCGCCTGCAAGCCAACGGTCAGGTCCAGGTGGTCTCGGCCACCGAACTGCGGCGCGGCGACCTGGTGCTGGTGGAGGCCGGCGACCTGATCCCCGGCGATGGCGAGGTGCTCGAAGGGGTGGCCTCGGTCAACGAGGCGGCAATCACCGGTGAGAGCGCGCCGGTGATCAAGGAGCCGGGCACCGATATTCGATCCTCGGTCACCGGCGGCACTACCATCGTCAGCGACTGGCTGAAGATCCGGATCACCGCCAATCCGGGCGAGACCTTCATCGACCGCATGATTGCCTTGGTGGAAGGGGCCAGCCGCCAGAAAACGCCTAACGAGATCGCCTTGAACATTCTCCTGGCCTCGCTGACCATCATCTTTCTGCTGGCGGTCTACACCTTACAGCCATTCGCGCTCTATTCAGGCGGCGCGGTAGCCGTTACCACCCTGGTAGCGCTGCTGGTCTGCCTGATCCCCACCACGATCGGCGGCTTGCTGTCCGCGATCGGGATCGCCGGCATGGACCGTCTGGTGCAGTTCAACGTGCTGGCCATGAGCGGGCGAGCGGTAGAGGCTGCCGGCGACGTCGATACCCTCCTGCTCGACAAAACCGGCACGATTACCTTCGGCAACCGCCTGGCCGCCGAGTTCGTGCCGGTGGGCGGGCATAGCCAGGATGAGCTGATCGAGGCGGCGCTGGGTTCCAGTCTGGCCGACGAAACGCCCGAGGGAAAGAGCATTGTCGCCCTGGCCGAGCGGCTCGGCGCCACGATAGATCGCGGCTTTCTGGATGGCGCGGAACTGGTGCCGTTCACGGCTGAGACCCGCATGAGCGGGGTGCACCGGAACGGGCAGCGGATCATGAAGGGCGCGGTGGATTCCATCCTCCGCTCCACGCCGAACCCGCCCGCCGACCTCCGCACGGTGACCGATCGCATCGCCGGCGAGGGCGGCACGCCGCTGGCCGTGGCCCGCGATGGCGAGGTATTGGGCGTCATCTACCTGAAGGACACGGTTAAACCGGGGATGCGCGAGCGCTTCGACAAACTGCGGCGCATGGGTATCCGCACGGTGATGATCACCGGCGACAACCGGCTGACCGCGGCGACCATCGCCAAGGAGGCGGGCGTCGACGATTTCGTGGCCGAGAGCAAGCCGGAGGACAAGATCGGCCTGATCCGCGCGGAGCAGGCCGATGGTAAGCTGGTGGCGATGACCGGTGACGGCACCAACGACGCGCCCGCCCTGGCCCAGGCCGATGTGGGCGTGGCGATGAACACGGGTACCCAGGCGGCGAAGGAAGCCGGGAACATGGTGGACCTGGATAGCGACCCCACCAAACTAATCGAGATCGTGGCGATCGGCAAGCAGTTGCTGATCACGCGAGGCGCCCTGACCACCTTCAGCATTGCCAACGACGTGGCCAAGTACTTCGCCATCCTGCCTGCCATGTTCAGCACCCAATTCCCGCAGCTTGGGGCCTTGAACGTGATGCATCTGTCCACACCCCACTCCGCCGTACTCTCGGCGGTGATTTTCAACGCCCTGATCATCGTGATCCTGATCCCCCTGGCCCTGCGGGGGGTCAAATATCGCCCGCTGGGCGCCGCCGCGATCTTGCGGCGAAACCTATTCGTCTATGGCTTGGGCGGCATCATCCTGCCGTTTCCGGGTATCAAGCTGTGCGATCTGGTGCTGACCGCCCTGCACCTGACCGCGTAGGAGGAAGCACATGCGTATTGCGACACATGCACCGGATGGACCAGCCGAGATCCAGCCGCCCACCTCGACCTCGATCGGCAGGATGATACGCACCGGCGTGGTGATGACCGTGGTGCTCACTCTTCTGGTGGGGGTGATCTACCCATTCGCGATGACCGGCCTTTCTCAGGTGCTCTTCCACGATCAGGCGAACGGTTCGCTGCTCAAGGTCAACGGCCAGGTGGTTGGCTCAAGCCTGATCGGCCAGAGCTTCACCAAGCCCCAATATTTCCACCCGCGCCACTCGGCGGCTGGGGCCGGCTATGACGCCAGCAACTCGGGCGGCACGAATCTGGGGCCCACCAGCACGTACCTGCTGACCACCACGGTGAAGCTGGCGGCGGCGATTCGCGTCGAGGATGGGCTGCCCCCAGACTACGTGCTCCCCGCCGACGCGGTCTCCACCTCGGCCAGCGGCCTGGACCCCAACATCAGTCCGGCCTATGCCGATCTCCAGGTGGCCCGGGTAGCCCGCGCGCGCCGGCTCACGCAGGCGCGGGTATTCGCCCTGGTCCGCCACTATACCAGCGGGCGCGACCTGGGCGTCCTGGGCGAGCCGCGGGTAAACGTCCTGGAGTTGAATCTGGCTCTGGATCGAATCCCGCACTGAACCAGGAGGCCGGGGTGGCGCCTGGCGGCCTGGCGGCGTTCCGGATGACCCGGCGCGGGCACCGAGGCGCAAGTAGCAAGGGGGTGGAGGACATGGCCCTCGACACAATTCTGGTCCCATACGACGGGAGCGAGGCGGCGGATGATACGCTCCGCTTCGCCGGTGACGTGGTTGGCCGCGGTGGACGGGTGATCGCGCTCTACGTGACTCGGGTGCCTCCGACCCTTCCTCTTGATCCCTTGCCGCCCTCCTTCGACCAGCAGGGCAACGAGGCTCTGGATCATGCCGAGGATATTGCTGGCCGGAGTGGAATGGTGATTGATGCATGGCTGACCCACGCCCGCCACCGGGCGCACGCGGTAGTGGATGTCGCCAGGGACGAGGCAGTGGATGCGATCTTTCTCCCGGTCGCCGTCCGGCAGCGGCGCTGGCCGCTCCTGCTGATGCCGAGAGCGCTGCGTACGATCATCCGCCAGGCTCCGTGCCCGGTCTATCTGGGCTGTAGGCCGGCGCCTATCCATCCTCCGGTGCGCGGAATGATCGAATCCCGCTGGATCGGCGAGCCTTCGCCAGTGCCGGCGGGGCGCCATGGCCGATAGGATCATTGATGACCCAAAGATCTGACCGCCCGGATCCTGATGTCCTGCTGGCCCGCGCGATGGCGGAGGAGCAGCCAAGGAAGGGCAAACTGCGCATCTACCTGGGCGCCGCGCCAGGGGTGGGCAAGACATTCGCCATGCTCCAGGAGGCCCATCGGCGCAAGGCACGGGGAACCGACGTGGTGATCGGCTTCGTCGAACCGCATAAACGGCCTCAGACGGAGGCGCAGATCGGCGATCTGGAGGTCGTGCCCCCGCGCGAGACGCCCTACCGAGGGGTGATCGTGCGGGAAATGGATACCGAGGCGGTGATCGCCCGCCGGCCGCGGGTCGCCCTGGTGGACGAGTTGGCCCATCCTAATCTGCCCGGATCTCGGCACGAGAAGCGCTACGAGGACGTGCGGGATCTGCTCGACGCCGGTATAGACGTGATCGCCACTCTGAATATCCAGCATATTGAGAGCCTCAATGACATCGTCAAGCAGGTGACCGGGGTAGCGGTCCGCGAGACGGTGCCGGATAGGGTGCTGGCGGAGGCCGAGCAGATTGAGCTGATCGACATGACCCCCGAAGCGTTGATCCAGCGGATGAAACACGGCAATATCTATCCACCCGAACAGGCGCGGCGGGCCCTGGAAAACTTCTTCACCGCCGGCAACTTGACCGCTCTCCGAGACCTGGCGCTCCGCGCCACGGCGCAAGGGGTAGAGGAAAAGCTCAGCCACTTGATGCATGGGCGGGACGGCGACGAGCCGATGGTCGTGACCGATCGCATTCTGGTGGCCGTGGACCACCGGCCGATCGGGAAGGTACTGATTCGCCGGGGATGGCGGATTGCCGCCGCCCTGAAAGCCGATCTGATCGTGGTGTATGTGGAACCCGAACGAGGATCGCGCAAGGCTCAGAGCCTGGAGGACGAGCGCCGCCTCCGGGCCAATCTGCAATTGGCGGACGAGCTGGGTGCCCAGGTAACGCGGCTGCGCGGCAAGGTGGCCGAGGAACTGGTCGCCTACGCGCGCGCCAATCGAGTGACCCAATTGGTGATTGGCCAATCGACCCGTGGCCGCTGGGCGGAAAAGGTACAAGGATCGGTCACCCACGATCTGTTGCGCCTGGCGCGTGGGATCGACGTGCTGGTGGTGGCCGAGGCGG
>DATLQX010000076.1:0-4625 GCA_035534995.1 Chloroflexota bacterium | reverse complement strand
GAGTCGCCGGCGGATATCATCCGTTGTATCAAAGACAACGGCGCCGCGGCCATCGCGGACGTGTCAACCCTCGAGGAAGGACAGCGAGCCGCCGCCGCCGGGGCCGACGCCGTGGGCACGACGCTGAGCGGCTACACCTTGTCGAGTCCGCGGCGGCAGGAACCAGACTTCGCGTTGGTCGAGGCCCTGGCCCGTGAAGTAGATGTGCCCATCTTTGCCGAGGGACGCATCTGGACCCCGGCGGAGGCCGCCCGCGCCCTTGAACATGGTGCCGATTTCGTGGTGGTCGGCACGGCGATTACCAATCCTATCGCTATCACGGAGCGATTTGTCGCGGCTATGCGGGCGGCCGGCAAACCCTCCCCGTGAGGGCGTCGGCCAGAGACGCGCGGGAAAGGATTGCCCCATGATAAATAATGGGTATCTGCTGGCCGTTGACGGCGGTCAGACCTCGACAAAGTCGCTCGTGGCTTCGCTTGATGGCACGATCGCCGGCTACGGGCACGGCGGCCCCGAGGACCATTTCCATAGTACTGATGGCATGGGGAAGAATCGATCCGCCATTTATGAAGCTATCCACTCCGCTCTCGATTGGGCGGGAGTGTCCGCGACGGATGTAGAGGCGATTGCGCTGGGGCTGACCGGTGTGTCTTTCGCTGGCCATGAAGTATCTATGGTCGAGGGTATAGTACGGGAAGTGCTTCAGCCCAAGCATATCGTGGTAGTACCCGATTGCGTGACAAACCTCGCCGGCGCCTCCGCCGGAGAAGCAGGGGTGGTGGTTATCGCGGGTGGCGGGGCGATTGCCTACGGGGTACTGGCGGACGGATCACGGCAGGCGAGAGCCGGCGGTATGGGCTATCTCTTCGATGAGGGCAGCGCTTTCGATATGGGACGCCGCGCGGTCGCGGCAGCCGCTCGGGCGAGTGACGGCCGCGGGGAGTCCACCACTTTGGCGGCCATCATCAAGGATACCTTTCACATAGCCAGGATCCCCGACATCACGAAGATCGTCTACGCGGCGGGCTTCGCGCGCGAGCGTCTCTCCGCCCTGGCGCCGTTCGTGGCGCGCGAAGCCGAGGCGGGTGACAGTGTTTCCTTGCGGATCATCACCGATGCCGCGAACGAGTTGGCACGGTTGGCTCTTGCCGTCGCACGCGGTATCGCGACCACGAATGAGCCAATCTCAATTTACCCAACTGGCGGCGTCTTCAAGGCCGGCGCCATTCTGGCGCGCCCGTTTGCCGATGCGATATATCGTGGTTGGCCGACCGCCGTGGTCAGGATACCGAGCTATCCGCCGGTCGTTGGGGCACTCCTGCTGGCGCGGCGCGCGTGCGGCTCGCCGATCGATGCCCGCTGGTTTCAACGAGTGGCTGAAACGTTAGAGAGAGGCCGAGTGTGACCCCCATGAGCCCTCGGTCGCTTCAGGCAGGATGGGCGGTCGCGGATATCACCCCCAGCGCCTCGATCCATCTTGGCGGCTACGCGGCCCGTAAGGAGATGTCGCGAGGGATCCACGATCGGCTCAGCGTGCGCGCGTTGACATTCTCAAATGGGACGAATCGCGCCATTATTCTCGTGGCGGACATTCTCCATGTGGGGGAAGATCTTGTCGAAGAGCTACGGGCTCGTGTTGGGGCCGCGCTTCCCCAGGCGACGATCGGACCCATTTGGCTGGCTGCCACCCATACGCACGGTGGGCCGGAGGTTGGGGGGGTGTTCGGCTATTCGGCCGTCGATGCAACCTGGCGCGAGCACCTGATCGGTGCATTGATCAATGCAGCCTCGTCCGCCATCGCGGCCGAGCGCCCGGTCGAAATAGGCTGGGCCAGCGGTTCCGTCGCGGGAGTGGCGACTAACCGCGATCATCCGGAGATGCCGGCTGATCTCTCGCTCGATCTCCTCATCCTGCGCGAGGTTGGCAGTGATGTTCCCGCCGCTATTTTGGGCAGCTTCCCCGCCCATCCCACCGTTATGGGAGCAGCCAACCTGGCGATTACCGCCGATCTACCAGGCGCGTTCCGCCAAGCGCTGGCGTTGCGCCTGGGGGGTGCCAGGCCATGGATCGCGCTCGCGACCGGCGCCGCGGCCGACATTAGTTCGCGGCATGTCAGGAGAGGGCAAGACTTCATCGAACTGGAGCGGCTTGGCGGCGTTCTGGCGGCGCACGCGGAGCGGCTTATTCCCCAGGCCACGACGGTCATCGCCGAGCGCCAACCGGTGACTCTTGATTGGCGGTCTCCGCGGATACCCGTCTCGATCAAGTCATTCCCCTCCGAGGCCGCCCTGGTGGATATAGCGCGGCAGCTACATGTCGCGCGGTCCTTGTCGCCTCGCGAGGCTAGAACGATCGAGACCACGTTTCACGGTATCGAAGGCGCGCGCCGGCTAGCCGCGAAGGCCCACTTGTTGCCCCGAATCGCGGAGCTAGGGGCGCTGCGCATCGGTCCGATGGCGCTTGTCACGGTGCCCGGCGAACTCTACAACGCATTGGGTACCCGTCTCCGGTCGGCCACCGGACAACCGGTCATGCTTCTCGGTTACGCGAACGGCCATGTGGGCTACTTACCAAGCGCGGAGGCATATACGCGCCCAGACTATGAAGTGCTGGCCAGCCCCATGGAGCCCGGCACCGCCGAACGGCTTGTAGACATCCTGGAGAGAGAGTTGGAATCGCTCTTCCAGGAGTCCGATCAGTACGAATCTTGACAGGGCGGCTAGGGCTTGCTACCATCCCTATTCGTGGCGCTAAACCGGGTGCGTGCCGGCGCCTAGCTATGTCATGTAATGAGGAAATTGTGTACGCAGTTCTGGTAACGGGCGGTAAACAATATACCGCCAGGGTCGGCCAATTGCTGACGATCGAGAAGCTCGACATCCCCGCCGGCCAGGAAGTGCGGTTCGACCAGATACTGCTGGTGCAGGACGACGCGGGAACCACGGTAGGGACGCCGGTGGTGGCCGGGGCCCAGGTGACCGGCAAGGTTGTCCGGCAGGATCGCGGTCCCAAGATTATCGTCTTTAAGTACAAGCCCAAGGTACGGTATCGGCGGAAGACCGGGCATCGCCAATACCGGACCCAGGTACTGGTACAGTCCATTCAGCGAGCGGACGCCTAGCGGCCCCGTCGCGCAGTATGGTCGGCAAACGAGACTTGCGCGGCCTGTCTTGAGTGAGGTAGAGTGAGATGGCTCATAAAAAGGGTGTGGGGAGTTCGCGGAACGGACGCGACAGCGAGTCGAAGCGGCTTGGGGTTAAGCGTTACGGCGGCGAAGTGGTTCGTTGCGGACATATTCTCATTCGCCAGCGCGGAGCGAAGTTCAAGCCTGGGAACAATGTCGGCATGGGCCGGGACTTCACCCTCTTCTCGCTGATCGATGGCGAGGTCTTCTTCGAGCGTCAGGTCAAGAATCGGCAACGGGTGAGTGTTCGCCCGATCATCGCGGCGGAGTCGGCGTCCTAACGGGACATCACTCCGTTTTCCCTGGGCCAGTGGCGCAGTTGGGAGCGCGTCTGAATGGCATTCAGAAGGTCAGGGGTTCGAATCCCCTCTGGTCCACAAGAGTACAAGGGGTCTGGAAACAGGCCCCTTTGCGTTTTTCTAGTCTGCGATTACCACCGCGTTACCGCGGCAGGGCCAGACTGCGCCACTAGGCCACGCCGCATAGTCGGCTAGGGAATGCCGGGGCCGAGGTTCGGGGTCACGGCACGTATAATACGCACCGCCGAGCCCGGTTGTAGCATGTCGGGAAAGATGATGAGCACGCAACCATCCTCACCCGGAATGTCCGCCGCGGATGGGATGAGGAGGCCCTCGCAGCCGCGTGTGCGGGCTGTGAGCGCGAGGGCCTGGGCGGTGGTGTAATCGGTGTCTTGGAAGATATCATGCTTTGGGACGCCAAGCGCGATCAGATCGCTGCAATCGAGCACCGCCGCAAGGTCCACGCGCAACTGGGTGAGTTGCGTTTTCAGCTTCATTCGTAACGTCTCGCTGCTCAGATGACGCACCAGTTCCGCGAGACAGATGCCAAAGCTGAGGCCGGTGTACAGCGCCTCCCAGACCTCGCTTGCGGCATACAGGGTATCCCAATCGGTGGCTGCGGGATACAGGTCCAGTCCGCGATTATAACGTCCACTGAACAGCCGCGAACCCAGGGTACTGTCGGCACGATATTTTGGGTTGTGGCTCCTCCATACCTCACCCCGCCAGGGGATGATCGGCCGGCCATTCGCCGCGCGCTCGATATCCACTGGCGGTATGGGACTAGATAAAGGCGCCCGAGGCAAGCGCCATGGCGGCCGCCTCGACGCGATCCAGGCGGGATGCCCGGATGACCTCCGCTGGGGTAAGTCCACCAAGATACCGGCTCTCGGTCCGCATCCAGGTCTGTACAGCCTGCTCCTCGGTAAACAAATCCAGCAGATCGTTGCGGATCCGCTCCAACCTATCGAGGCGCGCACGGGCCTCATGCTGCGGGAACGAGAGGTCGTTGCGCCAGCGGCCAAGGGTACGTCCATCGATCGCCAACGCGGCGATGAGATCGGCATCGGAGAGCGTCAAATCATGCTCGAGCCGGGCGAGGACTTCACTAAGACGTGTGACGGCCATGATCGTTTCCTTT
>DATLQX010000075.1:0-11452 GCA_035534995.1 Chloroflexota bacterium | reverse complement strand
GACAGCTTTGCCTGGGGCATGATTCCCTCGCGGGCCGGCAACAGCCTCAGTGCATACAGCGGAGAGGAACTCACCTACTGGCTTGGTCGCCAGCAACCGTTTGGCGGCTGGCTTACCGCGCCCAAGTCAGGCTATTTTGATGAAACACCGGTTCTGATTAGCGCCGCGCTCGACGCCTACCGAGTTTCGGGAGACCTGGCGGCGCTCCGCGCCGCTCTCCCGAGGTTGGAGCGCGGATGGCGCTGGCTTAAGAACGGTTTCGTCCATCCGTCTCACGGAAGTTCGGTCCTCATCTATGCCAACGTACCCCCGCATACCGCCGCCGACTGGGCGGATCAAGTGGCCCGCAGTGGGTATGCCACCGAACTTGAGGCGCTCTGGTATGCCGCCACTCGCAGCCTCTCGGTGAGCGAAAGCATCCTTCATCATCCTGGTCAGGCCCGCTATTACGCCGATTTCGCCGCCCGAATCAAGGCCGACATCAACCGACTGCTCTGGACCAACCAGGCGCCCTTCACGCGAAACGCCCCTGCCGTACCGGGTTTCGGTCACTATCGCTCCTGGGTCGGCCCACGCGACTATTTCGAGCTGGATAGCAATTTCCTCTGCATCGTGTACGGGATCGCCAGTCCCGCCCAGGCGTCCAGCATTGATGCTTTCGTCATGGCCCATTCCTCATACCTGCTGGGACTGGGGAGCGGCGACGGGATCCCAGCACGGGTGCTCTATGGCGACTACGATCCACGGGACTACGCGGGGAAACACTCGCGTCTGGGGCCAGGACGGTATCAGAGCGCCTATTGGCCCACCGTGGGAGCGCTGGTAGCCCTCGGCTACGCGCGATCCGGCCGGGTCGGGGAGGCGCGAGCCATTCTGCTGACCCTGGCGCGGACCTTTGTTCAGGGCCGGGATATTCGCGAATGGTATGGGAAGGACGGCCAGGGAGACGGTGCCCCAGCCTTTGGCTGGGCCGCCAGGATGTTTCTGGTCGCGCTGTACGCGGCCTACCTCGGAGTGGAGTGGTACGACGCCGCGCCCGGGATACCGTCCGTGCCTGGGATTACCCTGGAGGATCCGGCTGGAGCCGGAGAAGCGGCGCTCAGCTATCACGGGCGAGTCCTTCAGGTGCGGGTAACTGGCCATGGTGGGACCGTCCGGGTGGCTATCGGCTCTCACGTTCACCGCACCACTCTCCTACCGGGGCCTCTGCTGTGCCAGGGTTGTACGGTGAACGTGAAATGGGCCGGCTGAAAGGCGGCGCCCGACTTCGTGGTAACATCAAGTGGAATGCCCTTATGAAATCCGGAGTGCGAATTGATGCGGTTTCGTGTCCTCGATCAGGTATTCGAGCAATTTCCGAGCGTGTGCATTGGGCTGGTGGTAGCTCGTGGGGTGGACAATACCCGAGATGTTCCGGCCCTGGCCGCGGCGCTTCGCGCGGTCGAGGCCGAGCTTGTCGCTCGGTTCGAGAGCGAGAGCGCGCAGGTTGAACAGGCTTTCCTACCCTGGCGAACCGCGTTCTCAACCCTGGGCATGAGTCCCGGCCGCTTCAGAAGCTCCGTGGAGGCCCTGGCCGGCCGGGCGCGGAAGGGATCGCCCTTGCCCGACCTCGGGCCGGTAGTGAACCTGGTCAACGCTACCTCCCTCCGTTACCTGCTCCCCATCGGCTCCCATGATCTGGACACGGTACAGGGCGACATCGTGGTGGGACCGGCGGCGGACGCGATGCCCTTTACTCCGCTGGGCCGGACGGAGGCCGAGGAAGTGGATGCCGGTGAATTCGTCTACCGGGATGACCGGGAGATCCGGACCCGCCGCTGGGTTTGGCGGCAGGGCGAGCACTCCAAGGTAACCGCCTCATCCACCAACATCCTTTTCCCAATCGACGGCTGGATCGGGATCAATGATTCCCAGGTGAGGGAGGCCCAGGCGACGCTGGCCACAGTCCTGCGAGAAGTATTGGGGGCGCGAACCGAGTGCTTCTTCCTGGATCGCGAGCACCGGGTGGTGGTGATTTCCGGGGAGTCAGCGCTGGCCGACCAGATCGTGGCGGCTCCGGACGGCTTCCGGATGGGCGGCCTTGGCTATCGGGAGCAGGTCACACTCACGGCGCCCGTGGCCCGCGCACTGGAAATCGGCGCCGATCGCACCCCGACCGGGGAGAGCGGCAGGCGCCGGCGCTGGGCCGGCCTCGATCCGGTGGGCACGCTCCTTGAACGCGGCACGGAGGACGTGGTGGTGCGGGCGGATCTGGAAGCGCGTCTCCGCCGCGGGGACCGCCTGCGGGTAAAGTTTGGCGTTGATCCGACCAGCCCGCACCTGCATCTCGGACACGCGGTGGTGCTGCGGAAACTGCGCGCCTTTCAACAGCAGGGCCACACAATCTGCCTGCTCATTGGGGACTTCACGGCCCAGATTGGTGATGCCTCGGATCGGAACGCCATGCGCCAGATGCTGTCGGCGGAGACCGTCTACAACAATCTCGCCACCTACCGGAAACAGATCGCGCGGATTCTGGACGAGGATCAGGTAGAGTGGTCGTACAACGCCGATTGGCTCGGGCCGCTGCGCTTTAAGGATGTCGTGGGTCTGGCGGCCAATTTTACGGTGGCTCAGATGCTTGAGCGCGAGAACTTCGCCAACCGGTACGCGGCGAAGCAGCCCATCGGATTGCAAGAGATGCTCTATCCGCTCATGCAGGGGTACGATTCGGTGGCCCTCAAGGCCGATGTGGAGCTTGGCGGCACCGAGCAACTGTTCAACCTGCTAGCCGGCAGGACGCTGCAGCGGGCCTTCAATCAGACGCCGCAGGCGGTGATGACCCTCACCTTACTGCTTGGTCTCGATGGGAAGAAGATGAGCAAGTCACAGGGGAACGCGATCGCCCTCGAGGATCCGGCGGTCGATATGTATGGAAAGCTCATGTCGATCTCCGACGACCAGATCCTCCCCTATTTCGAGTTGTGTACGGACCGCCCGCTCGCCGAGATTGGCGCGATCGCCGGCGAAATCGAGGCCGGAGCGAACCCGATGGGTTTTAAGAAGCAGCTCGCGCTGGAGGTGACCAACCTCTACCACACGGCCGCTCAGGCACGGAAGGCGCAGGAAACCTTCGAGCGGGTGGTGCAAGGGCGGGCGAAGCCAGAAGATATACTGGCGGTGCCACTCTCGTTGACGCAGGCAGGCGCCGAGACGCACGCACCTAGTGTCTCGGGGTGGCGGCTCCTTGAGCTGCTGGTAGAGCTCGATCTGGCGAAAAGCAATTCCGAGGCGCGCCGGAAGGTACTCGAGGGCGCGGTGTGGATTGGCGATGAACAGCAGGTGGACCCAAACGCCGTGATCGCCATACGCGATGGGATGGAGGTGCGCGTTGGCAAGCGCAACTATCGCCGGATCCGTGTATCGAGCTAGGTGGGCCGGCGCGCTCAGTAGCAGGCCGGCCCCATGCTGTTAGGCGATCTGTCCCTGGCCCGGCAGGTCTACGGCAATTTCCGCGCCATGTGGGAAGCGGTGGGCGGGGTGGCTGGCCCTGACGGCGTGTTCGAGGTCACGCGGCGCGTGGACATGCTCTTTATCCGCTCCCTGATGGTTCAGCGGGTGCCGCATATGGTGATCGACCCTCAAGTAGAGGACGCGGCGGCGCCGGCCTGGGCGGCCGGGCTGGTGCGTGGCATGACCGGTCAGGCAGGCTCGTTGATGGTCAGCATGCCGCCTGGGCGGGAAGAGGGACCGTTGGCGGGGGCCTTGCGCCGAGAAGGGTTCACCACGGGCTCACCGGCGCCGATCTTCATGGTCCGGTTCGGGACGCCCCGCTTACCCGATTTTGACGATCCCGATATTGTCCTCGCCGACGCCGAGCCTCGGCTTTCGGTGGCGCGTGAGTTGCTTGGTAAGGTGTTCGGTCTCCCACGGGAGGTCTTCGCCTTCTACACCCCGCCGGCCCTGGTGAACACCTATGTGCTCCAGCACAACGGCAAAGCGATGGCCGCCGCCTGTCTCTGTCCCTTCGTGGGGACGGCCGGCATCTACAGCGTGGGAGTGCTCCCTGGGGCGCGCGGCCGGGGGTACGCGCGCCGCCTGGTCTGGCAGGCGTTGCGGGACGCGGAACGGCTTGGATTGGATCTGGCGGTGTTGAGTTGCGATCCCTCCCTCGCTCCCCTCTACCAGAAGGCTGGGTTCCAGGAATGCTGGCACAGCGCCACCTTGTGGCTCGAACCCTGGTGGCGGTGAGCCGCCTGTGCCTTGTTTGACAGAGTTCCCGGCTCAGCCATGGTACCCTTCACGGCGGTGGTGACGTCTCATGATTGCCGATAAAACGCTCCAGATGCTGGAGTTCCCCAAAGTGCTGGCGAAGCTGGCCAATCATACCAGTTTCTCCCTGAGCAAGGAACTGGCCCTGGCCCTGCGCCCGGAAACCGAGCTGGACGAGGTGCTTGAACTACAAGCGCGCGTGCGCGAGGCGGGATTGGTGCTGGACGCGCGGGCCGATGTCTCGCTGGGCGGCGCCCGCGATATTCGCCCGGCGGTCTCGCGGGCCCAGTTGGGAGGATCTCTCGATCCGACCGAACTGCTGGCGGTCCGCGGCACTCTGGAGTGCGCCGAGCGAATCCGTGGGGCCCTCAATCGGCTCGACCCCGAGGAGTATCCGTGGCTGGCGACCATCCGGACCCGGATTGGGCTTTTCCGAGAAATCCTTGGCCTGATCGCCCAGACGGTGAGCCAGCAGGGTGACATTCTCGACACCGCGAGCGCCGCCCTGGGCAACATTCGGGCCGAGTTGCGCGTGGCGCATCAAAGGCTGCTTGAGCGGCTGCAATCGATTCTCAACTCACCCACCTACCGCACCGCCATCCAGGAATCGATTATCACTATCCGGAACGGGCGCTACGTGATTCCCGTGCGCTCGGACGCGCGCGGGGTGATCCGCGGAGCCGTGCACGACCATTCGGCGAGCGGGGCGACGCTCTATATTGAACCCTTCCAGACCAACGAATTGAACAATCGTTGGCGGGAGTTGCAATTGCGAGAGCAGGAGGAGATCGCCCGGATCCTCCAGTTTATCGCGGAGCGGATCGGGGTCCAGGGGCCGGCGATTCTGGATACCGTACTCGCCCTGGGCGACCTGGACCTTGCCATGGCCAAGGCGCGGTTCGGCGCCGCCCTGCACGGGGTATTGCCGGCAATCACCGCCGATGGCGCCCTGAGCTTCGATCTGGCCCGCCATCCCTTGCTGACCGGAACCGTCGTTCCCATCTCGGTCCGCCTGGGATCGGATTTCCGGGTGCTCCTGGTGACCGGCCCCAACACGGGAGGGAAGACGGTTGCCCTGAAGACGGTGGGTCTGCTCACCTTGATGGCGCAAAGCGGACTGCCGATCCCGGCCGCCGCCGGCTCGCGGGCGGCGGTGTTCGATGGTATTTTCGCCGATATTGGCGACGAGCAGAGTATCGAGCAGAGCCTGAGCACCTTTAGCGGGCACCTGACCAACATCATCCGCATCCTCAAGGAGATGACCCCGAACAGCCTCCTGCTCCTGGACGAGCTGGGCGCCGGCACCGACCCGGCGGAAGGATCCGCCCTGGCCCGCTCGTTGCTCACCCATCTCCTGGACACCGGCGCGCGGGTGATGGCCACCACCCACTACAGCGAACTCAAGGCATTCGCCGCCGCGACGGCCGAGGTAGCGAATGCCAGCGTCGAATTCGACGTGGAGACGCTGTCGCCCACCTATAAGCTGAGCATCGGCCTGCCGGGCCGGAGTAACGCCCTGGCCATCGCCGCGCGCCTGGGCTTGCCGGCGGACATCATCGCCGGTTCCCACGCCTTCATCAGTGCCGAGGAGAAGCGGGTCGAGACCATGCTGGCCGAGATCGAGCGCGATCGTGAGGCGGCGGTGGCGCTGTTTCAGGAGGCGAAAACCGCGCAGCAGGGCGCGGCGGAGTTGCGGGCTCGCCTGGAACGCGAGGTGCGTGACATCCTGCGCGAGCGAGAGGTGATTCTGCGGGCGGCCCGAGCGGAGGCATCGGCAAGCGTGGAGGAGCTGCGGCGGGAACTGGATCGGGCGGAGGCGGAGCTGCGCGTGCATGGTGCCGTGCCATCCGAGATGGTGAGCGATCTCCGAGAGCGGCTGCTGGTCGCCGTGGCCGAGCAATCGCCGCTGTTAGCGGCTCCGGCGGCGCGGAAGCAGGCGGCAAAGCGTCCAGCGAAGCCGATCGATGCCGAGGGGCCGCGAGTGCCCGTGGTAGGCGACCGGGTATCCCTGATCCGTTCCGGCCAGATTGGGACCGTGGTGGCGGCGCCCAACAGTCGGGGCGAACTGGAAATACAGATCGGTCCCTTCAAGACTCGGGTGAAGGCGGACGAGACACGCATCCTGGCGGTGGAGGAGAGCGGCCCCAGCGAGGAACCGCGGATGGAGGCAGTGCGCTTCCGGCACGAGGACACGCCTGCCCCGAGCGTCGACTTCGATCTGCGGGGTTGGCGGGTGGACGAGGTGCTCCACGAGTTGGAGCGCTATCTCAACGACGCTTACATGGCGAACCTGCCCTTCGTGCGGATTATCCACGGGAAAGGCACTGGGGCGCTCCGCACGGCGGTTCGCGAGGAACTGGCCACCAACCCCTTAGTCAGCAATTTTCGCGCTGCCGAGGCCCGCGAGGGTGGAGAGGGAGTGACGGTCGCCCACCTGGCGCTATAGCGTGGGCTACTGCAAGAGGATCTGAAAGTTCGGTTCCTCGCGCTCGCCGGTAATCCGCTTGATCAGTCGATGGACCAGGACGGAGACATCGTCGCCAAAGATCGCGGCGAGTGTGGAACCCAGGGCGAGGCCGCCAATCACCCCTAAAACGAGGCCGAGAATAAAGGGTTTCCGCCGTGACGGCGGCCGTTCCGCGGCGGTCACGGCGACACTTGGGCGGTGCCGGTCATTGAATGCGCACGACAACGTGGGCCTGCTCCCACAACTGCTCCAGGCGGTAGTACTCGCGCTGTTCGTTGCTCATGACATGGACGATGACGTCACCGTAGTCGAGCAGTACCCAACCATCCGAGGGCGTGCCTTCGCGGTGATAGGGGGGGATGCCAACCGCGTCGAGCGCCTCCTCGATACCCTCGGCGATGGATCTGATCTGTCGTTCCACCTGAGCGGAGCAGATAATAAAGTAGTCCGCCAGACTGGAGAAGGAGCGAACGTCCAGGAGGACGATATCCTGTGCCTTCTTGTCGGCGGCGGCATCCACCATCAGGCGGGCCGACTCAAGCGCGCTGAGTTGCTCGGACGGGGGTGTAGGGAGGTGTTGATTTGGTGTCATTGGCGTAAGTGTAACACTGGCCCGCGCACACGAGAAGGAGAATTGTGGGTTTGCCGCCCGTTCCCGCTTCCCCGCGTTGCTGGGATTTGCTATATTTTCCATGGAGCCAATTCACGCGGGAGTAACTCAGTTGGCAGAGTGTCTGCCTTCCAAGCAGAATGTCGCCGGTTCGAGCCCGGTCTCCCGCTCCAGAGATAAAGCCCTCCGACCTGGAGGGCTTTTCCCGTTCATGGGACCGGATTTGGGCACAAACGGTTGTCGGGCTCCATACGCGGAGTTCTCCATGTTCCCGGCGACGAGTCCTTGCCTAATGGAACGGCGGCATACAAATCATCGCATACAGTGGCATGAGCAAGCGAACGAGCAACGTGGAGACGTGCGATCCCTGAACCTAAAGCAAGCGAAGCCGGCCCTGCCCTCAACAGACACCGGCCCCTTGATGCTCCAGCTTTTCCGGAGGCGATCCGTACAGAATCTGCTTTGGATAGGCGGCGATATAGATCGTTTACACACATTTCATATTCGACCACGACTGGGAAACAGCCCGGCAATACCTGGCCCCTAGATTTGGGTTGTGCACCACATGAGTGGTGACCAGCGCAAAAAGGAGCAAACAACCATGAAGGTACTGCACGGTGCTTGGGCCCGGTTCATCCTTGGTTTGGCGGTGGCGGGATTTGTCGCGCTGCCGGCGCTGTCGCCGGCGGCGGCCCAGGCGGGGCCCGTCCCTACAATCACCGTCGTGGTCGTTTCAAGCCCTCGGCATCTCCATGTTCAGGGTTGGCACTTCATGCCCAGCAGGAGCGTGGAGGTGCACGCCGAATACTTTCCCATGACGATAGGCAAGGTCAAGACGGTCACTGCCAACAGAGTTGGCGCCTTCGCCGTGAATCTACCGGTCCTGCCCCTTCGTTGCGGCGTCGAGACGATCGACGTATCCGCCTCCTACAACCCCTACGTTTTGGTCAGCAATCTGGTGACCCGAAAGGTGTACTTCCCTCCCTGCTGACAGCCCTAATCAGTGCCACCACCTGGACGATCTGATCCTGGCGCGGACTCGGCGCGGGTCGCTGAAGGCTGGGGAGACGTTGGGAGCGCCGGCCTTGGGGCAGCTTGGGGCCGGCTTTTCCGTGGGCGGCAAGGATGATGGGTGATAGTCACGATTTGTAGGACGTTGCCAGCCTAATTCTTCATATCTCCGTCATTTCCCCGACAGATGCGGTAGCCGTGCTCGTCGCCGCCGATTAGGTTCCCTGTGTCGTGCGGAAACTCCAGGTCAGGCAGCAGGCGAGCGATCATAGTGGTGGTCGATATCACCGAGGATGTCGTGGTACTGGATACTAGGGTCACCGCGACAGCCTGTACGTGCGCACCTGCCTGGTATCATGAACAGAGCATCGCCCAGTGGCGGTAGTGGTGATCCTGGCCTCGGCGTTGACCGGGCCGCTGGTGAGCGCTCAACCTCATCGGGCGCCCTCCATGTTCGTGGTGCCGAATTGAAAGCCGGTCTCGGGAATATCACCCCGAGACCGGCTCTGTTGTGCTACTGTGTCGGCGCCGAAAGGCGAGGAACTAGCGCTGGACGGCGAAGCGCACGAAGGTACGTCCCGCCGTGAGGCCATTGGGCAGCACGGCTTGCACGGTGACCAGCACCGTCTCGCGGGCGAGACCCTTTTTCAACGCCGCCGGCCGATAGACCACGTTGAAGAGCGCCTTCGAGTGGCCGTGGCCATCCGCCTTGTTGGTGACGACGAGCGTCTTGCCGTTCGGCAAGGTCATGGTGTAGGTCACCGTGGCGCCCGCCAGCCAGTCGCTGGTGACCATTTCGCAGCCCTGCTGCACCTGGCTATCGCTATTGTGCGTGACTTCGCAGGGCCGGGATCGGCCGCCGAGGACGGTCCGTGAGAGGTTGGTCAAGGTCAAGACGGGGATGACCACGCCCTTCGTTTCGACGACGACATACACGGGCGGCGTGGTGCCGATCTCGCCGCCCTTCTTCCCGTTCAGGGTCGCGGTGAGGTCATGCACGCCGGAGCCCAGCTTGGTGGTATGCAGCACGGCAGTGCCGCTCACAAGCTTGCTGGTACCCAGTATTTTTGTCCCGTCCTTAAAGGTGACGGTTCCGAAGCTGGACGACGTGGCGGAATTTCCGGAAGCAACGGCCTTCAAGGTGAGGACCTGGCCTGGGGTGATGGTGCCGGCATCCACGCTCAGAACGAAGCGCCCGCCCTTGAACTGGATTGACGCCGTGGTCGGCCGTGGGAGGACCGTGAGCGGGATATACGCGGTGGGTGAAGACGGAACGGCAGTAGGGCTATCCGTCACCACCGGCGTTGAAATGGGCAGGCTGGTAGCCGTGGGAGCGGGCGAGCTGGTGACGACGGGGGTAGAGGTAGCGAGTGGAAGGTAGACGGGGGCTGTCGGGACCGGCGGGATAACCGGAGCCGCGGTCACGGTGAGCATGCCGTTGACGTAGGCAATCGCGTAGTCGGAGTCGACGGCGCCCGATGAGGTGATGCTGTACGGGCTGCCGGCCACCGAACTGCCTGCCGTCGCGGTGGTGCTGAGGGTGGGCGGGGTGGTGAGGCTGGCGGACGTGTCCCCATTGACGAAGCCCGTATAGCTTGCGGTCAAGGCGGGGAGTGGATAGCCCTGGACCTTGGTTTGGTTGTCAGCGGTGATCGTCAAGGGCGCCGGGCTGACACTCAAGGTTCCAGGGAGGAAAGCGATCAAATAGTCGGGGTCCATGGCGCCCGATGCGGTGATGACGTAGGGGTTGCCGACGACATGGCTGGCGGCGGTCGCACTGGTGCTGAGGGTGGGCTGGGTAGTGAGACTGCCCGAAGTGTCGCCGTTGACGAAGCCCGTATAGCTGGCGGTCAAGGTCGGCAGCGCCGCCCCGTACACCTTGTTCTGATTATCGGGGGTGATCGTGAGGAGCGCCGGAGTGACGATCAGGATTCCATCAATGTAGCTGATCGAATAGTCGGAGTCCCCCGCGCCCGAGGCGGTGATGACGTAGGGGCTGCCGGCCACATGGCTGGCGGCGGTCGCCGTGGTAGTGATGGTAGGCAGGGTAGCGAGACTGCCCGAGGTATCGCCATTGACGAAGCCCGTATAGCTGGTGGTTAAGGTGGGCAGAGCCGCGCCATAGACGTTGGTTTGATTGTCGGCGGTGATCGTCAGGGGCGCCGGGGTGACGCTCAGGCTGCTATCAATGTAGCTGATCATGTAGTCAGGGTCCATCGCGCCGAATGCGGAGATGAGGTACGGGCTGCCGGCCACATGGCTGGCGGCAGTCGCCGGAGTGGTGAGGGTCGGCGCGGTGGTCAAACTGGCCGAGGTGTCGCCATTGACAAAGCCCGTATAGCTGGCGGTCAGGGTGGGCAAGGCTGCCCCATAGACCTTGGTTTGGCTATCGACGAAGATGGTCAGGGGCACCGGGTTGACATTCATCAGTCCGCCGTCGTAGGTCATCGTGTAGTCGGAGTCCACGGCACCCGATACCGTGATGAAGTAGGGACTGCCGGATACATGGCTGGCGGCGGTCGCCGTGGTGGAGATGGTCGGCTGGGTGGTGAGAATGGCGGAGGTGTCGCCGTTGACGAAGCCCGTGTAGCTTGCCGTTAGGGTAGGGAGTGCCGACCCGTAGATCTTGGTCTGATTGTTGGCGGTGATCGTAAGGGGGGCTGGGGTGACCGTCAAGTCACTTGCACCGGATGAAGCGGTGTAGCCTAGGCCTACATCCCCGATGAATTCGGCGGTTATATCGCCTGTGTACGTGCCGGCGTGGATGCCGCTCAAACTCACATTGTTTATGAAGGCTAAGCCGTTGCTGTCCGTCGTGGTCGTCCCTAGCTCGTTGCCCCCGAGCTGAAAGTCAACAATCTCGTTTGGGACATTGGATACGCCCGACATCAAGTGGACAAGCAGGTTGGTGGTGCCGCCATAGGTCCCACTGGCCGCAGCCACCGTCAGGGTCGTGCTCGCCGCGGATGCCACGGGCACTCCTCGTCCGAAGATTGCGGTCAAGCTCAGGACCGGGACGCAGAGCAAGAGCAGGAGCCGCCTGCCCCTGGCGGAGAATATTCCTCGTCTGGGTGTATCGTGCTTCATCAGACTCGCTTTCCTCATGCGCCGGA
>DATLQX010000074.1:0-8627 GCA_035534995.1 Chloroflexota bacterium | reverse complement strand
CTTTCCAGGGTACCAGCGCGGTCCGCGCCGCGAACCGCGAACCGACCTCCTCAATGTAGGGTAGCTGGCGCAACCCTCGTTCGACCAGCACGGGGTCGCGGAAACCGTTGCCGGCAAAGCTCTGGTTGATCACCCAGGCGTCTAGTGGAACCATAAAACTGGACCACGGAAAGGAGGTGGATAAGCTAGACTGAGAGCCATGGAAACGAGGAAGCACTACAACTGGAGTATCAAGAAAGGAGAACTGGACGAATGAACAGCTTCCCAGAGCAACCTGCTCCCACGATCCTACTGTCGTACCCCCTGCATCCCGGCGATCCTCTGCCGCCGGCCATTCCCGCTCCCCGCCTGGAGCCGTTCCTGACCCTGGAGCGCGATGGGGCTCGCGTCTATCGGCTTGAGGTGGCCAATCACTCGGGCACCCACGCCGACGCGCCGGCCCATGTGATCGCGGACGGCCTCCGCATCGAAGAGTTCCGCCCCGAGGAGCTGCTGTTCAGGCGGCCCGTGGTGCTGGAGGTCCAGGTGCCGGATGAATGCTTGCTGGAGCCGGTCGATCTTCAGCCGCACGCCGCGGTGATGGGCAGGGCCGACCTGCTCCTGCTCCGTTTCGGCTATGGCGCCGTCCGAACCTACGATCCCGCCCGCTATAGTAGTCGCTGCCCCG
The DNA here is from genome assembly GCA_035534995.1 of Chloroflexota bacterium. GTDB lineage: Bacteria > Chloroflexota > UBA5177 > JANWHV01 > JANWHV01 > JANWHV01. The sequence continues at coordinate 7,960 of DATLQX010000074.1, read as the reverse complement.
GCCTCTCGGTAGCGGCGGCGGACTACCTGCGCGAGACGTGTCCCGGATTACGGGCCCTTGGCATGGACGTGCCGTCGATCGCTTGCATTGCCCAACTGGAGCGGACCATGCCGGCGCATCATGCCCTCCTGGGCGGCGCGGGGCGGCGCTTCCTGATCATCGAGGACATGCGGTTGGACGCGGATCTGGGCGCCCTCCGCGCCGTATTCCTGGCTCCCTGGCTGGTGGCGGGAGTGGACAGCGCGCCGTGCGCGGTCTATGGCTTTGTGTAGCGGCTGATCGCGGGCACCCGACCTTACAGGCTGGGAAGAGGCAAAGGCAGAGTAAGGCCGCCATCCGCCACCAGGATCTGACCGGTAATATACGATGCGCGATCCGAGGCGAGGAAGACGGCGATATCCGCGATCTCCTCCGGTCTGCCCACCCGCCCCAGAGGGATGGCGCCGGCAATCACGGCCGGGTCGTAGAGACGTTCGGCGCGCGCCCGCTCGGTGTAGATAACTCCCGGAGCGATGGCGTTGACCCGAATACCTCCTGGAGCCAACTGCGCCGCCAGTGAATGGGTCAGCGCATTTATCGCTCCCTTGCTCGCCGCGTAATGCGGATGGTCGGGAACCGCCCTGAAGCCATGTACCGAGCTGATGAAGACCATGTTCCCGCCGCTCCCCTGGCGCGCCATCTCCTTCGCCACCCGCTGAGCGCTGAAAAACATCCCCTTCACGTTGATGTCCAGTGTCTGGTCCCATTGTGCCTCGGTCAATCGCGCCAGGGGGTGAGGGTCCGTGATGCCGCTGTTATAGACGAGGACATCGATCCGGCCATGGACCTCCAGTACCGCGTCAACCAGGGCATCGATCTCCATGATAGTCCTGGCATCGACCTCCCGTGCCAGGCATGGCACACCGGCCAAGCGAAGCTCATCCGCTAGATCAAAGGCTGACGGTTCACGGTAGTAGCTAAAAACAATGTGGGCGCCGGCGACCGCGAAGGCTCGCGTGATAGCTGCGCCTATGCCGACCGCTCCGCCGATCACGAGAACGGACTGTCGATGAGGGGCTACCACCGCTTTCCCGGTCATCACGCGCCTACCCCACCGGCGAAGGGGTGCGCGCGGTGGCCTGCAGGATCCGTTCCTCGCTTCCCTCGGCCCTAGGAAACTCGTCCACGATGCGCCCATTGCTCAGGACGAGGCAACGGTCGCACAGGCCCAATAGTTCGGGTAATTCGGACGACACCACAATCAAGCCGATGCCGCGGTCGGCGAGCTCCAGGATGAGGCGATAAATCTCTCGCTTGGTCCCCACGTCCACGCCCTTGGTCGGCTCATCCAACAACAGGATCTTTGGTGTTTTAACCAGCACTCGGGCCAGCAGCGCCTTTTGCTGGTTCCCGCCGCTGAGATGCGCGACGTCGGCCCAGATCGACGGGGCTTTGACGTCCAACGCCTTTATACTGGTCCGGGCTGCTTGATCCTCGCGATCACGGTCGAGGAGGCCGTAGCGCGCGAACAGGCGAAGGTTGCCTAGGGTAATGTTCTGGCCGAGCGGCAAGTTGAACAGGAGGCCCGCATTCTTGCGATCCTCGGTGAGCATGGCGATCCCCGCCTTAATGGCATCCGCCGGGCGCCGAATCACAACCTCCTGACCGTCGATCACAATCCGCCCCTGATGGGCAAGGCGGCCATAGATCGCGCTCAGCACCTCAGTCCGCCCCGCGCCGACCAAGCCGGCCAGGCCCACTATTTCCCCGCGCCGCACCGTCAGGTTCACATCGGAAATGATATCGGCGGCCCCGCCCGGCCGGGGAATACGAAGATGCTCCACCCGGAGGAGCTCATCGGCGCTCGCCAGAGGATCGTGAGAAGGGAAGAGCAAGTCGAGGCGCCGCCCTACCATCGCGGAGACGATCGCGTCCTCATGGAATTCGGCCCGCGGGATCTCCGCCACGATCTGTCCGTCCCGCAATACCGTGGCCCAATCCGCCAATGCGAGCACCTCGGGGATGCGATGGGTAATCAAAATCATCGTCACTCCCTCGGCCCGCAGTCGTTCCAGAATGAGGAACAACCGATCGACTTCGTGCACCGAAAGCGATGCGGTTGGCTCGTCCAGCATCAGGACCGAGGGCGAGGTGGCGAGGGCACGAGCGATCATCACCAACTGTTTCTGGGCCGCGCTCAGAGACGCCAGTGGCGCGCGACCACTCAGGCTGACCCCGAGCCGGTTGAGGAGGCCGCCAGCGCGTTCGTTGAGTTCGGCGAAGCGCACGAGTGGCTTATGCTCCAGTCCGGTCTGCCCCACGTAGATGTTCTCGGCAATGCTGAGATTCTCCAGAACCTGGAGTTCTTGCGGCACGTAGCCGATGCCCCGCGCGCGGGCATCGGCGGGCGACGCGAAGCGCGCCACGGTAAGGTTGAGCCGTACGATCCCTTCGTAGGATCCGGCCGCGTACACGCCGTTGAGGATCTTGACCAGGGTTGACTTGCCGGCCCCATTCTGCCCCACCAGAGCGTGAATCTGGCCGGAGCGCACCCGAAACGCCACCTGCCGGAGCGCCTGTACACCGGCGAATTGCTTGCCGAGCCCTTCGGTTTCGAGGATATAGGGCACCGGTCCACTCGATTCCATTACCACCTTCGTGTAGCGATCAGCATCATTACGCATGTTTCTCAAGGCAACCGGAACTGAGTAGGGGCACCGGGTACCCTCCGAATGCTGGGTGCCCTAGTGCGGGCCGCCAAGGGCACCCACGAGGGGTGCCCCTACGGTTCACAACGCTGTCTCCCGGCACCTTGAAGACACTTTTCGGGAAGGAACAGCCCGGCAGGGCTTACTCGCCGGCTTGCTTGAGATAGCCATAATAGGGAGCCAGATCGGCCTTGGTGACGATCTTGGCCGCGAGAGGATTATAGTACGGCACTTTCTTCCCCGTGGCCAGGCCGTCACAGAGATCGGCGGTCTTGGCGCCCTCGGGGTAGAGCGGTTGCGCCGCCACGGCGAATACCTTCCCGGATTTGACCAGATCGAGATTCTGGCGGATGTAGTCCATCCCGATGATCACCAGGGACCGGCCGCTCTCCCGTTCCGCCCCGGCCCAGGTCTGGGGACCATTGCCCGTGGTGGAAAAAGCTCCGGTTACCGCTGGATTGCCCTGGAGGATGCTGACCGCCTTGGCCACCGCGGCCGAAGGCTCGAAGTTTTCCAGTTGGGACGGCAGCACCTTGATCTTGGGGAAGTGCGCCGCGATGGTGGCGCGGAACGCCGCCGCCATCGGATCCTCGGTGGCGTTGTAGCTCCCCTGGGTTACCGCGATCGTGCCCTTGCCGCCCATTTTTTGGCCCATGGCCATGGCGGCCGCGTCTCCGACCTGCGCGATATTTTCCGCCGTAGCCGCGTCGAGTCCCGGCACCGACCCCTGTTTCGGCATGACATGCCAGGTGGCGACCGGGTAGCCTTCCTTCCCGAGCTTGGCGATGAAGGGATTGATCGAGGGAACCGGATCGTAGACGGCGACACAACTGTAGTGCTTGCTGGCCAGGGCGGCGCTTGCCAGAGCCACGGTCGCGGGCACATCATAAATGGTCGCGCTCGGATTCCCCACGACGTCGCACTGCACGCCCAACTTCTTACACTCATTGAGGAACCCGGCCTGCATCAACCGATGGACCGGATGGTTGCGCAAGGGCTGGACCCAGAGGAAATTCAGGGTTTTGGCGGGAGAAGCGCCGGCTTGGCGAGTAGCCGCCATGGCGGCACCGTCATTGCCCGACGCGAGCAAACCACACAGGATGAAGGCCGCGCCAACCATCCGCGTCCTTGGCCCGAAAGATTCCTTGATAAACATGGTTATTCCTTTCCCAGAGATGATGAATGTTCCGCCCCAGCAGTCACCTGGGCATCCTCGGTGATCCCATTGCGCCCGCGAATCGTCCTCCTTTCCGTGGCGACCTCCAGGTCGGTAAGCAAGGCCGCCATATCCTCCATGCTATGAACCTGCCTGACAGACAGCTTGCGCCGGACAACATCGAGACCCACGGCAAGCACCATGATGGCCCCAACTGAAACTTGCTGCCAATTCGCGCTGACTCCGACTACTACCAGACCGCTCTGCACGACCTGCAGAAGGAGCATTCCCAATGCTCCTCCCAACACGGAGCCCACGCCGCCAAAGAGACTGACCCCCCCAACCACCACGCCGGCGATGACCGTCAATTCCCAGCCGGTGCCGATGTCCGTGGTCGCGCTGGCGAGACTGCCCATGACCAGCATGCCGGCCACCGCCGCGAGCGTGCTCACCAGCATGAAGCAGACGATCTTGTAGCGGTTGGTATTAATCCCAACCAGCCGGGCTACTTCCTTATTGCCGCCCGTGGCATAGGCATTTCGCCCGACCGTGGTCCTCCGCATGGCTTGGTCGCCGACAATAAGCAAGGCAAGGAGAATAAAGCAGGCCCATTCAATGCCGAACGGTCCGGTTGCCTGGCCGAAATTTCCTACCACGTCCGGCAAGGGATAGATCGGATAGCCATTGGTAATAACCTGGGTCAGTCCCTGCCCGACAAACAACATGCCCAGGGTGGCGATGAAGGCTGGGATGCCGAATCGCACCACCACCACGCCATTGACCAGGCCGACCAGTGCTCCGGCCGCGAGGCCGAGGAGCACGGCAAGCAACACCGGCACATGGCCGGAAGTCATGAGCCAGCCCGCGATGACCGAGCACAGACCGGCGACCGATCCGACAGAGAGGTCAAATTCGCCCGTGACCAGGAGAATCGTCTGGCCAACCCCGATGATCCCAATGAAGGCCACCGCGTCGAGCATCGCGCGAACATTGACCGTCGAGTAGAAGCCGTGATTCAGCAGGGAAAAGATCACTACCAAGACGATCAGGGCGATCAGGACGCCCGACTCGCCGCCGGCGAGCAACGCCAGGGCCACCGCCCTGAGTGGTGGGCGGCGAGCGGACGCGGCCCGAGCGGGCGGTCGCACCGTCAACTCCCACTCTCATCGAAGGCATACAGGCTGCACCCGCCGTCGATCAGGAGGGTCGCGCCGGTCATGTAGTCCGAGGCTGGGAGACACGACCAGAGCATCGCCTGGGCAACCTGCTTGGCGCTTTGCAATTCGCGCAAGGGGATCGCGCGCAAGGCCCGCTCGCGAAACAGCGGATCCTCGTCCATGACCTGGCGCGACAGCCCGGCATTGACGATTCCGGGGGCGATCGTGTTGACTATAATCCCATGTGGAGCGAGGTCGCGAGCCATGCAGCGCGCGAGCATCTTCAAGCCCGATTTCGAGGTGCAATAGGACGTGCCCTCGGTCCAGGGAATATCCTGGACCCAGCTACTGGTCAAGAGGATCCGTCCGCGGACTCCGGCGGCGATCATGCGGCGGGCGGCAACCTGGCCAACCAGAAAGCAGCCGGTAAGATTGACGGCGAGCGTCTGCTCCCAGTCTCCATCGGTTACGTCAAGAAAGGCCGCGTTATGGACGAATCCCGCGTTGCAGATTACGATATCCGGCGCCAGCGAGGCCCGATCGAGATTCGTATACAACTGCTCGACCGAGGTACGGCGCCGCACGTCGACCGGAAAGTAGGGGATCGGCGCGCCGTCGGCGGTTCGCAGGAGGGCCGTCGCGGCTTCGGATGGCGGGCGGAGGTCGGCCACGGCAACCGTGGCTCCATGCGCGGCAAGCAGGCTGGCCGTGGCGCTGCCGAGGTCACCCGTCCCTCCGGTCACCAGAACGGTTCTTCCGGCCAAGTCGTCGCGCATCAGTAGTCCTTTCTTACGTGCCACGGCCGGTCGCCTTTGACCAAGCCGGCGCGGCCGGCTATTGGCAGTACCTTAACACCGTGATGGCGGCGGGACAATGCGGAAAAGTTTGCCGGTACTGCGCGATACCTTGGAATCCCTGACGCTACGGAACGAGATGTTGTTTGCGGAAGGCATGAGGGGAAATGTGGTACGTGCGCTTGAACAGGGCATAGAAGTGGTTCTCACTGCCAAAGCCCGCGTCGTTCGCCACATGCTGAATCGTGTGATCGGTCGTAGCGAGTAATTGGGCCGCGTACCGCAAGCGCAGTTCGTTGACATAGTCGGTGAAGCGGCGGCCAAACACACGGGAGAATTGGTGCGAGAAATACTGAGGATCGAGGCCGACCGTGCTTGCCACCTCACGCACCGAGATGTCGCGGCGGAAGTTCTCTTGCAGGTGCCGGACGACAGTCGCCCAGCGCTCGGTCGTACCCGTGGTGCGTGCTGACGATTCGCGGACGACCAATATCGGTGGGATGAGCATCCGTACGGGACTAATTCGCGCGCCGTCACGCACCCGCACGAGCAGACGCTCGACCGCCAGGCGGCCAATTTGCTGGAGATCGGTCCGCACCGTGGTCAGGGGGACGCCGGTCAGGCAATACGGGAGGGCGTTATCGTAGCCAACCACGGCGAAGTCTTCCGGCACACTCAGGCCCAGCTCGTGCGCGCAATCGATGAGCTCACTCGCCACCCAGTCGGCGCAGATAAAGAGAGCCTGTGGTCGCGTCTCCTGGGTCAGGAACTCGCGGATCAGGGGAAGACGGCGGAGTCGATCAGGGTCGGTGAGACCATAGGGCAGCACCAGCTCCCAGTCGTCGCGTCTGGGCAGATCGGCATGAGCCAGCGCATCGGAGTATGCCTGCCGGCGGTCGTGTAAGCACTGCATCGGCGCATCAAGGGTGACATGGCCCACCTGCCGGTAGCCCAGATTGATCAGGTGGCGCATGGCCAGCAGCCCACCGCTATACTCGTCGGTACCCACGTAATCCAGGCTCTCTATCGGCTTGGGGTCAACCACTTGCACGCAAGGCCGGCTTTTGGCAAGGGCAGTATAGAGATCGAGATTGCCGGCGGTATGGTCCCAAAGAAAAACCGAGCCGGCCACCCCCGCCGCCAGGGTCGCCTCCAGCAACTCACGCTCCCGTTCCGCCGAGCGCCGGAAGTCAAGGCTCACCAGACGATAGCCGTTGGCGGTAGCTGCCAGGTTCGCGACCGCCGCGATCTCACCGGCATACCAGTGGGCGAGATCCTGCGCGAAGAGCACTAGGGTCTTCTCACGGCGGCGCCCGAGGAACGCGATCAGGCCGCCGATTCCAGATTCGGTACCCGTGAGGGGTACGGGGAGGGTCATACTCTCAGGGCTCCATGGAGCTACGTAGGTGGATGTCGGGGCGGGCCAGGAGCTCGGGCCGGAGCCGCGCGCCAAGGCCCGGGGCATTATCCAGGAAGGCATAGCCGTCACGAATGGTCAGGGGCGTGGTGAGGATATCGCGATAATACCCCTCGTGGAAGCCGCGGACCGTTTCCATTACCATGGCATTGGGCAAGGCCAGACACAGATGCAGACAGGCGAAGACATTGACCGGCCCGGTACAGTCGTGCGGCGCGATCGCCAGATGGTAGGTGTCGGCCAGGGTGGCTATCTTGATCGTCTCGGTAATGCCGCCGGTCCAGATCAAATCCGGCATTACGATGTGCGCCGCCTTCCGCTCCAGCACCTCGCGGAAAGCATACTTGGTGAAAAGCCGCTCGCTCACGCACTGGGGAACCCGAGTCTCGCGGACCAGCCGGGCCAGATCATCCACGCTGTCGGGCTGAATGATGTCCTCCATCCAGATCACGTCGTAGGGTTCCAGGGCGCGCGCGATCCGCAGCGCCAGGTTGAGATCCCAGCGGGAATGCCCTTCGATAGCGATTTCCATCCGGTCACCGACCGCGCGGCGAATCTCTTGCACCGACCACAAGCCCTGCTTGAGATCGGGCAATGAGAGATCGTGTCCGGCGGGTCCGACCGCCGACCAGCCGGCAGGCCCGGCAGCCTGAGTGGAGCGTGTCTGAGGCGCGAAGCGGTCCCAGGGCCAGATCTTCATCTGTCGGATCCCGGAGGCCAGCAGCGACTCCGCCAGGTCGCCGGGCCGC
>DATLQX010000073.1:0-5561 GCA_035534995.1 Chloroflexota bacterium | reverse complement strand
AGGAGAACGAGGGTCTCGGCCTTCAGGGCGCTTGCCACGGCCGCCGCCGCCCGGTCGCCGTCGATATTGATCGCCTGCCCTTCGGTGCTGAGGGCCGGGGGACAGAGCACGGGAAGATAGCCGCCCGCCAGCAATAGGTGCAACAGGTGAGTATTCACTTCGGTGACTTTCCCCGACAGGTCATCGCGAATGACCCGCCGCCTACCATCCTCCACCACGGTGATCGCCGTCTTCCGTGGGCCGCGGAGCACCGCCCCATCGACCCCGGCCAGTCCTACCGCCTGTACCCCCGCTTGCTGCAGCGCCTCCACCAGGGTTACGTTTCGCCGCCCAGCGCAGGCCATGGCCAGCAATTCCAGGGTCCGGCGATCGGTGTACCGGCTTCGCATCCCGCTGACACTTTCCACGAATTGGGGCGGGTGGCCAAGCTGCTCGCCCAGTTCCGATGTCTCGTCGGCGCCGCCATGGAGGATGACCATGCGTCTACCCTCGTGCCAGAGAGTCGCGATGTCGGCCACGCAGGCGGCGATGTCCATGCCGGCGCCGCCACCCAGCTTCACGATTAACATGTGCTCAATCTCCTTTGCTCATGGATGCAGTCCGAGAAACTCCAGCCCGGTTGCCTCCGGCCAGCTCAGGGCCAGGTTCATGCACTGCACCGCGTTCCCCGCCGCCCCTTTCATCAGATTGTCCAGGGCCGCCATGACCACCACGCGGCTGCCTTCGCGGTCATGGGCGAAGCCAATGTCACAGAAATTGCTGCCGGCGAGGATCTTCGGTTCTGGGTAGCGGTAGAGTCCCTGCCGCTCCGCCACCAGGCGAATAAAAGGCTCGGCACCGTATGCCTGGCGATAGACTTGCCACAGGCGGCGCGGCTCAATGTCTTCTTGGAGGAAGAGGTGGGCGGTGACCAAGACTCCGCGGATCGCTTCCACGGCGGTGGCGGAGAAGTGAATCTTCAGCGCCTGCCCCGCGATGGGCGGTAATTCTTGCAACAACTCGCCCGTGTGACGATGGCCGAACGGCGCGAAGGATCGGAGGGCCCCGCTCCGTTCTGGGTGATGCGAATCGGGTCCAGGCGCTACCCCGCCGGCGGACGATCCCACCTTGGCCTCCAGGACGATCGGGTCGGCGGCAACTAACCCACTGGCCACCAGTGGCGACAGTCCGAGGATTGCCGTGGTGGCCAGGCACCCAGTTCCGCTGATCCGACTGGCGCCACGCAACTGTTCTCGGTGCAACTCCGGCAAGCCATAGACAAAGCTGCCGAGCAATTCGGGACGGGGATGGGCGTGCCCGTACCATGTAGCGTAGGAGTCGGGGTCGCGGAGCCGGAAGTCCGCCGAGAGGTCGATCACCAGGGGTGCCAACGCTAGATAGCGGTCGATGGTTCCAGCGGCCTCGCCGTGCGGGAGGCAGAGAAATAGGATGTCGCACTCCTCCAGATCCTCGCGGGCCGTGAAGGTGAGGTCGCAGCGCCGCCGCAGGTTGGGATGCGCGGCGTGCGCGGGCTGCCCGCGCAGGCTCTGGGAGGTAATCTGGCTCACCGTCACTTCAGGATGGCCAAGGAGCAGCCGCAGAGTCTCTCCACCCGTGTAGCCGGCGGCGCCGGCGATCGATGCCCGAAGCTTAGCCACGATACATCCTTTCAACCGTGCCCGCTCCCTGTTCGGCCACCGCCGCCGCGTACTCCACAAGGAGCCCAGGGATGTCCACCCCGGTCGGGGCGATACTGTTGCGAAACTCCATGGTGGCATTCACTTCGATCACCTGGAGACCGCTGGCTGACTCCACCACATCAATGGCCAGTACGCCGCCGCCTACCGCGCGGGCGGCGCGGAGGCAGATGTCATCCAGTGCATCGGTGACCGGGCAGTTGTCGGTTGTGGCCCCGCGCGCGGTGTTGGTGATCCAGTGGGCGCTGTATCGGTAGATCGCGGCGATCGTCCGGTCGCCCACCACGAAGGCGCGAATATCGCGGCCCGGCTTGTCGATCAACTCCTGGATGTAGAAGATCCCATGTTGGTAGCTGCCCAGAGTCGCCTTATGTTCGAGGATCGCCTCCGCCGCGTCACGATCGTTCACGCGGGCCAGCAAACGGCCCCAGGAGCCAACCAGCGGCTTGAGAATGCAGGGATAGCCCAGGGTTTCGATCCCAGCCAGGGCTGACTCCGGCGTCAGGGCCAGGAGGGTGCGTGGGGTGGGCACGCCTGCCCGGATTAGGGCCTGAGTCGTGAGCAGCTTATCGCCGCATAGGTCGACTACCGAGGCGGAATTGATGGTAGGAATACCCCAGCCGTTCAACACGCGCAAGGCGTAGGAAGCATGGGAATAGGCGAGACACCGTTCCAGCACCACGTCCACGCCCACGAACTGGTCGGCGGCGCCCATCCCCTGGGCTAGGTCAAAGACCAGTTCGCGGTCATCAATCTCTCGGTGGGCGATCCCGCGTTCGTCCATGGCCTGGAGAAGAAGCTTCTCCTCCACCCGTGCCCGCGAGAGCAACACGCCGATTACCGGCCCGCTCATCGCGCGCCTCTCAGAGCGACCGGACTGGCGAGGCCGGCGATCACCGCATCTACTACCTGAGCGGTGGTCGCGTACCCGCCCAGATCTGGGGTCACGACGGCGCCGCCGATCACTGATTCAATGGCGTCGTCCAGTCGAGTCGCCGCTTCCGGCTCTTCAATATGCCGGAGGAGAAGAACGGCGGCTCTCAAGGTAGCCAGGGGATTCGCGATCCCGCGTCCCACGATATCGGGGGCCGATCCGTGGACGGGCTCGAAGATCGCCGGCCCCGGCTCACCCACGTTCGCCGAGGCGGCCAACCCCAAACCGCCGGTCAGACCGGCCACCAGATCGGAGAGAATATCGCCGAACAAATTGGTGGTGAGGATAATCTCAAACCGATCCGGATCGGTGACCAGACGCATGGCCGCCGTATCGACCAGCATCTCCTCGATTTGAAGGTCAGAATGTTCGGCCAGAACCGCGCGTGCCTGGTCGCGGAAGAGGCCGCAGGTCAGGGGCAGAATGTTCGCCTTATGGACGATGGTCACGCGCCGCTTCCCGGTTTGTCGGGCCAGGTCGGCGGCCAATCGGGCGACTCGGCGGCTGGCCCCGGCGCTAATCAAGCGCGTGGCCTCCGCGTAGTCTCCGTAATTCGTCTCTCGCCCGATATAGAGACATTCGGTATTCTCCCGCACAATCAGGAGGTCAATCCCCTGGCGTGCCTCGGTGAAGGGGACGCTCCGCGCCTGTCGCACGCACCCATACAAATGAAAGTGGCGGCGCAAGGTGACTATGGCGCTCCGATAGCCCTCGACTGGGAAGGAGGGCGAGGCCGTGGCGCCGAAAAGAGTGGCTTCGCTGCCGGCAATTGTCGTCAGGGTTTCAGGCGGCACGGCCTGACCAGTGCGCTGGAAGCAGCCATAGCCCGCTTCCGCCTCAATGACCTCGAAGCTGAGCGGTAACGCTCGCAGTACGCGGAGGGCCGCCGGCACGACCTCCAGGCCAATCCCGTCCCCAGGGATGGCGCAGATGCGATGATGCATGTTCCTGATCTCCCTTTTCCGAACGATTTAGAGGGCCAGTGCCCCAGCGGCACGAATGGCCTCGTCGAGATCGGCCATGCTGGAACGGCGCCGCGCGGCACGCTCCTTGAAGGCGCGGGTAGCACCGGCCAGCTGGGCCGCCGTGAGGACGACTCCCAGTTCGGTCGCCCGGTGCCTCACCGCGTGGCGTCCAGTGAGCGGGTTCGCCAGGTCGAGCTTCCGCTGGGCGCCGAACAAGGCCGGATCGATCGCCTCGTAGCTGCGGGGGTCATTCAGGACGGCCCCAAGGTGGACCCCGGCCCGATGCGAGAAGGCATGGGAGCCGGCAATGCTGTGGTTGAAGGGGATGGCGACCCCGGTAATGGTCGAGACCAACTCGGCCAGGGGGATCAACTGGCGCAAATCGTAGGCGGCGAGCAGCGCGGGCTCGCTGGCCGAAACTCGCGCTACCAGCCCTTCAAGGGAGGTGATCCCGTTCCGTTCCCCGATCCCCAGAACGGTGGTATCGATGTAGGCGGCGCCGGCCTCGATGGCCGCATGGGCATTGGCCACCGCGCAGCCACTATCGTTGTGTCCATGAAACTCGATGTCGGCCCGCAGTTCATTCCGCAGCAAACTGACCAAAGCGTAGACCTGGCGCGGGGTGGCGATCCCTACTGTGTCGGCGACCCCAATGCGTTGCACCCCCATCGCGTCAACCGCCCGGAGGATGGGGAGGAGATCATCGAGGCTACTGCGGAATGAGTCCTCACAGCTAAAGCGCACTTCCAGTCCCGCCGCTTGCACTCGAGCCACCGAAGCGCGAGCGGCATCGAGAATCTCTCCTAGCGAGCGTCCGTGCCCGGCCTGGCGCAGAAAAGTCGAGGTGCCGAAGAACAGGTTGATTCCCTGCACCCCGGCACCGATTGCCGCATCGATATCATCAGGATGGCAGCGAACGTGGGCGAGCACGCGGGCCCGCAATCCCAAGCCGGCGATCGCGCGGGCATCAGCCAACGCTCGGCTGGACGCGGCGGGGGACGTGACTTCGATATACTCGACCCCAAAAGCGTCGAGGGCCCGAGCGATGCGGCGCTTCCGCGCCGAGGTGAAGTGCGCTTCGGCGAACTGTTCACCTTCGCGCAGTGTCGTATCAATGATGCGCAACTGCTGCATGTCGGGCCTCCCACGGCAACAAAAAACCTCAAGTCCTCGGACGAGGGACGAGAGGTTCTCGTGGTACCACCCTGATGCGCCGCCGCCTCACGGCGACAGCCTTAGCGAGTACAGGACATGAAGTCCGATACTCCAGCGATTGATAACGGGTGCTGAACCCGGTCACGCCTACTCTTGGCATCAGCCAATTTTGGGAGACAGCTCAAGGGCCTTCTTCCACTCACTGCCGTAACGCCGGTTTCCACCACCCCGGCTCTCTGCGGTAACGGGACAGCGCGAGTGTACTCTCCCTCTCTTCGCATCCAGTGTTCGCGGCGGAGCCATTCCTAAGACTGATCCCTACCGCTCAGGACTACCATACACAATCGGCACCGGTTTGTAAAGGGTTCGCGATCCTCGATCGGCCGGCGGAGCGAGCGCTAACTTAGAGACGCCGCGGCCAGGGAGAGAGTGCCGGCGCCATAATTGTTGAGCAGGGAAAAGGTGATGTGCAGCGACTGGCCTGGCGATCCGGCGCGATAGGTGAGAGTGAATTCCTCCATCCGGTTGCCGAAGTAGCTGGCCATCGAGGAATCGCTAAAGGCGGGAGCGCTTTGGTCGCTGAGTGAGGCGGTGAGATTTGCCTGACCGGAGGAGACCGCCAGGTAGAGGTGCACGGTGCGCGACGTCTGGTCAGCGGGGAGGGTGAGCCCAAAGCCCTGGCCGTTCCCCTTCAGACTGACGGCGGTACTGGTGTCCGTGGAGGCCGCATCGGGAGTGCCGTCACTCCAACTGAAGCCGGCGGGGAGGGTGGTCTGGGCCGGCGTTCCCCCGTTCAGGAGGCTGAAGGTGGGGATCTGGGTGCCGCCGCTC
>DATLQX010000072.1:0-10534 GCA_035534995.1 Chloroflexota bacterium | reverse complement strand
AGGCGGGCGCGGGTGCAGGCGCCGCAGAACGGTTGGGTGACCGAGGCGATGATCCCAATCTCCCCTCCCCCGTCCTGGTACCGGAAGCGGGTGGCGACCTCGCCGCGGTAGTTGGCGGCGACCGGCTCCAGGGGCAGCACGGCGTTGATCCGATCCGAGATTTCCGCCGCCGCCACCACGTCCTCCAGGCGCCAACCGTTGGTGGCCCCTACGTCCATGTACTCAATGAAGCGGAGGATGTGACCCGTCCCATGGAAGTGTCGGGCCATGGGCACGATACTGTCGTCGTTCACCCCGCGCTTGACTACCATGTTCACCTTGATCGGGGTCAGGCCGGCGGCTGCCGCCGCCGCGATCCCCTCAAGCACCCGTTCAACCGGGAAATCCACATCGTTCATGGCCTTGAATACGCGGTCGTCAAGGGAGTCGAGGCTGACGGTCACGCGCTTTAAGCCGGCCTCCTTCAGCGCCCTGGCCTTCCGGGCTAACAGGGAACCGTTGGTGGTGAGGGTGAGATCCCGCAAGCCGGGCAGCGAGGCCAGGTCGGCGATCAACCGCTCGACGTCCCGCCGCACCAGAGGCTCGCCGCCAGTGATCCGGATCTTCTCCACTCCGTGGCCGAGGAATACCCGGCTCAGGCGGGTGATCTCCTCGAAGGTGAGCAACTGGCGGTGGGGCAAGAACTGAAAATCGCGTCCGAAGACCTCCTTCGGCATGCAGTAGGTGCAGCGGAAATTACAGCGATCGGTCACGGAAATCCGCAGATCACGGAGCGGACGGCCCCGCTGATCCAGGGGCGTGAGGATGGGCATTGCCTGCGTCACCAGAACTCCAGCGGACCACTAGGGTGGACACATGTAGGGATACCTTCATCCTACCCGCCAGGAGGAATGCGCGCCAGTCCCCGAAGCCTCAGGCCACCGCGTGCAGCGACCGCGGCTTCCGCTCCTTCAGCGCCGCCACGTCCACCAGAAGGCCGATCCGTCCATCGCCGAGGATGGTCGCGCCCGCCAAGCCGGCGATGAGGCCAATATACGATCCCAGCGGCTTCATCACGATTTCCTGCTCGCCGATGAAGTGATCGACCACCAGGCCCAGAAGGCGACCCTCCACCCGCGTGGCCACGATATGATGGCGGCCGGTGCTCTCGGCCGCCGGTTCGCAGTGGAACCAGTCGCGCAGCCGGACCAGCGGCAGGACCGTACCGCGGAGCAGGGTAGCCTCGGTCCCTTGCAACATATGAATCTGATCATCCGGTACGCTGAGAATCTCGGTCACCAGGTTCAAGGGCAGGGCATAGACCGCCTCGCCCACCGAGACGAGCAGGGCTTGCATGATCGCCAGGGTAAGGGGGAGCGTGACCGAGAAGGTCGTACCCTCGCCAAGCACGGTCTCGATGGCGATCCGCCCTCCCATCCGCTCGATAGTGGCCTTCACGATGTCCATTCCCACCCCACGCCCGCTGATGTCGGTGATGGCGCGGGCGGTGGAGAGTCCGGCGGCGAACACCAGGTCCACCGCTTCCTTGCCGCTGAGTCGGTCAGCGGCTTCCTGGGTGATCAGGCCCTTGCGGACAGCGGCGGCGGCGACCTTCCGGCCGTCGATCCCGCGCCCGTTATCGCGTACCTCAATGACGATGTGATTTTCCAGCGCCGTGGCCGAGAGCATGATCGCCCCCGCGGCATCCTTCCCAGCGGCCTCCCGCTCATCGGGTACTTCAATCCCATGGTCAATGCAGTTGCGGAGTAAGTGCACCAGGGGGTCGGACAGTTGTTCGATCACCGAGCGATCCAACTCGGTCTTCTGGCCGCTCATGGTGAAGGTGATCTGCTTCCCATTCTGCGTGGCCAGGTCGCGGACCAGCCGGGGGAACTTGTTAAAGACGTTCTCCACCGGGAGCATACGGGCCTTCATCACCGTGGCTTGCAAGTCGTTCGAGACCTGGTCGAGGTGGCCGACCGCGTCCTCCAGCGCCGCCACACTGTCATCGTCGCGGTATTTCTCTTGCAACTGCCCACGAAGGGTCTGGAGGCGGGTACGGCCCAGGACCAACTCGCTCACCAGGCTCATCAGATCATCAACGATACTCACCGAGATCCGGATGCTGTTCTCCACTTGCATCGGACGATCACCGCCCGGCTTCCCCGCCGGGGAAGCCGGCGTCACCCTGGAGGGCTTCGTCGCGGCTGCCTGGGCCACGACAGGAGCCGGCGCGCTCACCGCGCCATCCTTGGGCGCCGCGGCCCGCATCTCCGGCGCGGCATCCTGATCGGTTTTCGCCGGCTCGGCGTTACGCGGCTCCACGCGCGCCTCGATCACGTCGCCGATCTGGGCAAGGCGCGACTCCAACTCGTTTGGCGCGTCATCCAGGGCCACCAGGGCTTCCAATCCACGGACCTGCTCGTCGGCCTCGATCTCAGCCAGGGTTGGCGACACCCACGTCACGCGGGTGGTGCGCTGCAACTCCAGGTATACCTGAAGGGTGCGGGCGGCACTGAGTTTACACCGGGCGTCGATGTGCACCACGACGCGGAAGAGTGGCTCCGCGCTCTCGGATCCGGCGGTCTCCTCCTGGGCTGCCTCGCGAACCGGCTCAACTTTCACCTCGGTCACGTCGGACACATGGCTGAGGTGCATCTCCAGCACGCTCGCCGGCTCCTCCGATATCACCAGGGCGTTGAGCTTATGGACTCGCTCATCGGCTTCGATCTCGGGCAAGGTAGGCGAGATATGCAACACCTGGGTGGATCGCTTGAGTTCGAGGTAGACCTGCAGCGTCCGGGCGGCACTCAGTTGGCTCTCGGGGTCGATTGTGACCGATACCGTGTAGCGCTGACCCGAGACGGTGGGCGAGGTCGGATCGGTCCGATCAGACCGATCCGTCCGATCCTCAGGGCTCGGAGCACCGGACCCAGTCGCCTTTTCCTGGGGCCGGAGGCAGGCGTTCAAGCGTGCCTGAATCTCGGCCAGGGGCAATTCGGTCTCCACGCGGGTGCTTACTTCGTCGTTGAGCGCGCGCAGGCAATCGAGCGCGGCCAGCAAAGCGTCGACCGTGGGCTGCGTGACGTCAAGCGTGCCGGCCCGGAGGGCATCCAGCACGTTTTCCATCGCGTGCGCCGTCTCCGCCATGCGATGGTGGCCAATCATGCCGGCGCCGCCCTTGATCGTGTGCGCGGAGCGGAAGATCTGCTGCAAGAGCTGCATATCGGTTCCGTTGGCCTCGAGTTGGACCACGTTTTGATCGAGAAGCTGCAGGTGCTCGTTATTCTCGGCCAGAAAGAGCACCAATTCTTGTTCGTCGGCATCAAATTCGAGAGCCATGGTTTCTTCTCCACCCAATCCCTGTCTACTGCTTCTACAACGGTTGTTCCTGGCCGCCCACCACGCGAACGGTGGTCTGGCCGGTGGCGGCGTGCAAGCAGAGGGTACGCCCCGTGCTCCCTCCCATATGCTCGGCGCTGGCCCGCAGGCCCTTTGCCGCGAGCGCCTCGCGCACGGCGCTGATGTTGCGCTCTCCCACTCGGAGACGATCATCCTTGCCGTGCAGTTGAATCACCTGGGCTCCGCCCGCCAACTTGATCACCAGATCCCGGGGCCGTCCCCCGTGCTTCTCGACCGCCTTGAGGATCGACTCCACGGCGTGGCCGGCATAACGGGCGGGCTGGGCGGGATCGGGAGCCGAACTGACCGGGCCGGGGAGCATGACATGGGCTAAAATGGCGATGCGGCGGTTTGGCTCGTACACGGCGATCCCCACGCACGAACCCAGGCCGCGGGCGGCCAGCACGGCATCCGAGTCCCGGACCACCGCCATCTCGCCCAACCCAGCGGAGTGGGTAGTGACGGTCATTTGCATTGGGCCAGCTCGCTTTCCAGGATGTCGCAGGACGCGGCGGTGGGGAGCAGAAGTACCTCACCTTGCAGCCGCTCGCCTTCGAGATCGAAGAGCGTGTGCACCAGCAGCGCGTCGGTTGATTCCATGGCCATTTCCAGCACCACGTTGCTCAAGAGGGCTCCAATCATGTCCTGGACGATGGTGGGAGGGGAAGGGTGGATGATCATACCGAAGGAGTTGGCGAGCGCATTGAGAAACGAGGCCGCCGTGATATTGCCTACCTCGCCCATGGCCGAGCGGGCCATGTCATCCAGGGGCAGAGAGATCTCCGGCTCCATCAGCAGCAATCCCGCCAGCCGCGCCGCCGCCTCCGGGGAGAAGGACAGGATAACGTGGCCCTCAAGGGCTCCGGAAAAGCTGAGATAGATCGCGACGACCCCACGATCCGCGTCCACTTGCAGATCGGGCAAACGCTCCAGCCGCAACCGCTCCACATGGGTGCCCCGCAGGTGAATGGGGCGCTCCATGAAACCGCTGAGCTGCTCTCCCGCGAACGCGACGGCGGCGATCAAGGCGCTGGACATGCGGTCGGACACCGTGGGGGCCTCGAGTTGTTGTATCACAGGCTGACTCCAAATTCTCGCCTTCGCGGTGGTATCCCTGGAGTATTCGGCGGAATCGTGAAAATCATCAGGGCTTGTGATACCCTCTTGGCAAGGCCATGCCCGTGCGTCGGCGGGGCGCGGACACTTCTGGGTTGGAGGGCGATCGTGACACTGAAGGACGCCGAGGATCGACCCTCCGAGCAGCCTCGCGCCGGGTGGCTGGATCTGCTCCGCGGGGCCAGTCCCACCCAGCCGGTTGACGACCGGATTGAGTTGGTCGTGCCGATGCCGGTGGCCGTGGGAGCCGGCGGCGTGCAGGGACGGCGCCAGGTAGTGCATGCCGGGGCTCTCCTGGCCAGGCGTCGCCCCGGCGTGCCCGGCGCCGCCGGTCATGATGTGTTGGGCCGGCTCCTGCCCGCCCGCCCGCCGCGCGAGAGCAAGTTGCCTCAGGGGGCGAATACCTACATTGGCGAGGATGGGCTGACTCTGCTCGCCGCTTGTGACGGCGAGGTGCTGCTGCGCCAGTTACGGATCGAGGTAGTACCGCAATACGTGCATGAGGGCGCCGTCCCGCCCGGAGATCTCTCGATCCGGGTGGACACGCCCGTGTTTATCACCGGCTCGGTGGAGGCGGGCGCTATCGTGGAGGCCGAAGGCGATATCTATATTCAGGGCAGCGTCCGCGAGGCGGAGGTGGTGAGCCGGAGCGGCGGGATCACCGTCATGGGGAACGTCGCGGGCGCCGTCGGTCGTCCGAGCATCTTGCGAGCGCTGGGTGAGATTGTGTGCCACTCCGTCCGCCACGGCAAAATCAGCACCGCGGGCGACCTCCGCTTGCATGCGGAGGCCTGGCAAAGCACCCTCACGGTGGGGGGGAATGTGTATCTGGACGGCCAGTTCGAGCACTGCCTGCTCGATGTGACCCTGGAGGTGGAAGGGGGTATCTTTCCCCGCATGGAAGCCAACCCAGTCGCCGCCGCCGTTCCCAGCGAGCGCCGGCACGCGCGAGTTGCCACCAGCTTGCGAGGACGCATGGCCTTACACGCCGCGCCGCCTTTGCGATTCCAACCCTGCACCGTGGTGGAAGTCAGCGCCGCCGGCGCGCGGTGCCGCCTGCCGGAGGAGGAACAGGATCCCTTACCAGGGGCGATCGTCCAGATCAAGGTATCCCTGCCGAACAGCCGCGACCAGATCCAGGGCATCGCACGAGTAGTGCGCGTGATCGGACGCGGGCTGATCAGCGTTGAGTTCCTGCAGATGACGCAGCGCGACCAGAATCTCCTCAGCACCTTCTGCTTACGAGTGCTCCTCAGCCGGGGAGGCGGCGATCTCTCCGCCCGTCGGGGCCGGGTCGAGAAAGACCCCTCCTGACTCTCCAGTTTTCTCGTATCACGCCGATGAACACGGTAGACGGGTGAACCCGAACCGTGTGGTCTGATAGAGAGTACTGCCCATGAGCCAAACAATTCGCGTTCTGGTAGTGGATGACTCGGCGCTTATGCGGCACCGGCTCAGCGTCATTCTGGGGAGCGCCCCCGGTTTCGAGGTGGTGGGCACCGCATCCGATGGCAATGAGTGCCTGGCGCGGCTCCAAGCGTTGCGCCCGGACGTGATCACCATGGACGTGGAAATGCCCGCCCTGGGCGGTCTTGAGACGCTGCGGCGGATCATGCGGGAGCAGGCAACTCCGGTGATTATGGTGAGCTCGCTGACTGAATCCGGCGCCCAAGCCACCCTGGATGCCCTGTCCCTTGGGGCGGTGGAATACCTCGCGAAGCCGGCGACACCGGGGCGCGAGGCACAGGCCGCCTTCGCCCAGGAATTGCTGCATAAGGTAGGCATCGCCGCTCGCGTGCGCATGCCTCGGATCGCGCGCCAGGTGAGTTCCCCCGCGCCCGCGGGCGCGGCCCCGACGGCTCCCAGTCCGGCGTCCGCCATTTTCCGTCCAAGCCTGTCGCGGCCCGCCTCCACCATCGGATCCCGGCGCCCCGCCGATAGGCCCCTGGTGCTCATCGGCAGCTCGACGGGGGGGCCACAGGCCCTGGATCACCTGATGACGAACCTGGAGCATGACCTGCCGGCCTCGTTTCTGATCGTGCAGCATATGCCCCCGCTCTTTACCCAATCGCTGGCGGCCCGCCTGGCCCGGCGATCAGGGATCGAGGCACGCGAGATTCAAGAGGACGACGAGCCGCGGCCCAATCTCATCCTCCTGGCCCCCGGCGGCTACCATGCCACCCTCGGCGGCGATCATCGGCTGCATCTGGACCAGACCGATCCGGTGCATGGGGTGCGCCCGGCGATCGACCGTACCTTGAAGTCGCTGGCCGAGCACTGGACCGGGCCCTGCCTGGTGGTCATTCTGACCGGGATGGGGGTCGACGGCACCGAGGGCGCCCGCGCCATGCACCAGCGAGGGGCGCGGATCTACGCGCAGGACGAAAGCACCTCAATCGTCTACGGGATGCCGCGATCGGTGGCGGAGGCCGGCCTGGCCGGCGCTGTCTTGCCGCTGGAGAAGATGAGCGGCGCCATCGCGCAGTGGGCAAAGACCGCAACTCCCGCCATGGCGGGGCGACTTTAAGGAATAAGGAATCACGCACATGCTTGCCACCACCGAGGGCGAATACCAACGGTTCACCAAGGCAGTCGGATCTCTGCTTCCGATCAGCCTAGCCGACTATAAGCAGCAGCAAATGGAGCGGCGCATCCGTGACATGGCGCGCAAGTGCCTGGCCCCCGATCTCGAGGCATTCGCCGGCATGCTCCGCGGCGATCCGAAGCTTTTACTCCAGTTCGAGCAACACATCACGATCAACGTGTCCGAGTTCTACCGGAATCCAGAGGCATTTGAGTACCTGGCGAACCGCATACTCGCGCGTCTCAGTCCCAAACGCGACCTGAAAATCTGGAGCGCGGGCTGCTCGTGCGGGGCAGAATCCTATACCCTGGCCATGCTTTTGCATCAGTACGCGCCCAGCCTCCGCCACGGTGTCCATGCCACCGACATCGACCGGGCCATGCTGAGCCGGGCCCGCCAGGGGAAAGGCTATACGGCCGAGGAGATTCGCGATTTACCGCTCCGCCTCCGCACCCTATACATGACCCGCGAGGACAGTACCTACGCGGTGACCAGTGAGATTCAGCGTTTAGTCCGTTTCGACCGGCATGACCTCTTGCGGGACCAGATGACCCAGGTCTTTGACCTGGTAGTCTGCCGAAACGTGGTGATCTACTTCACCGACGACGCCAAGAGCCGGCTGTATCAAAAGTTCGTGGACGCGCTCAAGCCGGGTGGGTATCTCTTCATCGGCGCCACTGAGACGATCAATAAAGCTCATGAACTGGGCCTCCGTTACGTTCATCCCTGTTTTTACACCAAGATCGCGATGTGAGTCTCATGCGCTATCGCCACCTTCTGCTCATCCCGCTGCTCGCCGGCCTGGCGCCGGCGCTGCTGGGATCGGCCCGTCCGGCCGGGGCGGCCGGCCATGTGGTTGCCAGGCGGGCGCAAAGCGGCGCCATCGCCCTCGATCCCAGTCTGGGAGTGACCTATCTGGCCCAACCAGTGTTCTCCACCGTGCTCGTGCTCTCCAGCCGGAACAGCGCGCTCCTGGGAGTGCTCAAAGTGCCGCCAAGCCCGGCGGGGCTGGCCGTGGACTCGCGCCTGCACCTGCTCTACGTCTCCAGCGATACCACCGGCACGATCACCGTCTTCAACGAGAAGACCCGACGGGTCGCCAGGACGCTGCCGATCGGCGGCCATCCCTCTGGGCTGAGCCTGATGAACAAAGGACAGGATCTTCTGGTGACCGACAGCGTGAGCGGGACCATCCAGGAGGTGCCGCTTGGCCGCAAGGGCGGATCACCGATCCAACTCCTCAACGTGGGGCCGGGCGCCGATGCCGGGGCCATGCTCTCGCCCGCCGCGGCCCCGACCGCCAGACGCATCTTGGTCTGGGGCCGCGGCTTTGCCCCTGGCGAGGCGGTCGAGGTCTATTGGGGCCTCAAGCCGCTGGTCCGGACGGCCGCGGACCAGGCGGGGATGGTGATGACGCACTTCATCGTGCCGCCGCGGGCGCACCTGGGACGGCAACTGATCGTCCTGATTGGCCGCCATACGACGCACAGCGAGAGCACCCTTCTGACGGTGATCAAACCGCCGCCGCCGCCCAAGCGCGTACCGGTGAAGCCCGTGCCGCCCAAACCACTGCTGCAACGCTTGCTGGCGCCAAAACTGATTCTCGTCGTGCCCACGGCGATCGCGGTGGGACCGCTGAAAAAGCTGGCCGGCCCGAAAAGCAGTCTCGGCGTTCCGGCCTTCGAGCTGGAAGCGGCGGTGGCTCTGGTGTGCCTGGTGTTGATCGTGCGGATGAGGCGCCGTCGGCGGAAAAAGGCTGCTACAGTAGATGGAAGCCCGCGAGGGCGCGGTAAATCCGGCCCACCACCAGCGTTGAAAGGCGCGGCCTAAGGCTGTATTCTTGAGATCTCCAGAAGGCAAGGAGGAGACCGATGAACCCTGATATGCCCGCTTCCGACCAGGACGGGAGCCCCACGGTCACGCTACAGATCACCAAGAAGATGCTCCGCGCCCTGGCGCCGCTACCGGATACGGCGATCCAGCTCCTCTCGCTGCTCAACGATCCCGAAGTCTCGTTGAGAAAGGTGGCGGACCTGGCGGTTCGTGACGTAGGGATTTCCGCCTCGCTGTTACGCATGGCCAACAGCGCGGTCTTCGGTCTCCGGGGGAAGGTAGGGAACATCAGCGATGCCCTGCGCGTGATCGGGACCGCCCAGGCCCGCCTCCTGGTGCTGGCGAGCGGAGTGGCCCAGAGCGCCCAGCGGGAGCTGCCGCTCTACGGGCTGGCCGCCAACCAGTTCATGCGCCACTCCGAATTGGTGGCCAATCTGACCATGGTAATCGCCCAGGAAGCGCATTTTCCCAACATCGGCCTCGCCTACAGCAGCGGGCTGCTCCATGACCTCGGTAAAGTGATTCTGAACGGGTTGGCGGTCCGGCAGGCCGAGGAGGCGCCGGTCGTACCAATAGCGGAGGAGATGCGGAAGCGCCAGTGTACGCTGCTGGAAGCCGAGGTCGCGGTCTTCGGGGGCGATCACGCGCGGGTCAGCTACCAGTTGGCCGAGCTCTGGTCGTTGCCTGATGAATTGGCGGTCGCCATCGCCACCCACCACGAGAAGCTGGTTCCCGACCCGGCCCAACCATTACCCTATTGCCTGATGCTGGCCAACGGGTTCGCCGGGGCCATCGACGAGAGCTATCCGAAGTTGAGCGAGCCGGTCGATCTGACCATTCCGGACTGGCTGAGCGCGGAAAAGGTCACGCAAACAGCGGTCCATTGTGGGTATCCGGCGACCCAGCTTCCGTAACAAAATTGGTAACCGGAGCACCAACGGAATAGGGCATCCGGCTGAGACTGGATGGGAGGGGCGACAGCTTAGAGGCGCGGGTCTCCAGACCCGCCTGATCTTGGGGGCGGATCATCATCTGTGTAGCGCCTCGGTGCCTGGAGGATGGGTGTCCTCGCCCGCGCGGGTCTGGAGACTCGCGCCTCTATTACCCACCCGACGCAAAACCCGCGGCGACCGCCGGAGCCCCTGCCGACCCATCCGGGGGCCTCCCTCGCTAGGCGTAGTAGGAGACGAGCTGCTCGGCGTACGGGGAGCGGCGTACCGTATCAAAGGCTGCCTTCTTAATCTGGCGAACCCGCTCGCAGGTGATGCGGTGGCTGGACGCAACCTCCTCCACCTTCAGGGGAGCGTGGTCCTCCAGGCCGAAAAGCTGGGAAATAATCTGCTGATCGCGCGTGCTCACCTCTTGCAAGGCCGCCATCAGGGTTTCCAGCAACTCCTGATTTTCGGCCAGACGATCGGGGCTCTCGTCCTCGCTGGAGGACAGTGCCTCGATATGCTGATCCGCCTCCTCGCCGGAGACCGTGGCGATGCTCCAGGGACTCGCCTGCTCCTCCTGATGATGCACGGCCGCTGTCGTCGCCTCCGAGGGCGCTTCCAGAGCTGCCTCGCGTTGGTTGCGGAGCATACGCCGGTGCCCGTCGATCACGCGGGTGGGAATGCG
>DATLQX010000071.1:0-2072 GCA_035534995.1 Chloroflexota bacterium | reverse complement strand
CTCCAGGAGGTGGTCGCCTACCTGGGCGAGGGAACCGCTGGCCAGGCGGGCGGAAAACGGCAAGGCGCCCGCCACGTAGGCGGCGAGCAGCAAGCCAATGGTGCCATACGGCGTACCGCCGGGGAGATTATTCATCCAGGGCTGGTTCCAGGCAAAGATATAGCCGGCCGCCAGGACGACGCCAGGAATGGCCAGGGTTACCAAGGTAAGCAAGCGGAGCACCGAGCGGCCCGGCATCCGCGTGCGTTCAACCACGTAGGCAATGGCCCCGCCCAGCAGCGCGGCGATGGTGGCGGTGGCCAGAGCCAGCCAGGTGCTTCGCTCCAGAGCCGGAAGGGCATCACCATTGACATCCATGACCTGCTGGTAATTGGTCAATGAGAGGTTGCCGGCCGCCAGGCCATTAATAGCGTTCCGCATGAACGAGACCGCGACGGTGGCGATCAGCGGCAAGCCGAGAGCCACGAAGAAGAACAGTCCCACGCCGCAAGCCACCGGCCAACGCCATCGGCCCAGCGCGGCGGGGCGCGCCCGGCGAGTGCGGCCGGTGATCACCTGATACGAGCGAGCACGCAATACACGAGCCTGCACCAGGAGCGCGGCGGCGATCGCTCCCACCAGGACCAGGGAGAGCGCGGCGGACATGGCGAAGTCGACCGGCTCGTTATTGATCGCCGCGTACAACTCGTAGGTAACGAGATTGAACCCGGCCTGCTGGGCGATGGTCGCCGCCGTACCGTAATCCGAGATCGCCTCGGCGAAAATGATCAGCCCGCCGGCGAACAAAGCCGGAGCCAGCAGGGGCCCGTTGATGCGCAACCAACAGCGGAAGGCGCCGGCACCCACCATCCGCCCAGCTTCCTCGTATTCGGAGCCCAGTCCCCCCAGCGCGGCCCGCGTCGCCAGGTAGGAAAAGGGGAAGAGGCGGAGCACCAAAAGCACGGTGAGGCCCACGGGGGAAAAGATCGTGTTGATCAGTCCGTCGGGCAAGGGAACAATCGAGCTGTCGATGAAGCCGCCCCGAGAAAAGAGCAACTCCCAGGCCAGGGCCACCAGGTAGCTGGGGGTGAAGAGAGTGACCCACACCAGGGCGTCGAAAAGAACCTTCCCCGGCAGCGAGGTACGAATGAGCAGCACCGCCAGGACGGCTCCGGTGAGGGTGCCGAGCACGGCAACCGCGATTCCCAACCACAGGGTATTGAACATGGCGGAATAGACTTCATGGCTGCCGAAAGCGCGAGAAAAGGGCGCCAGGGAGAAGTTCAGCCTGGCCGGTACGGTAAACAGGCTGGGCAGCACACTCTGGATCAGAATAGTGACCAGGGGGTAGAGCACGAGCACCAGCAGCGCGGCGGTGGCCAGCAACGAGAAGCCCGAACCGAAGAGACGCCCGCCAACGCGCTCCCGGATCGTGCGAGGGCGCTCCGTTGAGGAGGCAAGTGAGCGCGGGGGGCGAACCCCCGCGCTCACGCCGTTCGCCAGAGAGGAGAGCGACGCATCCTCACCCCCATCACCCTGGGGTCGCGGTTGCAATTCCCTGATCACTGCACGATATTGTTATGGAACCAGGTCTTGATCGTGGTGGCGTTCTGGCCGGCCCACATGAAATCCAGCCGTTGGTAGTTCACACTCTGCGTCTTGACCCCGGGAAGCGCGGTGACGCCCTTGATGATCGGGGTGTAGAAGGAATCGCTGTCATTGGGGTCGTGGAGCATCACGTTCTGGCCGGTCTGGGAGAGAATGTAGTTGACGAATGCCTCGGCCGCCGCGCGGTGCTTCGACCTGGCATTGATCGCCACCACCCCCGGCAGCACGGTGACGCCGCTCTTGGGATAGACGATCCCGACCGGCGCGCCGGTAGCGGCCACCGCGTAGTAGGCGGAATCCTGAATAATTCCAACTTCGCGGGCCCCGGTCTCCACTGAGTGAAGGGTAGGATCGTTGGTCTGGAAGATCTTGAGCCCATCCGCCTTGAGTGCCTGGAAGAACGCCTCGCCCTTGGTCAAGCTATGACCACCCTGACGGAGCATCTGGCCGGAGATGTAGGGGAAGGCAGGGCCGGAGAAGGCGGG
>DATLQX010000070.1:0-6829 GCA_035534995.1 Chloroflexota bacterium | reverse complement strand
AGATGCCGCTGGAGGTGGACCCGCGCCCGATCGCCTATATCGCCCTGACTCCAGTTACGGCCGGCGTCCCGGCGCTGGACGCGGCCAGCATCGCGACGGCGATTCAGCTTGAGATCGTGGCCTACCGGCTGAGCGGGTTGGCCCCCAGCCGCTGGCAAGTGACGTTGCGCCGCTTGCGGTGAATGAGAGATCACCCCCGACCACAGTCGAGGGATCCTTATTGAAAGGAGGTCCACCCCATGCCCCTGGTCTTGCCGGCCGCCGCGCCCGTCTGGCCCTTCGCGGCTCCCACCATTGACGACGCGCTGATCCGCCTGCGCCAGGACATTTTCGACCAGGCGGGGTCCAGTCCCCGCTGGCAGGATAGCGACCTGGAACGGGCCATCGATAGGGCGCTCGACCACTACAGCTTTGTCGCGCCCTGGCTGCGAGTGGCGATGGTCCCGGCGGTGGGGGGAAGCCGCCTCTACGGCGTCCCCAACGGCGGCGCGGGTGGCCCCACCTGGTGGGTGGAGGCGGTGGAGTATCCCACCGGCGAATACCCACGCCTCTACGTGCCCTTCCAGGAAATGACCCAGCCCGGCCTGGGGGTGCCGGGCGTGCCCACTGCCGTCGTCGCCGGAACGGCGGGACCGCTGACCGGCGCCTACCGCTACCGGGTGAGCTTCCTTGGGGCGAGCGGCGAGACTCTGGCCGGCCCTTCCAGCGCACCCTTGACCCTGGCCGGCGGCCAGGCGCTCCTGAGCCTGCCGCTGGGTCCGGCCCCCTACTGCCAGGGGCGGAATCTCTACCGCGCCGCCGCCAATGGAGCGGACGGCAGTCAACTCCTGGCGGCCACGATCGGCGAGAACACCAGCACCAGTTATCAGGACGGAACGCCGGATAGCGCGCTCGGAGCGCCGCTGCCGGCCGCCGACACCACGGCCAGCGCGCCGTTGGTGGAGTTGCGGATCACGGACAGCCGGCTGCCGAGCATCGCCGACCCCGGCAATCTGGCGATCACCTACGCGGGCAAGCACGTCTGGAACAGCGGCGGGACTACGATCCCCGAACAACACCACGACATTGTCCTCCTGGGCGCGGCCGCCTTCGCCTGCCTGGCCAATCAGGTGCCCACCAACGATCTGTTCGATTATCAGGACGGGGAACTGCGCGACCGGGTGAGCGAGGTGAAGACGCCGGAGCATTGGCTGGCCGCCGGCACCAATCTGCTCGCCCGCTTCAAGGAGCGGCTGGAGGACGTGAAGCAGCAACGCGACGCCGCCTACGCCGCCACCACCCAATGGGGCGACGTAGGCCGCCGGTGGCAATGGACCTAGAAGGAGGACACCATGCCAACCCTGGGCGTCAACTGCCAGGTGATTCTCGATGGGATCGGCTACTTCGTGGAACCGCACAGCTATGTGATGAAGTGGGCGCGGATCCGGAAAGCCACCCTGACCAAAAGCGGGGCCGAGCGGTATGTCGATCTGGGGCCGGGGAAACGCGAATGGCAGATGCAGCTCCTCTGCCTGAATGGGCTGCTCGATTACACGGGCGCCCCGCTGCCGGGCACGGGCAAAACCCTCCGCGACGGCTTGCGCGCCAGCTACGAGAAGACACCGGCGGGTGGGGCGGCCACGCTGGCCTATACGGACCTGGATGGGATGGTGTATACGGTGCATTTCGACGACTACGAGGAGCAGGTACGCGACCCCCGCACCCAGTTAACCGCGCCAAGCTACCACGTCGCCGTGGTGCTGGTGGAAGCCTGATGCGCGCCCTCTCCGCCGCCCTGAACGCCGCGCTGACCACCCCCGGCGCCGTACCTGACCTGAAGCTGGAGTTGGCCGCGATCTGGCCGCGCTTCGCCGATGCCGGCGGCTGGTCCGGGACTGGGCCTACCGAATCGGTGATCGCCCCCGATGGAGCCGTGATCTCGGCCTACATCAGCCCCGGTACGCCGCAAACCGTGTACGCGCGCCGAGTGACCGATCCGACGAACGCCGGTCAATGGGGAGTCTGGACCACGATCAGCAGCGATGGGCGGGGTCAGGCCGGGGTGGGGCTCTACGTGGCGGGCGCCACCGTGCGGCTGCTCTGGCAAGCCGGCGCGAGCACGGGAATCTACCACGCGGACTCGCTGGATAGCGGGATCTCCTGGAGCTCGCCGGCGCTCCTGTTCGACCCCGGCGCCCGCTGTGCCGGGCTGGCCGGCGACGGCGATCTGAACCTGGTGCTGGTAGCCTACGACGCCCTCGGGCTGGGCGCGATCCGCCTGGCGGTCTGGAAGTTCTCCGGCTCCTGGAGCCATACTGATTGGCCCAACGGCGATCAGAATACGATCGTGGGGATCGCGGCCTCGAACATGGGCAGCGGCGCCTATGCCGTGGCGCTGGCCCTGCAGGGCGCGACCGGCGAGGCATACAGCATCCAGACCACCATCGTGAGCACCGGCGGGTCGCCGGCCTGGACGCCGCTCTCGCTCGTGATTCCAGTCGATACCAGCGCCGGCCTCACCGTCCGCTACCCACAGTTGAGCCAGTTCGACGGCGCCTATCGCCTCACCTACCAGATCGAGGACAGCGGGGTGGTAAGCGGAGTGACCTATACGCGAGTAGCGCGCACGCGGTCGGCGGATTTCCTCCATTGGCAGGCCCCGCTCGAGGACGAGGCAAACTTCCCCTCCGGTGCCGCCTGGCTCCGTCACGCCACCTGCACCCTGCTCGTGGCGGCCGAGGCGGTCCGGCGCGCGCCGCTCTACGACCCCGCCGTGGACTACCGCGATCTGACGGCGGATCTGAGCCAACTGGATTTGATCGAACGCGAGGGGGCCCCGGCCAAACTGGTGGTGACTCTGGACAACAGCACCGGCGCCTACACCACTCTCCCGGCCCTGGCCGCGAACGCGCAACTCCTGCTGAGCCAGGGATTGGTGGGCGCGGGGCTCATTCCCACTCACCTGCTCTATGTCGATCAATGGACGCTCACTCGCGCCGCCGACCTCAACCAGATCACCATCGTGGCCAGCGACCGCCTCCGCTTCCTGGAGCGGACGGCCCGGACCCCGATCAGTTACGCCAACCAGACCGTGGCCGCCATCCTGGCCGATCTGGTAGCGGTGGGCGGCTTTGACGCGGCCGCCGTGATCGATACGGCCGGCCAGTTCAGCCAGAGCCCCGCCGTGTTTCAAGTACCGGCGGGTCATCCCTATCACCTGGCGATCGCCCGGCTGCTCGCTGTCTACGATGGAGCCATTCGGGTCCGGGCCATACCGGGCGCCGGGCCGGCCTTCGCCGCCATCGAGGTGCCTGAGGTAGCCGGCAAGAACAGCGCCCAGGCGCCGGTATGGAGCACTCCGGCGCCGGGGAACGGAGCCCTGGACGAGGTTGAGTATCTGCATCTAACTCAGGCGGGCGAGCGGGCCAATCATCTGGTGGTCTATGGCCCGCAACACGCGGCGTCCGCCATGGCCGAGGCATGGGATTTCGCCGACGCCGCCGCGGTGGGACAGGAACGCTACGCCCTGATCGTGGAGGGTTTCGCCGCCAACTCAGCCGCGGCCGCGCTCCTGGCCGGCTTGGCCCTGGCCCGCGAGCAGCGGCTGGCCCTCCAGGCGACCCTGGCGATCGGGGCGCATCCCGGTCTGGAACTGGGCGACGTGATCGCGATCACCGACCAGATCGCGCCCCCTACCAACGGCAGAATAGTCGCGCTCTCGCGCACCTATCACGCGCGCGAAAGCCTGCACGAACTGGTGCTGGGCTGCGAAGGAGTGTAAGGCGGATGGAAGACAAGGCGATCAGCGAGGCGCTGGGGCTGGAAAGCGCTTTCGGGTATCACATCGAGCAGCCGCCGCGTCCGCTCCTGGTGGGGATCGTGCGCGAACGACCCCCCGCGCCCTGGTATCCCTGCCTCGATAGCGACAACACCTACCACGGCTGCCTGGGGAGCGCCTGTCCGCTGGAGGTCTGCTGGACCGGAGGCAGGACGGTCAGTTATGTCAAGGCTATCCGCACCCGCTTCCAGCCAAGCGACATGGCGTACGTGCCGAAGGCGCTGTGCGGGCGGTGCGAACACGCGCGGGAAACCACGGTGCCGGTAATAGACCAGCAACGAGGATTGATTCATCTGACCCTGCGCCGGTGCGAGGAGGATCGCTGGGAGCACCCGATCAGCGAGGCGGCCCTGGCCCGGAATCGCATCCCGGCCCAGGATCACGTGGACCCGGCCCACTGCCATCTTTTCGCGCCGGCGCCCACCCCGATCGCCGGGGTGGAGCGGCATCGGAGGCGGGTGAACGAGCGGGCGCGGGCTCGCCGCGCGGCCCTGGCTCGGGACGGTACCCATGGCTGAGTCCAATACGGCACGGATCGCATCCGGTAGTGGGCCGGTCGATCCGCCTGAGAGAGGAGTCCGGGCCGCCACCCGGCTCGCGCCCATTTCCCGCCCCGCCATCCTCCATGTTCGGATCGACGATTTCGCGGCGGTGGTCGCCATGCAGGCGCGGCCCGAGCTTGCCGGCCGGGCGCTCATCGTGGGCAGCGACGCATTGGGGCGCGGGGAGGTGCTGGCCGTCTCGCCCGCCGCGCGTGCCGAGGGTGTGCTGCCGGGGATGCGCCTTGCCGCCGCCGAAAAGCTCTGTCCTACCGCCATGTCGCGGCCGCTCGATCCGCGCCGCACCCTCGCGGCGGCCCGCCGGGTGCTCGACGCGCTCGGTGCCTACACCCCGCTGGTCGAGCCGGAATGGCTGATCCAGGCCCGGAAGGGTGGCCGGGCGGCGACCGAGGATCTCCCCCGTCTGGCCCGCTGCCTGGGCGCCGTGCTGGATGTGCATGGGTGTGAACGGCTGTTCGGATCAGCGGCGGTGATCGCGGAGCGGCTTGCCGGGGATCTGGCCGAGCGGGGCTACGCGCCGCGGATAGGGATCGCAGGCACCCCCGCGCTGGCGGCGGTCGCCTCGACCCTGGCCGGGCCAAAGGCGCCGGTCGAGATTCCCATTGGGGAGGAACGAGCCTTCCTGGAAACAGTACCACTCGCCATCCTTGAGGGGCTGGACGGCGATCTGCGTGACTACCTGCGTGCCCTGGGCATCGTCCGGGCGGGACAGGTGGCCCGGTTACCGCCGGCGGCGTTGCGGCGTCGATTCGGCCAGGCGGGACGGGAAGCGAGCGAGCAGGCTCTGGGGAAGGCCAACCGGCTGGTGATCGCCCCAACGGCGCCCCCAACCCTGGAAGCCGCCCGTGAACTGGACGATCCGACCGGAGACGGGCTCTACCTGGAGCGCGAGCTGGGAAGGCTGGCCGCCCGTCTGGCCCGGAATCTGGAGGCGCGCGGACAATCGGCCTCCCGCATCACCCTGACCATCACCTGCGAGGGCGGGCGATCGGACGGATCGGGCGGATCGGACCGATCCGTCCGATCTCGTCCCTCCCGGCCCTCCGCGCACCACGCCCGCGTGCTTCACCTGAAGCAGCCAGTGGCCGGGGCGCCGGCTCTTCTGGCGCGCGCCCGCGAATTGCTGGCCCAGATCGCCCCGGATCGCCCGGTCTCGGCCCTCCGGATCGAGCTGGCGGCGCTGGGGCCCGCTCCCGTCCAACTCTCCTTCTCGATCGCCACGGGAATCCGTGCCCCCAGCGGAGAAAAGGTGGACACGGTGGCGCGGAAGCTGCGCGACCGCTTCGGGCCGGGAGCGGCACGCCATGCCCATCTGGTGGCCAACGCGATTCTCCCCGAGGATCAGGTGGCGTGGGACGACCAGGAACACCTCCCGGCCCGTCCGGCTCGCCCATTGGCCGTGCGCGTGAACTCGGGCGGCCAGCCAACGGCGGTACGGAGAGGAAATGGGCCCTGGGAACCGGTACGAGCCATCTACAGCCAATGGCGGCTGCGCTCCCACTGGTGGTCCGAGCCCACGCATCGCCATTACTACCGGCTGGAAACCGCGAGCGGGGCCATTCTGGATATCTATCACGAGCAGGAGGATGGCCGCTGGCGCCTGGTGGCCACGCGGGATTGACCACGCGGCCAGGTACACCCGCGAAAGGAGAGCGTATGACTCGCGGCGAAAGAGCGCGCGGCCAGGACCGCCGGGACCGGGCGACGCGAGACTTTTACGAGCCCGCTCTCCTCCCCGAGGAGTGGGCGTTGTATCGCCAGGCGCGGGCCGAGCAGGGGTTGAGCGGCGAGGTCGCCCTCCTCCGGCTCCGCCTGCATCGCCTGCTGGGGGGACGTGGGGAAGACGGTGGGCTGGAGGACGGCGCGGTGACCGCCCAGCTGCTGCGGATCGTCGATCTCCTGGTCAAGGCCCTCCGGGCCCACGGCTCCGGAACTGGGGAAGAGCAGGCCGCCCTGGAACGGGCATTGGATGAGGAAGCGATCCGCGTCCTCAACCGGAGGAGCGGGAAATAGCCA
Organism: Chloroflexota bacterium; assembly: GCA_035534995.1. Taxonomy (GTDB): domain Bacteria; phylum Chloroflexota; class UBA5177; order JANWHV01; family JANWHV01; genus JANWHV01. The sequence continues at coordinate 436 of DATLQX010000070.1, read as the reverse complement.
TTTAGGTCATGAAAGACCCCCAAATGGGTACTGCTACGGGAAAGCTGATCGGCTATAGTGGCCACAGTACAAGAGACTCCCTATGTGGAATCACTTTCAGGAAAAGATAGATACCCCCCACACCAACAGTACCCAGCGGAGCCGCCCAATGGCGGGTGGGTAGGAGGATAACCATGATAGCCAAGTGGTGGATTCAAGCGAGCCAGCGGCTGCGCGCCATTCTGCATGGGGATGCCGAGGAGGGGCAGGGTCTGGTTGAATATGCCCTCATCCTGGCTTTCATTGCCATCTTCGTGGTGGTAGCCCTGAAATTCCTGCAACCGAACATCAGTTCCGAACTGAACACGGTCGCGAACGGGCTCTAACGACACTCTTCTCCCACCCGCCGCGGCGCTATCGGTGCGCACTCGCCGATAGCGCCGTTTTGCGTTTGCCT
>DATLQX010000069.1:0-19186 GCA_035534995.1 Chloroflexota bacterium | reverse complement strand
TGATGTCTCTTTTGCCCTGGCGCCCGGCGAGCGCGCCGGGATCGTCGGTGCCAACGGCTGTGGGAAAACCACCCTGCTGCGCATTCTGGCGGGCCGCGAGAGCGCGGACCAGGGGACGGTATGGATTGACCCCGGCGTCACGGTTGGCTATATGCGGCAGGGGCTGCTTCAGGAAGGAATGGCTATCCTGAGTGATGTGCTGGGTCCGGGCGCCTCCGCGGTGGGCGCCCAAAGCGCCTTGCACGAGGCGGGCGCGGCCTTGAGCGCGGCCCCTCATGATGGGTTGGCGCTGGCTCGCTATACTGCCGCCGCCCTGGCCTTTGACGCCGCCGGAGGTTACGAGGCGCTGGACCAGATAGAGGAGGTACTCCATGGTCTGGGCTTGCACGCCTTCGATCCCAGCCGGACGCTGGATACGCTCAGCGGCGGCCAGAAGACCCGGCTGGCCCTGGCCGCGATCTTACTTGATCGTCCCAATCTACTGCTGCTTGATGAACCGACCAACCATCTAGATGGGGAAGGTCTGGCTTGGCTGGAAACCTTTCTGGCTCAATATGAAGGGACGGTGCTGCTCGTCTCGCACGACCGCGCCTTCCTCGATGCCGCGGCGACCAGCATCCTGGAACTGGACGGGGTCAGCCACGCGCTAACCGCCTATCCGGGAGGCTATGGCGCCTATATCCAGGCAAGGGAAAACCGGCTGGCCGATCAGTGGGAGCGGTATCGCCTGCAAGAGCGCGAACGGGCGCGGGTGGAAGCCGATATTCGCCGCGTGAAGGAGCAGGCGCGCACGGTGGACGGGCGGAATCAAACCCACTATCAGCGCCAGGGATTGGACCGCTTCGCCAAGGGCGGGGCGCTGGTACGGGCCGGCAAGGTGGCCCGCAAGGCAAAAGTGCGCGAGCGGAAGCTGGAGCGGACCCTGGAGTCCGAGGACCGGGTGGAGAAGCCGGTCGCGGGCTGGCAGGTGAAGCTGGATTTCCCGCCGGTGCACGGGGGCGCCCGCGGGGTGCTCCGCCTGGAGCGCCTGAGTAAATCCTTCGACGGGTATCCGGTGCTGGATGGGGTGGATCTGGTGGTCCGGCATGGTGAGCGCGTGGCGATCACCGGCCCTAACGGTTGCGGGAAAAGTACGTTGCTCAAGATCGTGGCGGGGACGCTCCTCCCCAACGGCGGCACGGCCCGCCTGGGATCGGGGGTGCGGGTCGGCTACTACAGTCAGGAGCAAGAGACACTCGATCCGTCCGCTACCCCTCTGGAGATGGTCCGAGCCCTCCGTCCGGTCGGGGAGACGGAGGCGCGTACCCTCCTTCACGGCTACCTGTTCAGCGGCGACATGGTCTTTACGCCGATTGGCCGTCTGAGCTATGGCGAGCGGGCCCGGCTGGCCCTGGCTCGGCTCATCCTCTCCGAGTCTACCTTGTTGTTGCTGGACGAGCCGACCAACCACCTGGACATTCCTTCGCGCGAACGCTTCGAGGCCGCGCTGGCCACCTTTGGCGGCTCCGTGATCGCCGTTCTCCACGATCGCTATGCCATCCGTCGCCTGGCCACCCGAGTGCTGGAACTACGGGAGGGGGTGCTATGCGAGGTAGCGGTCGGAGGCGCCGAACCCATCCCCGTGCTCGACCATTCACTTTCATAAGCAGGTAAAGAGTGGTCCAAGTTGGTAGACATCGGGGAGTGTATTAGTTGCGAATGAGCCGAGACGAACCCGGAGGCCAATTCTTCCGCATAATGTCCAGCGCGTCTTCTCGACTGAGTGGGCACTTGATCAAGTCAACTAATTGATCATCAGCATCTAGATTTAACTGACCGCGCCCCGCCATCTTGGCGATACGTTTTGGGCCAAGAGGTTCGGTTCGGCCGTGTGAGATAGACGTGGTGGCGACGATACGTCCGGTATCATCTTTGATGATGTAATACGGATCGTGGCGCTTCTTGTCCTCCGTCGCTTTCATCTTACTTATCAGGGCATCACGAATATCGTGCGATTTGAGCGAGGGCATACCTATTCTATGCCGGTACGATGAATGAACGTAGGTACGCCAACTGAGCCGCCGCACCCTCACCCAACTGTGACTCCTCGCCCTCCAGCACATCAACGTAGCCTGAGATAATACGCCGGAAGGCGGCTATCGCTTCATCAACAGTCGCACCGCCCGCGTGCATCTGGAAGTTGGGCTCGCTCACCAATATCTCACGATCATCCCACTCGATCACGACAGGCATAGGCCGGCAAAGGCGCCGACCATAGGGCAACGTACCATCGATCTCTATAAGGCGAGCCGGCTCCCGAGAGGGGGTTCGATCGATAACTGCCCGGCCCGCGGTCTCGGATTGATCCATGGGCTTATACTCCCTTGCTCAGGATTACGTCGTAAAGGCAGTATACTCGCGCTCTGACAAACGGGTAGAACTAGCCATCCAGCCGCACCTCCCGCCCGCTGGCGGCGGAGGCATAGAGGGCGTCGATGATCCGCATCAAGATCACCCCTTGCTCGCCGGGGGCCAGGCTGGGCGTACCCTGCCTGATGCTGTCGACGAAGTGACGAATCTCGCGGACATACTCGTCGTCCATGCTGAAGCCGGGCTGGACATTCACCGCCTGGCCGCCGATCTCGGTGAACACCCGCACCGAGTCGGCCTTGCGGTACTCGGGCGCCAGAATCCGTGCCCCGCCATCGCGGCCAAACAGATGCACGGCGATATCCTCGTTCAGTTCCTGGTAACCGGCCCAACTTGCCTCGATCAAGAGGGTGGCGCCGCTGACGAACTTGATCATGCCGATCGCCAGATCGTCTACGTCAAAGGTGTTGGTCAGTTCAAGATCCGTGGCGGCCCAGCCGGCGTTCACGCCCTTGCCGCGGGAGCCGAATGCCTGATAGGTTGAGCCCAGCACGGTGGCCGGCTCGGGGTAGCCCATGAAGTACAGGGCCAGATCCAGCACATGGACGCCGATGTCGATCAACGCGCCGCCGCCCGCCACCTCCTTGGTGGTGAACCAGCCGCCGAAGCCGGGGATGCCTTCTCGGCGCAACCAGGCGGCCTTCGCGTAGTGGATAGGCCCGAGCGCGCCGGTGTCCACGATGCGTTTGAGGGCGATCGTGTTGGCGGAGAAGCGATTGTTGAAGGCGACCATCAACAGGCGGTCATTGGCGTGGGCAGCATCCACGATCCGCTGCGCCTCGGCTCCGTTCACGGCCAGCGGCTTCTCGCAGAGGACGTGTTTCCCCGCGTTGAGCGCGTCGATGGCCAGGTTGGCGTGGAACTTATTGGGCACGCAGATGCTCACCGCCTGGATATCGGGCATGGCCAGCATCTCGCGATAGTCGGCCACCACGCGGGGGACGCCATAGGCATCCGCCAGCGCCTGGCAGCGGTCCACGTCCGGGCCCGCTACGCAGAGCACGTCCACCCCGTCAATCTTGAGATAGCCCTCGATATGATTCCGGGCGATCCGCGCCCCACAGACGCCCACGCCTATCCGATCCGCCATGTTCCTATCCTTACTCGTAGACGGCGCGAGGGAATCCGGCACCCTCGCTTGAACGTAGGGTACCGGATTCCCTCTCGATCCCGGGGAGCCGGCGGTTAGCGGCCTTCCAACATCCGCATCATGTGGTGCGCGAGGAGCGGATCCCATTGAGTGCCGGAGCCGCGCTGAATAGCGGCGATGATCTCGCGGGTCGGCAAGATGTCGCGCCGGTAACTGGCTCGCATCATCGCGTCGACATGTTCGGCCAGGCCCAGAATACGCGCCTTGAGGGGGATTTCGTTGCCGGCCACCCGATCGGGATAGCCCGCGCCGTCCCAGCGCTCATGATGATGCAAAATGCCGGTAAGCACCGGCTCGGCCAGCCGTGCCCTCTGTCCCAAATGGTAGCCAAGCCGGGCGTGGGCCTCCATTTGGGCGCGCTGCTCCGGGCTAATCGGACCCAGCCTACCCCAAAGGTTGCTATCAATCGCCACCTTCCCCAGGTCATGCAGCAGCGCGGCTCGCCGCAAGTCTTCCACCTGGCGATCGGGCAGGTGCATCTGCTGGGCCAGCGCCATGGCCATGCGGGCCACTCCCCGGCCATGACCGCTATGGCCCCATTCCTGCCGCTCTTGCTCGGCGGATGCCTCCAGTATTTCTTCCTCGGTGGTCATCCTGGGCACCGAGATCAGCACGCTCGCGCTCCCCACCACTCCCAGGCGGCGCGCGCGCCGTTCGGCCGTATGCTTGAGGTTGGCAAGGTGTTCGCGGGCGGCCTCCTCAAGGAAGTGGCGGACCAGGCGGCTGGTGCCGTCCTGACGTTCATACTGAGCGGTCAGAGTGATCTGCGTGCCCCCGTCCAGAGTGGTCAGTTGTAGCTCTTCCATCGTACCGGAGTAGGGACCGGCCACATGGTGGTAGAGCACTCGGTCGGGCGGATCGGTGATCAGTTCCTTGATCACCTCCTCATGAGGGGGCGCGCCGCGCGTGGCGAACTCAAGCAATATTCGCCCATCGGAACCGTCCCGACGCCAGACGGCGAGGGCCGATCCGGCGACTGGACTATATTCCGCCGCCGCGATAATACTCAGCATCAGATCCAGGGGCGCCGCGACAACTATTCGCTGGGGGGAGATCGTTGATTGGTTCATCCCTCTATCCTCTAGGTACCTGACACCCATTTCATCGGCGAATCACGGCGATGAATAGGGGCTCCATACCGCCGATTCCGTCAGTTGGAGCCGGGAAAACCGGAGGGCATCGACGGCGCCCCTCGATCGCGATCACTCCTCGCTGCCTTCCATGCCTGTTCCAGGGGATGGCTGCCTGGTAATCCTGGCTCCCAGAAGCCAAAGCCCATGGATATTGCCGGCCCACTCCGATCGGCCAGGCTCGAACGGCGCAGATCATCCAGCGCCATCCGCAGCCGGCGCGGTACCTGATGGGCATTGCTCCCTGGGTGCGGCAGGATAATGGCAAACCCCTGCTCCTCCAGACGGCACACCAAATCGTCGTGCCGTACATGGGTCCGCAGGACAGCGGCCATGGTCCGGAGGACGGCCGCGGGATACGTGTCTTCCGGCAGTGGCGCGGTGACGCCTTTTCCCCAGAGGGCGATGACGACGACCGCCGCGGACTCCTCGAGCGCGGGTAAAGCGGCCAACACCCGGTTCAGAGTTTGGCCCGTAGCCAGACCGGTGACTCTATCGCGCGGCTGGCTCCTGTCCCGCTGAATGGTTTTCAGAAGGAGGGAAAGCGGATCGTGGCCCCGCGGGATTCTGGACTGGTCGGGGAGGGGCGGCACCTCCGGTTCCGGATCGAGTACCACGCGACGGAGCAACCGCGGAGTACCGCCTGCCGATCGAGATGCGGGGTCAGGGGCGCCGGGCGCCGTTGGATGCTCCAGTAGTTCATGAAGGTGCCTCGCCGCGACGCCGGCATCCATGGCCACATCCAGCCTGGTGCTAATCGGGATCGCCTCGGGCACGGCCTCGGCGCCCGCGCCGGCGGTGACAAGCACGATATGGCGGAGAGACCGGGCGGCGTGCTGAGCGAGGAGACCCAGCAGATCGGGATGGCCCAGCATGGGGGCATCGCACAGGATCACCAGCGGCTGAAGTTCGTGTATCCATCGGGCCGCCTCGGCCCCCTCGGTGGTGATGCCCAGAGAGATGATGCCGTGATCCAGCAGCCATTGTTGGTTTAGACGTTCAGCCAGAGCACGCGAGGAAAAAGCGAGCAGGACACGAGGTAACTCCATTGCCATGCTGATTCGTGGGCTCCCTCAACGCGGATTCCGCGAATACGTCAGGGTCCGGGGGGTTTTCCCTGACGCTTGCAGTCTAACGCACGCATGCCCAATCGTAAAGATGGGGAAGCATGGCACGAGGGCATGCCTTTTCCCTCTTTCCCATCGGTCGCGGATGGTTGACTGTCTATCACGAGAGGAACGAGGCTCTTTCCGGGTGATGCGCCGGATCGAGATCCTCCAGTACCGACTTGAGAAACGAGGTCTTTTTCAGGTGCGCCGTCTTGGTCGGTACCGGCTGCCGGCCCGGTACGGGCGCCAGGGCTACCGCGCGCGCGTGATCGGGCCGGGCATCAGGGACGGTGAACCGCGTGTTGAGTTGGGTCGCCTCGGGCGACGGGATGAAGACCGGCGCCGTCACCATGGCGGTCAGGTCCGGCTTGGCGGCTTCGATATGGAGAATGGCGCGGAGGCGCGACGCCAGGTCGCCGGCGCGTGTGTTGAACGGCACCGTTCCAGCCAGGGCCAGCGGCGAGCGCGCCGGGATACCTTCGGAGTTCACGGTCACCAGGACGATCAAGGAGCGATCTCTCCTGGCGGCCTGGAGACCGATAAAATCAGGATCGGCGAGCATCTGCCGATCGCACAGCACGACGCGCGGCGCCAGATCGCGCGAATGCTCCGCCGCGTCCAGGCCGCTCAGCGTGTCATAAACCAGCAGCATTCCCGGATCATTCAGCGTGATGGCGCGCATCCTTGAGTGCAATAGGGGGGCGGCAATCGCCAGCATAACCGTGATTCGTACCATTTTAAGCGTACCCTTCAAGCGCGGCCAACCCGGGATTGGCCGGTCAAGGAGGATCGCTGCCTCCCGAGAGGAGCGTCCTACTGTGCGCCACCAAGCCACGCACCTACAGTAGCATACGGGCGATATGGCACGGAATCACCAATTCTCCTTATCCATTTGGGGGGTATGGGGCGGAAAGTATATTCCCCATTCGGGGAATGGCCTCGGGCCTGATCGGGAAGGGGCGAGGGAATTGGGGCTGTCAGTGCGGCAAGGACTTCAGGAAGGTGTCGACGATCACGGCGTCCCACTGTGTGCCCCTGCCCTGGCGCAGCACCTTCGCGGCCTCCTCGGCGTGCATCTTCCGGTGGTAGGGACGGTCGCTGGTCATGGCGTCAAAGCTGTCGGCCACGGCGATGATCCGGGCTCCCAGGGGAATGGTCGTGGCCCTGAGCTGGTGGGGATAGCCGTGCCCATCCCATCGCTCATGATGATGGCGCACGATCGCCGCCAATTTCGCGAAGGCCGGACTCTCTTGCAGCGCGTTGGCTCCGATTTCCGCATGGGTCCGCATGACCTCCCATTCGGCCTGGGTAAGCGGTCCCGGCTTGTTCAGCACGGCAGCCGGCACCCTGCTTTTCCCGATGTCATGGAGACGCGCGGCGGCAACGATCAGATCCGCATCCTCGCCCCGGCAATCCAGGGCCCGCGCGATCGCTTCGCTGAACTCGGCCACCCGCCTGGAATGGGCGGTGAGCGCGGGGCCAACCCCCGCCATCATCGTCACGGGCATCTCCCGTGCCATGGGGATGTGGCCGCCGGCCCGGCGTGCCGCCTGGTAGGTGAGAACAGCGAGGGCGGAAAAAGCGGAAGCGGCGGCCGGCGCCAGCAGGATAGGCGGCGCCGCGGCGAGGATGAGACTGATCATCATGCCAGAATCCCTCACTCCTGGGCGCGGAGAGGTTTCAGCCAGGATCCATGCTTCCACGCCCGCCTGCTTGCCATGCTACTCGCCGGAGTAGCCTTTCACAATCCCCTATTTTTGGTCCCTACCCGGACGGGGTCTACGCATGTAGACAGGGACAGAATAGACGAAATCAGGCGGACGCCGCAACGAAGTTGGTGGATAGATGAAAAGATGCTCCTGGAGTGGCCCAAGGGAGATCTCCATCGTACGCCGGAGAACACCTATTGACATGTATCAATGAATGGTCCATACTTCCTCCATGGAAACGCAACTAGCGCCTCGGCCATTGCCCATTCGCCAACGCGGCGAGCCGTGTTGCGCCCCCGCGCGAGCGGCCAAGCTGCCGGTGGCCCGGGCCGATCGGCTGGCCGAGCACCTGAAGGCGCTGGCCGATCCTACCCGTCTCCGTATTCTCGATCTCCTGGCTCAGCAAGAGGAGCCGCTCTGCGTCTGCGATATCACTCCCCAATTCGCCCAGAACCAGCCCACGATCAGCCATCACCTCCGTCTCCTTCGTCAGGCCGGGCTGATCGAGTGCCATAAGCAGGGGATCTGGGCCTTCTACCATGCGACCGCGTGCGGAAGGAGGAGCCTGGAAACCCTGAACAATTTGCCGTGATCCCTTTTTTTGCCGCGATCAATCGATACACTTCGATGAGGAGAAACCGATGACCACGAATGCCAACCCGACCGCCGAGACCATTACCGACCTGGTGCGCGAGCGTTATGCCGGCGCCGCCCTCCGCGTGCAATCCGGCGGCGGCAGTTGCGGCTCCGGCTGTTGCGACACGGTCAGCGGCGGCTTATATGACGCCGCCGAAACTGCTGGTCTCCCGGAGGACGCGGTACTGGCCTCGCTGGACTGCGGCAACCCCACCGCTCTGATCGATCTTCAGCCAGGGCAAACAGTGTTGGATCTCGGCTCCGGCGGTGGGATCGACGTGCTGCTCAGCGCCCGGCGGGTCGGTCCCGAGGGGTTCGCCTTCGGGCTGGACATGACCGACGAGATGCTGGCCCTGGCCCTGGCCAACCAGGCGGAGGCCGGCGCCCGCAACGTGGCCTTTCTCAAAGGGAGGATTGAGGACATTCCCCTGCCCAGCAACTCGGTGGACGTGGTGATCAGCAATTGCGTGATCAATCTGGCCGCCGATAAGGGCCAGGTGCTCCGCGAGGCGTTCCGGGTGCTGCGGCCCGGCGGCCGCTTCGCGGTCTCCGACGTGGTGGCCGATGGGCCGATTCCCGAGGCCCTCCGCCTCAATATGGAGGCGTGGGTGGGTTGTTTGGCCGGAGCGCTCCCGATCGAGACCTACACCGATCTGCTGGTCCGGTCCGGCTTCACCGAGGTGGGCGTGGAGATTACCCGCCGCTACACTGCCGCCGAGGCCGGGCTCGACCCCAGTACGCTTCCCGCCGATTGGCAAGCAGGCGACGGCAAGCTGGCCAGCGCCTTTGTTCGGGCGGTCAAGCCGCTTACCGCCGCCTCGCCCCTCCTCCTGGTCTCGACCTCGGCCGCGAACGCCTGTTGTGGCGCCGAGTGTTGCCGGTGAATCCGACCACCCGCCCCGCCCGCCCGGAGGACGCGCCCGCGATCGCCCGCGTCTACAGCCAGGGGATCGCCGACCGGGTGGCCACCTTTGAGACGGAGCCGCGTGACGCGGCCCAGATCCTGGCCGCCCTGACCGAACGGGGCGACCGGTACCCCACCATGGTGGCCGAACGAGAGGATCAGGTCGTGGCGGCGGCCTGGGCCAGCCTCTACCGATCTCGCCCCTGCTACGCCGGGATCGCCGAGTTCTCGGTCTACACGGATCGGGCGGCGCGCGGCGGCGGGGCGGGGCGGGCGGCGCTCACGGCGCTGATCGCCGCCTGCGAGGAGCGCGGCTTCTGGAAGCTGGTCTCCCGCGTCTTCCCCGAGAACGCCGCCAGTCGCGCCGTCTGCGCCCGCCTGGGCTTCCGCGAGGTGGGCCTCTACCGGCGTCACGCCCAACTGGACGGGGTCTGGCGCGACGTGGTGATCGTGGAACTGCTGATCGGGCCGGCGCGGGAGTAACCAAAGTCAGGCTGAGATCTCCGATTTAGGGGCGCGGGCCTCCAACCCATCGACAATCTCGTGCCGCGCCACGCGAAGGAGTACTTCCTCGAATGAGAGGGCTCCGGCCGGCGAGATCAGGGTCAGCGGCGCGGGATGCTCCAGCATGGCGCTCGATTTCTCCGCGCCGTCATTTGATTAGGCCGCGAGCAATCGGCGAATCGTGGCCACCAATTCCTCAATGGCGTATGGTTTGCGAAGGTAGGCATCCGCGCGGGCCTGGCGCGCTTCCGCTGAATCCGCGACGGCCGAGAGCACCAAGATCGGGACACAGGCACCGTACCGCTCGCGAATCGCGGCAAGTACGCGGTCGCCGCCCACCTTCGGGAGTCGCCAGTCGAGGATCACCAGGGCCGGACGCCGGCGGGCCAGCCAGTCCAGTGCCTCCTGCCCATCCGCCTTGAGCGTAACGCGGTATCGCTCGAAGTCGAGCAGTATTCCGAGCACTTCCAGCAACTGGGGATTGTCCTCTACCACCAGGATGGACTGCCGCGTGCTGGGCGCATGTCCGCTCCGCCTGGTTTTCTCTGCCTTATCCGCGCCCATCCCCATCCTCTTCCACCCCCAAATGGTACCGGATAGCCCGTGTACTGTCGTGGATGGCTCGTCAATCGCCGCCCCGGTCAGACTCCGGACTCAGCGTGAGGATAGCGGAATCGACGGGGCCAGACTTCCCTGGCCATCGGCCACGGCTTCTTGCGCCTCGGCTACCGTTTCCTCCGCCTCGGCTATGACTTCCTCCATCATCTCGTCCCGCTCACCCCAATACGCGGGTGGGACGCTTACGTCGAGGTGAAGGGTGGCCCCACGTTCACCGCCGACTACTAGGCGTACTTGCACAACGGTCGCGCTTAGGTTGGGATCGGAAAGTTCGATCTCCGCGCCCACGGGTAAAGGAAGAACACCCAGCAGGCACAGTACCGGTCGCTGCCTTTGCCGGTCGAAAATAAGGGTATACGGTTCGAGGGCCACGCTTGGGACGATATACTCGCCATACTGATCGGTTTTTGGCATGATGCGACTCCGTTTCAGCGATGCTCTGGCCGCCCGGTGCTCTCTGTTGTCCCCAATGTACCGATCCTGCTGGTTACGCGCGCGCCAGTGCGTCGGTAATCCAGCCGGAGACGATGGGGCTTGCGCCGAGCCGGCGTGCTTGCTGGAGGGCCTGGCGTCCCGCCGCGATACGACGGAGTTGCAGGTCATCCCATGCAATGCTCAAATAGTAACCTTTTGGGCTGCCATAGCCCGTGGTATCGGCCGCCCGGCCCTGGAGCAAAGCGTAGTCATGGGCAAGATCCTGCTGGAAGGCAGTGGTTGCATCCCAGTTGTCGGCAGCCAGTACTGCTTGCAATAATGCCTGATGCGAGGGCGGATACAGCACGAGGAAACGCCGATTGGTGCTTTGCCATATGGCGTTGAATTCGTCATAGCCGATTGTATGATCCTGTCCAAGGTAGGGATCGCTGGAGACAAAGACCCGCTGCTTGTCGGAGTATGCCTGAATCGGCCGATAATGTCCTACATGATCCGTCGCGCTTACGTATTGGCTCACAATGACGGGAAAGCCGTTGCTCACCAAAGCCTTTACCAGGCGCTCGGAACCCACGACCCCCAGCAGTGCCCGCATGCCAAGGCCGCGCATATACCCAGGCACGCCATAGGGCGCCATGCCATAGGGATTCCCGTCGGCGCGCAGGACTGCTTGTACCTGAGCCTGGCTACGGTCGATCCCCCAGTAGGAAAGCACTTCGGCAACCGAGCTTGGGCCGCAATTGTTCCAGGTCTGGGGGATATTGATCAAGGGGCCCAGGCGGCCACTAGAGCGACTGGGCGCGACGACGGGGGATTTTGCCGCGGGCAGGCGCGCGGCCTCGGCCGGCGCTGGGCCGGCAATCAGGGCGCCGATGATGAACAGGCAGGCAATCAGCGAGGATGGAAGGGGAAATGCCCGGATCATTCGCGGCTCCTTATCGCGGGTGACGTGCACGGCGGCCCTTTTAGGGTACCATGGTTCGTTCGCCCCGATTCCCACGGCGCGAGCAGGTTTCATCACCGCGCGGGCGGCGCGTGCCGCCCGAGGAACGGCTTGCCTGGGGCGCGTTCGGTGACCCGGATCAGGAGGACGACCGTGGCCACGGTGACCACCAGGAAGGCGATCAGCTTGGAGGTGCGGGTGAGCACCAGGTCAATCGCTCCCAGGGCGACGCAGATGGCATAGAAGGAGAGCACGATCCGTCGCGTACTCATCCCCCGGTCCAGGAGGCGGTGGTGGAGGTGCCCCCGGTCGGCGCTGGCGAAGCCCCGTCCCTTGCTGGGGCGGCGCACGAAGACCCAGGCAATGTCGAGGATAGGCACGGCAAGAATCAACAGGGCGGTGCCGATCTTGGCCGGTCCCAGAATAGCCAGGGCTCCCAGGGTGAAGCCGGCGAACTGAGCCCCGCAATCACCCATGAAAATACGCGCCGGGGCCCAGTTGAAGACCAGGAAGCCGATCAGGGCGGCGGCCAGGATCAGCGGCGGCAGGACCAACACCTCGCTGCCGGTGAGGGTGGTGGCGCCCTGACCATGCACGCGCCCGCTCCAGATGGCCAGGAGGATGGCGGCGATGGTCACCACGCCGCCGGCCAGGCCATCCAGGCCGTCGAGGAAGTTGACCGTGTTCATCATGGCCACGAGCCAGAAGAGAGTGAAGGCGCCCGCTACCGGCAGAGGCAGGAGGATTTGCAAATGTTTCTCGGGTTGGGCATAAAAGAAGTGGTCGGCCAGGGGGTTGGAGATCCCATTCACGGTAGCCAGACCGCCTTTCAAGGCAATCACGGCCGCCGCCACCTGCCCGAGAAAGTGGATCCCCGGACGCAGATTGAATAGATCATCAAGAACGCCGATCGCCACGGCCACGGCGGCGCCCAGGAGAAGTCCATGCAGATGGAGCATCAGGTTCCCCGCGTCGATCGAGACGCCGCTCAGCGAATCGCGGCGGTGGCCGGTGAGCGGCTCGAAGAGGGCCATGCCAATCATGAAGGCGAGAAAAAAGGCGACCCCGCCCAGCAGCGGCACCCGATCCGTCCGGGTGTCGCGCTCCCGATCACCCGGAGAAAGGATGCCGGTTCGGCGAGACACCGCGCCCAGCAAGGGGGTAAGCGCCAGGGCAATGGCGAACACGGCGACCGTCGCCACCGTCAGTTGCAGCCAGACATATTCCTGCCCGAAGGCGCGATACAGCAGATCCACCCGTCTCGTCTTTCCCCTGGCCCGTGGGGCGGGCCGGCGCGGGGAGCACCCACCGCGTCCCCTCCCCGCGCCGATCTTACCCCACTTACCTTATTTGACACCACCGAAAGGCTGTGCATATCATGGGAGAAGGGCGAGAGCCTACCCCTACGCTTCTCTTCAGCCCGGGCATCCGTATATGCTATCCTATCCAGTGTTGGGGGAAGTGTCGGAATTGGCAGACGGGCATGACTTAGGATCATGTGCAGCAATGCGTGAGGGTTCGAGTCCCTCCTTCCCCACGATCGTTCCCCAACCATTTACATGTTTTCCCAGAGTTTTGCTAGTGAGGTCGGTCGCCCGTGAGGGTTGAAGTAGAGCATCTGCCCCAGAGCCAGGTGCAACTCCAGATAGAAATAGATCCGGAAATGCTGAGTGGGGCCGTGAACAAGGCCTACCAGAAACTAGCGGGGCGCTACCGCGTGCCCGGCTTCCGACCCGGCAAGGCGCCGCGCGCCGTGCTGGAGCGGGCCATTGGACCCGAGACCCTGCTGAGCGAGGCGACGGACATCTGCATGAACGATGCCTACGCCCAGGCGATCAAGGACTATGATCTGCAGCCGCTGGGCTACCCCGATGTTGACTCGCCCAAGACGGACGAGGTCGATCCCGAGAAGCCGCTCAGCTTTACCGCCAAGGTGTATGTACGGCCCCAAGCCCAATTGGGCGACTACCACTCGCTCCGCGTCACGCCCCAGATCCCCGAGGTGACCACCGAGGACGTGGACAGGGTGTTGATCCGAGCCCAGGAGCAGCAAGCCCCCTGGGAACCGGTCGAGGATCGCCCGGCCGAGGCGGGCGACGTGGCGACCTTGCGCCTGCTGGCCACCGTGGGTGACGAGACCCTCGTGGACCAGGAGTCGTGGGAATACAAGCTCTCCGCCGAGGAGACTCCGGGCCTCCCCATCCCCGGCCTCTCCGATCTGATCATTGGTTTGCAGGCCGGTGAAACCAAGGACGCCGTCCTCGATCTTGGCGAGGATTACACACCCGCCGAGCACGCGGGGAAGCAGATGACCATTCACCTGGAGGTACTCCGCCTGGAACGGAAGACCACCCAGGAGTTGGACGATGCGTTCGCCCAGACTTTCGGCAACTACGATACCCTTGAGGAATTACGCGCGGCCCTCAAGCAATCGATGGAAACTCAGGGCCGTAATCAGGCCATGGATGCCTACTACGAGGATGTGGTGCGGCAAGTTGTCGCCCTCTCCACCGTGGAGGCGCCGCCGCCTTTGGTCGACCAAGAACTTGATGACATGATGCATCGGCTCCAGGAAAACGTGGAGCACGAGCGCAAAATCAGCATGGACAGCTATCTGCGGGTGGTCGGGAAGACCCTTGATGAATTGCGCGAGGAGGGCCGCCCGGCCGCCGAGCAGCGCGTGCGGGCCGATCTGGTGCTGGAGGCGGTGGCCAGGGCCGAGGGGGTAGAAGTCCCCGAGGAGCAGGTCGAGGAGCAGGTCCGTCTGGTTGCCTCCACCCCTACCCTGAGCAATAAGGAACGGCGGCGCTTGCTGACCTCCGAGGATCTGCGGAAGCGCATTGAGCGCCGGCTCCGCAAGGGGTTCACGATTACCCGCCTGGTTGAATTAACCACCCCGCCGGTCGAGGGAGCGGCCGCCGACGCCGAGCCCGCTTCGGCCACCGCCGAAGCCGCCTCATCGGCTGGCGAAGATAGTGCCGCGGCCGCGTCGCCGGCGGACGAGACGGCGCCCGCTGAACCCGAGACGCCCTCGATCCCGCACAACGAAGAGGAGAACTAGCCATGGGCCTGGTACCGATGGTCGTCGAGTCCACCAATCGAGGCGAGCGCGCCTACGATATCTATTCCCGCATGCTCAAGGATCGGATTATCTTTATCACGACGCCGATCGAGCCTCAGATGGCCAGCCTGGTCGTGGCGCAGTTGCTGTTCCTCCAGAGCGAGGACGCCGAACGCGACATCAGTATGTATATCAGCAGCCCCGGCGGTCACGTCACCGCCGGCCTGGCTATTTACGACACCATGCAGCAGATCAAACCCGCGGTTTCCACCTATTGCATGGGCATGTGCGCCAGCATGGCCTCCGTCCTCCTGGCGGCCGGAGCCAAGGGCAAACGCTTCGCTCTCCCCAACTCGGAGATTATGATCCACCAGGGCAGTGCCGGCTTCCAGGGCGCCACGCCGGATATCGAGGTCCAGTCTCGCTGGATTCTCCGCTCGGTCCGGCGGTTGAATCAAATTCTCGCTCACCACTGTGGCCAGTCCTATGAGAAAATCAATCACGACACCCAGCGTGATTTCTTTATGACCGCCAAGGAAGCCAAAGACTATGGTCTCGTTGACGAGGTGCTCGTCGACGCCGATTTTCCGGAGCTCGCGGAGGACTAACCGCCATGGCCAACACGAAGCCGCCCCGCGTCCAGTATCGCTGCTCGTTCTGCGGCAAAAGCCAGGAGCAAGTCCACCGGCTTATCGCGGGGCCTGGCGGTGTGTATATCTGTGATGAGTGTATTGACCTCTGCCGCGAGATCATCGAGGAAGAGCAGGCGAACGCGCCCAAGCAAAAACTCCCCATCACCAAGATCCCTCCACCCAAGCGTATTTTCGAGCAACTCAACCAGTATGTGGTAGGGCAGAATCGGGCCAAGCGCGTGCTTTCGGTCGCCGTCTACAATCACTACAAGCGGGTCGCCGCCGGGATGCAGATCGATGATGTCGAGCTGGGCAAGAGCAATATTCTC
This sequence comes from Chloroflexota bacterium, assembly GCA_035534995.1. GTDB lineage: Bacteria > Chloroflexota > UBA5177 > JANWHV01 > JANWHV01 > JANWHV01. Next base: position 3,620 of record DATLQX010000069.1, on the reverse strand, counting down.
CTGGTCGGCCCCACCGGCTGCGGCAAAACCCTCCTGGCCCAGACCCTGGCCCGCATCCTTGACGTGCCGTTCTGCATCGCCGACGCCACCGCTCTGACCGAAGCCGGGTACGTGGGCGAGGACGTGGAGAATATCCTCCTCCGCCTGATCCAGGCCGCCGATTTCGACATTCCACGGGCCGAGAAGGGTATCGTCTACATCGACGAGATCGATAAGATCTCCCGGAAGTCTGATAACCCCTCGATCACCCGCGACGTCTCCGGCGAGGGTGTGCAGCAGGCTCTGCTGAAGATCGTCGAAGGAACAATCGCCAACGTCCCACCCCAGGGTGGGCGGAAGCACCCCCATCAGGACTTCATCCAGATCAATACCTCCAATATCCTCTTCATCTGCGGCGGCGCCTTTGAGGGTCTGGAGAAGATTATCGATGCGCGAGTCCACAAGCATCAGCGGCTCGGCTTCCGTGTCCCCGAGAGCAGCGAGGAGCCCTCGGCATCGGCGGCCCAACGTCATGTGATCCCCGAGGATCTGCTGGCCTACGGCCTGATCCCCGAGTTCGTCGGCCGCCTTCCCGTGGCGGTGATGCTGGAGGCGCTGGACGAGGATACGCTGATCAAGATCATGACCGAGCCGAAGAACGCGATTGTCAAGCAATACAAGAAGTTCTTCGACCTGGATAAAGTGGAACTGGTCTTCACCCAGGAGGCGATTCGGGCTACCGCGCGCGAGGCGCTCAAGCACAAGACCGGCGCCCGCGGCCTGCGCACGATCGTGGAAGAGGTGCTGCTGGACGTGATGTATGAGATCCCCTCGCGCCAGGACATCCGCCGCTGCCGGATTACCGAGAAGGTGATCCTCAAGGAGGAAACTCCCACCCTGGAGCCGATCCGCTTGCCCTCGCGTGGAGATGACGAGGAGCTGATCGTTCAGGACGAACCCGCCTGATCCCGTTTGGTGCCCCCCGACTGTGGTCGGGTGGTAGCGAACGCCGACCGTGGTCGGCTGAAAGCGTAGCAGAGACAACAGAAAGGTCTCCCCTGTCAGGCCAGGGGAGGCTTTTCCTTTTGGGGATGGCGCGGCCCCTTGCCTATGGGTGTATAACGAAGAGGGAGGCTCGGAATCTCGCGACTCCCAATGCTTGTGAGAAAGGATCTGCTTGATGACCAATCGAACCTGGCTGCTCCGGGCCATGGGAGCCTTGATCCTGGCGGCCGGCCTCCTTGCTCCGCTCACCGGCCTGGCGCGGGCTCAGTCGCCCGCCGCCGGCCTCTGCATGGGCAAGGTCCATGTCAGCCCCAATCCCGTGCACGTGGGCGCCTGGCTCACAGTGAAGGGCACGGGCTTTACCTGCAAGGAGCCCACTGGCGCCATGTTCCCCACGGCGGCGGTGATCGTCTTCCTGCCCAACTACGGCTTCGTGATCTATACCGCCCACGTTCATCATGGCGACTACACGGTGCGGGTGCGTTTCCCCGCCAAGCTGACCAACGCCTCCGCGATCATGGGCAAGCCGGCCGTCTCGGTAGCCACCCATCCCGGTATCTACTACATTGACATCCGCCTGATGGACGTGGCCATGGATACCACGCAGGCGCAGGCCCGGTTCATCGTGCTGCGGTAATAGATTGAACTATGCTCCGCCGCCCACGCGGTGGTCTTGGGTCAGTCTCGGAGTTGGTCGTGACCAGCGTTTGGGAACCGGACTGGCGGCGCTATCAAGAGATCGCGTATCCTGGCCTCTCTTTCGGGGTAAACTGAGGCTTTAGCGGTGTTCAATCCGCCCGCTGGGCATCGCGCGAGAGGATCCCATGCCCCGTATCTTCGACAACATCGACGCGCACCTCCTGCCCACGCTGGGGGCCGCGCTGGGCATGTGCGCGCGCGCCGATTTCTGCGTCGGCTATTTCAACCTCCGGGGATGGCGGCGTATCGATACTCATATCGAGGCATGGCCTGGCGGTGAAGGTGCCTGCTGCCGCTTGCTGGTTGGTATGCAGCGGTTACCGCAAGATCAACTGCGCGAAGGCATGAGCTTGGCCACCATAGACGGCGGCATGGACCAGCAGACGATGCTGGTGCTCAAAAACCGGATGGCGCGCGAGTTCCACGAGCAACTGATGCTTGGAGCGCCAACCAATGAAGACGAGGCCGGTCTCCGCCGCTTGAGCGCGCAGCTTCGGGCCATCGTCAAGCTATTCTTGCGCCATCCCTTGCATGCCAAGCTGTATTTATTGCACCGATCCGACGCTCTTAGTCCCACAAACTGATCATTTGCCCGAAGAACCTGGTGAAGATGTGGCAATCCTATGTGGATGAGTTCGGCCTGGCCGCCAGGGTGATGAGCAATAGCACGGTGATTCAGCAGTTACCGGATGTCCCCGCCCGCTATCGATTGGTGTTGATTGACGAAATGGGGCTGTTTGGCTAGGGAGAGGCCGGTTACGAATGGCATATAACGGGGAGGAAGCGCGTAAGAAGCTCCAGGACTTCAATTTCAAGGATCTCTTCATTGAGGTTCTGGGTTGGAGCCGACCAGCCAGCCCCCGGCCCGTGTCGATTACGGCAGCGGCCGTCGTCTATGAGTATAGGCAGATCGCCCAGCTGGCCGGAGTGGCCGTGCTGCAAGTGACCGCCGGCGACGGGCGTATCCCAGACGCCCAAAGCCGCGAGGCGGTCCACAAGCAGATCGCGCAAACCTATCATGAGAACCTCCTGATCTTCCTGGATGGAAACGATCACGCGGGCAATTACACGCAAAGTCTCTGGTATTGGGTGAAGCGGGACGCGGGCAAACTGTACCCGCGACACCACCTCTACGTGAAGGGGCAGCCGGGCGACCTCCTGATCGGCAAGCTCAGCGCCATGTTCTTCGACCTCAGCGAGCTGGATCAATACGGCAAGGTGCCGGTGATCAAGGCGGCGGATAACCTGCGGAAAGCCCTGGATGTGTCGTGGGTCACCAAGCGCTTCTTTACCGACTTCCAGAAGGTGCATGAAGATCTCCTACCACTCATAGGTGGAATCGACGATGAACGCGATCGCCGGTGGTACGCCTCGGTGCTGCTCAACCGCTTGATGTTTATCTACTTCCTTCAGCGCAAGGGCTTCTTGGACCGAGGCAAGTACGATTACCTGCTGGATAAGCTTGCGGCCAGCAAGGAGTGCGGGACGGACCTGTATTACAGCCGGTTCTTGCGCGCGCTCTTTTTCGAGGGGTTCGCCAAGCCGGCGTACCAGCGGTCAGCGGAAGCCAATGCCTTGCTGGGGGAGATTTGCTATCTGAATGGCGGCCTGTTCCTGCCCCATCCGATCGAGCTTCGGAATCCTCGGATCGCCATTCCCGACCGGGCGTTCGATATCCTATTCGCTCTCTTCCGGGCGTACACCTGGAACCTGGACGATACGCCGGGCGGCCAAGACGGTGAGCTCAACCCGGACGTGCTGGGGTATATCTTCGAGAAGTACATCAACCAAAAAGCTTTCGGCGCCTATTACACCCGCACCGAGATCACCGAATATCTCTGCGAGCGCACCATCCATACCTTGATCCTGGAACGAGTAAATACGCCGGCCATTCCCGGCGTGCATCGCGGACACCACTTCGAGTCCGTAAGCGATCT
>DATLQX010000068.1:0-2138 GCA_035534995.1 Chloroflexota bacterium | reverse complement strand
AGTATCGAACCAATCGAGGGGGCTGTGGTGAGCGCACGAGGGCAGCCACGCGAGAATCAGCCGTTGCTCCCGTCGCGTCTCGCCGGTCGGTTCGCGGCTGTCCTCTAGGTGGGAGTGGCTGGGACGGTTCTTCTCATCAATACCTTCCTGCCGGATTACGCCTGGGCGGAGCGCTGGGGGTTAGCCGGGGCCGGCCTGGCCCTGGAGGCTATCGGCCTCCTCATCTGGTATCTCCCCTGGGAATCCTGGCCCCGGTGGGCGCTCTGGATGATCATCCCCTTGAGCCTCGCCCTTATGGCGGCGCGCTTGAACTTCGGGATCTCTACTCGCTGATCCTTGCCCAGGTCGGCAAGATCCTCCCTACCGATTAGGCGCAAATCCTGGTGCCGGCCGAGGACTGGCTGACCGTGATTGCCCAGCACGGGTCGCCGCCGGTGGCAATCGGTACTCGGCTCTTCTCCCTGACCCAGGTTGCGAACAATTGGTTGAGCCTGCAACAGGGACGGCCGACCCCGACTGGCGAGACATCCCGCCTCGGATCGGCCCGCACCGAATCCGAAGTCTGATCAGCATCCCGCTGATGCTTGATGCGCGACTGGTGGGAGTGTTCGAGGTCACGAGCACCACGAAAGAGCGTTACAGTGACTGGCACGTCCACCTAGCCACGGTATTCGGCGAGCGCATCACTCAGGCTCTCCGCCACCTACGCCTTTTCGAGGCGGAGCAGGAGCGAGCGCGGGCGGCGGAAGAGTTGGCCCGGCTGCGTAGCGACTTCGTGGCCTCGGTAAGCCATGAACTCCGTACTCCTCTTACGGCCATCATCGGTTTCGCCGAGATGCTGCAGCACTATTGGGAGCGTATGCCCGAGGCACGCAGAAGACAACAGGCCGATCACATCGTGCTGGCCGCCGATCGCCAACAGCGGCTGGTCGGGGATCTTCTACTGCTCAGCCAGGCGGAAGATGGGCCGCTGACCGTGGAGAGCCGGAGTCTCCCGATCGAACCGCTGATTCAAGAGGCCGTCGCGGAACTGCAAGGGAGTTATAGAAGCCAGCGCGCCAGTCTCGGCGGCCCCCATGACCTGGAGGTGAGGGCCGATCCAAACCGTTTACGGCAGATTCTCGCCAGCCTGTTGGACAATGCCGCCAAGTACTCGCCCAGCGAGGGCGTGATCGAGGTGAACTGGCGGCGCCTGGGCGCGGAGGCTGAGATCCGCGTACGCGACCATGGGCCGGGGGTGCCGAATGAACAGCGGGAGCAACTGTTCACCCGCTTTGGCCGGCTAGCCGGCAGCAAAATGCGATCCGGGCGGGTGGGGATCGGCCTGGGTCTCTACCTGGGCCGGCGCCTCGCGCGAGCAATGGACGGGGAACTGGATCTGCTGGAAAGCGGCTCTACGGGCAGCACCGTCCGGATCCGCGTCCCGGCCCATCCCGCTGAAGGATCATAAACATGGGTGATTCTGGTCACCTGGCCGCGCTTGCGCCGAAGATCGGCTCGAAGTAGCAGCGCAGCATGGTCTTCAGTTCGTTCAGGGCGAAGGTGGGATCGGGCGCCGAGGCGGCGATCGGCAGCACCGCCTTGACCACGCTCACCCCCATGGCGGCGTGGAGACGGCACTGTTCCGGCGGGAGATCGGGCCGCCAGGCGGCGCAGACCCGCGTCACCCCGTCCAGAATGTCGCGTTGCAGTTCAGCCTCGGCGGCTGCCATCTCGGGCGAAAAGGCGGGGTCGCAGACGAGGCGCTGGAAACTGGGATTCGCGGCATGGGTGTGCGCCAACTGGTCTACTACCTGGTCCGACCACTCCCCATGCGACATGGTGGCAGCCTCCGGCACGAACAGCGTATCGCGGCAGACCCGCATCTCCTCCAGCAAACGGTCGCACAGGGCCGCCACGACCGCCTCTTTGTTCGGGAAGAACTGGTAGAGCGAGCCAATGGAGATCTGGGCCTGGGCGGCGATGGCATTGGTGGTGAAACCGCTATGACCCTCCTGGGACAGCACGGCCTCGGCGGCATCCAGGATCGCTTCGATCTTGTGCTGTGAGCGTGCCTGGCGGGGCGTCCGTCGCATGGTGGTGGCGGCCATTGTTCTCCCAATGCTTGACAAAGTGAGCTAAAGCTCATATTCTGGGAA
>DATLQX010000067.1:0-7119 GCA_035534995.1 Chloroflexota bacterium | reverse complement strand
GGTTCTGGGAGCAGGATCAGGCATCGTTCGGCGATTCTCCCAGCACGATGGTGATCTCGCGCCGGAGGCCGGCCCGGAGGATGGTGAGGGGGAGCGGCGTGCCCGGCGCCAGATCCCGCAAGGTCACCGGCAGATCGCGCGGCTCGCGCAGGGTGGTCCGCCCGGCGGTGAGCAAGAGATCTCCGGGCAGCAGTCCACCGCGGGCGGCCGGTCCCCCAGTGATGGTCTCAAGAACCAGCAAGCAGCGAGCGCCCTCGGCTCCAGGGAGCTGAACCCCCTGAACCCGCACGCCCAGGTACGCGGGGCGGGTGTCGCCGGCCAGGAACCTGGCCACCAGGGAACTGGGGACCGCCAAGGCCAGGCCGCCCGCGATCATGCTGTTGATCCCGATCACCTTTCCCTCGACATCAACCAGCGGCCCGCCGGAGTTGCCGGGCGCCAACCTGATGTCAGCCTGAATCCAGCGTCCGCGATCCCCGGTCCCCAGGGCATGGATGATCCCCATGGTCAGGGCTCGGGTCAACCCCAGCGGGTTCCCCATGGCCAGGACCACCTGACCCACCCTGAGGCTGTCGGAGTCGCCGGCGGCGGCGGCGGGCAGGCCGGTCGCCGCCACCCGCAAGGCGGCGAGGTCGTGCGTTTCGTCGCGAGCGGTTACCGTGGTGGGCAGCACCGTGCCGTCCGCCAGCACCACCTCCATGGCGGGGGCACGCACGACATGGGCGTTGGTCACGATCAGCCCATCAGAACCCCAGATGACTCCCGAGCCGGCCCCGCGTTCCCCTGATCGCACCTCCACGACCCGTGGACCAAGGTAGGCGGCCAGAGCCGCCGTGGTGTCATCCAGCAGCGGCGCGTGTCCTATTGGGGGGAGAATTGCCGTTGCCATCGATTACCGTCCTGTCTCTTGATGCTCGCCCACGGTCAGAGTAAGGGAATGCAGGGCGCCCCCGCGAATCACTCTGGCGGGAAAGGCGTTTCCCACGCTCTCTGGCCCCAGTTGATCCTGCACATGATTCGTATCCTCGACCGGCTTCTCTTTCAGGGTAATCAGGATGTCGCCAAGCAGCAGACCACCCCGAGCGCCTGGCCCTTGCTCCTCCACCCTGACCAGCATCAGGCCGCCCGCCTGGGTCAGCGAAAGGGTCTGTCGCAGATCCTCGGGGAGTCGCACCGGTTGCAGACCCACACCCAGGTACCCCCGGCTGATCTTGCCCCGCGCCAGCAGCGCCTCAACCACCCGTGAGATGGTACTGGTGGGAATGGTCAGCGACCCGCCGCGTGAGAGACCGGAAGTGTTGAGCCCCACGACTCGTCCCGCCGCGTCCACCAGCGGCCCCCCGGAGAAGCCGGGGTACAGCGTGAGGTCAACCTTGATCAGGGCATCCACCATGCCGCCCTTCCAGGTGCGCCAGCCACCGCTGATCGCGCTGATGATGCCGCTGCTGGCCGCCAGCCCTTCCCCGCCCGGTCGGGCTACCGCCAGGGTGAATTGCCCCACCCGCAGATTGGCCGAGTCACCAATACTTGCCGGAACAAGGCTTGAATCATCGACTCGGAGCACCGCCAGATCGGTACCGGGATCACGCCCCGCCAGGGTTGCCTTCGCCTCCTTGCCGCCCGGCACGATCAGGGTGATGTCCTCCTCTTGCTCGACGACATGATTGGCGGTGACTACCACCCCCGACGCCCAGACGATGCCGGCCGCCGCGACATGGCGCCGGGCCCGCACCGCTACGATACTCTTGCCCGCCAGATCCACCGCTCCGGCCAATTCATTGGAGATCGCCGCCAACATACCCGTGCTTGTCTCATTCTCCGTACTCATGACTCACCTGTTCCCAATCGACTGGCGGAACGGCCCACGCCGTTCGCTCTCTATGTAGTGTGTGGCATGGGCGCCGGTATGCCATCGGTCACTTGACCAGGCTCGATCCTGGACGAATGGGGAGGGAGACGCCATTGGGCGAGGGTCCGGCGTCTTTTCTTTACCGTACACTGAACGGCATACTATCCCAAGCCCCCGACTGAAGTCGGGTGGTAGCGCGACACCCGCAAGCGGGTACCCGCCGCGATCGGGGCGTGGAACGAATGAACGTTGACAGATGATCAGGGATTGGGAGGGGCGCGGCATGGACGAGTGGCAGGGGGAGTTCACGCGCATCTTCACCCTCACGGAGGCATGCGCGCTTCTGCCCACGATCAAAGACCAGTTCAGGCGCTTCCACCGGGCTCGGGAGGCCGCCGTGTGGACGGCCGAGGAGCTTGAGGCAATGGAGGGGAAGCGCACCCGCGCCAATACCCTGGAGTTCGCGCGGCCACTCCGGGCACGTCGCGAGGCGCTGGGCGCCCTGAACGCCGAAATGCGGGAGGCGGTGAGCGCGGTTCAGGATCTCGGGGTGGTGATCAAACGCCTGAGCCCCGCCCTGATCGATTTCCCCAGTGTCCGCGGCGATCGGGTCATCTTTCTCTGCTGGCAGGACGGCGAGGAGACTATTCGCCACTGGCATGAGATCGACGCCGGCTTTGCCGGCCGCCGTCCCCTGTAGCCGGTCGCGGCGGCGTCTCTCCGGTTCAGGCGAGGTCCTACCTTGAAATCCCGGCGTTTACGCCGGGATTTCAAGGTAGGACCACCAATTTAAAGCTTCTCGAACCAGCCGGTTGGCGCGTTGGGGCATGCGGTGGTGTCGTAGGCGGCGCGGGTGCCGGCGGCGGCCCACTCGACCGCGTTGGCCAGAACCCGCCCAATGTTGGGGTCGTAATAGATCGGATAGGTTTCATGGCCGGGGCTGAAATAGAAGATACGCCCCTGGCCACGTTGGAAACAGCAGCCGCCGCGGAACACCTCGCCGCCGGTGAAGGAACTGATAAAGACAAGTTCGTCCGGCTGGGGGATATCGAAATACTCGCCGTACATCTCCTGTCGCGGCAGCACGATCGCCGCCGGTACGCCGGCGGCGATCGGGTGGCCGGGATTGACGGTCCAGACCACCTCGCGGTCGTCGGCCTCGCGCCAGCGCAGGGAGCAACTCGTACCCATCAGGCGCCGGAATGGCTTGGACAGGTGGCCGGAGTGGAGCACGATCAACCCCATCCCCGAGAGCACTCGCTGTTGCACCCGGTCCACCACCGCGTCCTCCACCTGTTCGTGGCCCACATGCCCCCACCAGGTGAGCACATCGGTTGAATCGAGCACGTCGGCGGTCAGGCCATGTTGGGGCTGCTCAAGGGTGGCGACGCGGATCGTGGCCCGGTCGCCCAGGGTATTTCGCAGGGAGTCGGCGATGGCGCCGTGCAGCCCGTGAGGATACACGGCCTGGGTGCGGGGATCCTCGCGGTCGTGGATATTTTCATTCCAAACCGTAACCTGGATGGGCATGACACGTTCCTTCCTGTTGCTTCAGAGGGTCACGACGCGGCGGCGCACCCGGCAGCGTTCCGCTTCAATAATGCAGCTTACCTGCTCGACCGCGAGATTCAGTTGGTCCTGATGGTTGACCACCACGTAGTCGTATCCCTCCATGGCCGCCATCTCGACATAGGCCTTTTGCAGGCGGAGGGCGATCTGTGCCTCCGATTCGGTGCGGCGTTGCTTGAGCCGTTCCACCAGATCGTCAATGGAGGGCGGAGCGAGAAAGATGAACACGGCGTCCGGAACCCGTGCCTTCACCTGCCGGGCTCCCTGCACGTCTATTTTCAAGAGCACGTCACGCCCGAGCGCCAGTTGATCGCGCACCTGCTGCCGAGGGGTGCCATACATGTTGTTGTAGAGGTCGGCCGATTCCAGCAGTTCGCCTCGGTGAAGCAAATCGAGAAAGTCGGCGGTCGAGTAGAAGAAGTAATCCACCCCGTGGCGCTCGGTGGGCCGTGGTTCGCGGGTGGTAGCGGTGATCACATGGTACACATCGAAGCCGGTGGCTTTCAGGCATTCGATCGCCGCGTCCTTGCCCACCCCGGATGGTCCCGAGAGGACGAACAGGAGGCCGCCGGGCGCCGGCTTATTCATCCGCGTCCAACTCCTCCAATGTGCCGGCCGGCTCGGCTAACCGCCGAATCACCTGGGCCGGCGGCAGGAAGCTGGCCACCATATGGCCGTCATCCAGCACGATCAGGGATCGCAGTTCGCGATGTTGGCTCACGTCCAGCAGCAAGCCGCGCTCCTTGCCGTCGCGGATCACCCGGCGAATCGGAGCCGTACCACTCCCCAGGACCGCCACGACGCGCCCCGCTACGACGTAGTTCTGCGCGCCGACATTCACCATTTCCACCCGCGTCACCCTTGCTCTCCCCCCCCTTCTCGCTTCCATGGGTTGGGTAGGAGGGTACCACGGCCTGCCCTCCGCGGTGAAGCCCGCGCCCGCGAATGAATTGGCAGGATCGCCTGACACAGCATTCAGATGGCCGATCTCTCCTGGGCTATACTGAGAGACATGCCGTTCGATTCCGTAACCACCCGCGCCGTGGCCGATGATCTCCGTCTTCACCTGCTAGGGGGCCGGGTGGACAAGATCATGCAGCCCGAGGCGATGGCGGTGGCCATGCTCTTCTGGGCCGAGCAGGAGAATCACTGGCTGGTCCTCTCCGCTCATGCTCAGCAGGCCCGAGTCCAGCGGACCACCCGGAAACAGGCCAGCGCCTTCAGCGAGCCTACCGCCTGGGTTATGCTGCTCCGGAAGTATCTGGAGGGTTCGCGTCTGGTCGCGGTCGAGCAGCAGGGAGTGGACCGGGTTCTCCGCCTCACCTTTCAGGGCGGCCCGGTACGGTCGATCCTAATCGCCGAGTTGATGGGGCGGTATAGCAACCTGATCCTGACCGACCCCGAATTGGTGGTGCTGGGGGCCCTGAAGCATATCCATCCCGATCAGAACCGCTTCCGGGTGACGCTGCCCCATCATCCCTACCTCACCCCGCCCATGCCCATGCAGCCCCCGCCTCACCAGGACCGCCCCAAGCGCGACCCGTTGCAGAGCCTGGGCGGCGATCTGGCGGCCGATCTGACGATCTTCGCGGACGAGGCGCCGCTGTGGAAGGCCCTGCTCGATCTGGTCGACGGCCTGAGCCCGACCCTGGCCCGCGAGGTGGTCTACGTGACCACCGGCGCCGTGGACACGCTGGTCGGCGGGCGGCGCGACCTTGCCTCGACTACCGCGCTCCTGGCGGCGATCCGTGCGCGGTATGGTCCGGATCGTGGGGCGCCCAGCGCCGTGTGGGAAGGCGAAAAGCTCCGCGAGTACGCCCCCTACCCCCTGCGTCAGTTCGGGAGCGCGCCCACCCTCTATCACGATCTGGCGGCCCTGCTTGACGCGGTGTACGCGCCGGCCCGGACCCCTGATCCGATCGCCCATCCCCGCGCGGCCCTCCTGGCCTTGATCGATCCGCACCGGGCGATGCTGCGGCGGAAAATTACGTCCCTTGAATCAACGATCGTCGGCCCGGAGCGTCTGGCCGAGATGCGGGTCCAGGGGGAGATGGTGCTGGCCTATCAGCACGGGATCGAGACGGGGGTGCGTGAACTGGCAGTGCCGGAGATGGACCTCACCATTCCCCTTGACCCCGCGCTCACCGCCCTGGAAAACGCCCAGCGATTCTTCAAACGGTATCAAAAAGCGCGCGACGCGGCGGCGATCACGCCGGGACTGCTGGAGGCCGCCCGCCAGGATCTCGACTATCTCGATCAATTGGCCGTGCATGCCGCCCTGGCGGCCGATCCGCAATCGTTGGCCGCCGTGCGCGCGGAGGCGCGTGAGGTTCTGGCGGGGCCCGAACCGGCGGGCAAGGTCCGCAAGAAGGGCGGCGGCAAGCCAGGGAAGGGTGTGAAGGGGAGAGGTGCGGGAGGGAAGACGGAGCCGCGCGCTGTCCCGCTCCGCCTGCGCGCCGCCGATGGAACGGAGATTCTGGTGGGACGAAGCGCCCGCCAGAACGAGGAACTGACCTTCAGGCTGGCCGGCCCGCGCGACATCTGGCTGCACGCGCGCCAGATTCCCGGTGCCCACGTCATTCTTCGGGTGGCAGGGCAGTCGCCGAGCCCGGAGGCGCTGCACGACGCGGCGGCGTTGGCGGCCTACCACAGTCAGGCCCGCGAATCCACCACCGTGCCGGTGGATTACGCGCCGGTGCGGAACGTGCGCCGGATCAAGGGGGGGAAGCCCGGCATGGTCCACTACTCCGGCGAGAGCACGATTATCGCGCGCCCGCGGGCGCCCAGTATCGACTAATCTCAGCGCGAGCGCGGATCGAGGGCGTCACGGAGGGCATCGCCGAAGAAGTTGAAGCCCATGATCGAGGTGAAGATGGCGACGCCGGGGAAGACGAACAGCCACCATTGATCGGGATAGTTCTGGGCCGTGCTGATCATCGCGCCCCACTCGGGGTTGGGCGGTGGCACGCCAAAGCCGATGAAGGAAAGTCCGGCCACGGTAAGAATGGCGTTCCCAATATCCAGGGTGGCCAGCACCACCACTGGCCCAATGGTGTTTGGCAGGACCGTGCGGAGGAGGATACGCCACTCGCTCGCTCCCACGGCCCGCGCGGCGGTGACGAACTCGCGTTCGCGTATGGCCAGCACCAGGCCGCGGACTACCCGTGCGTAGGTGGGCCACCACACGACGATCATGGCGATGGCCGCGTTGGTCAGACTGGGGCCCAGGGCGGCGCTGACCGCCATCGCCAGGACGATGATCGGGAAGGCGAACACGATATCGGCCAGCCGCATGATCAACTCATCCAGCGCCCCGCCGACGAAGCCGGCGACCCCTCCCAGCAGGAGCCCGATCAGCATGCCGGCCAGAACCACGAGCACGCCGATTCCCAGCGATGCCCGTCCCCCATAGGCTAGGCGGCTGAGCACATCGCGTCCCGTGTCGTCGGTTCCCAACCAGTGCGCGGCGGTGGGACCGGCCAGGGTGTGGTAGGCATCCTGGGAGGTGATCGGGTCGTACCGGGTGACCAGGGGGGCCAGAATGGCTAGCAAGACCCAGAGGACCACAATCACCAGCCCCACCATGGCCAGCCGGTTCCGCGCGATGATCCGCCAAGCACGCCGCCGGCTCGATTGAGGCTCGGCCAGGTCTTGCGAGGATAGGTCGCGCGCGGCGGTGACATTGACGCTCATGGCTAATT